>JAIRXK010000007.1 GCA_031268315.1 Puniceicoccales bacterium | reverse complement strand
CGGGCTAGAAGTTTGTTTCCTCCAATTGAAACGAGAGTGCAGTATGCTAATATCCGCCATGGAAGACTTTGACCGGGAAATCGCCGAGGCAATTCGCAGTGAGCGAATGCGCCAGGAATCACACATTGAACTAATTGCATCGGAAAATTTTACTTCGCCGAGGGTGATGGAAGCAATGGGATCTGTGCTTACAAACAAATATGCGGAAGGCTATCCCTATCGCCGCTACTACGGAGGCTGCGAGTTCGTTGATCGGGTGGAGCAGTTGGCCATCGACCGAGTAAAACAGCTCTTCGGGGCAGAGCACGCCAACGTGCAACCCCATTCGGGATCCCAGGCAAATTTATCGGTTTATACGGCCATTCTCCAGCCAAAGGATCGAATTTTGGCCATGTCCCTGAGCCACGGCGGCCACCTCACTCACGGCTACGAAAAAAATCTCAGCGGAATGCTCTATTCCATTTCCTCCTATGGAACCCTTGGGATGACGGGAATCATCGACTACGATGCCATGGAGCAAATTGCCGCCAGGGAAAAGCCCAAACTCGTCATCGTTGGCGCGTCCGCTTACCCCCGGACCATTGATTTTGAGCGGGCAGCACACATCGCCCACAGTAACGGTGCGCTCATCATGGCCGACATGGCGCACATCGCCGGACTCGTTGCTGCAGGGCTCCATCCGTCCCCAGTCCCCCACTGCGATTTTGTCACCAGCACTACCCACAAGACGTTGCGCGGACCAAGGGGCGGGTTTATTCTGTGCAGGGAAAAATTCGCCAAGGTCATCGACTCCTCCGTCTTTCCAGGAAACCAGGGGGGGCCGCTCATGCACACCATTGCCGCCAAGGCCATTTGTTTTCTGGAAGCGATGCAGCCGGAATTTGTCGAGTATCAGAGGCAGGTCATTGGCAATGCGCAAATTTTAGCCAATGCCCTGGAGCGCCTAGGATTTGCCATCACTTCCGGCGGAACGGACAATCACCTCATGCTCGTTGATCTGCGGAAAAATTTCCCCGACATGGGCGGAAGGGAGGCGCAGATCATTCTTGAATCCGCCAACATTACTACAAATCGCAACACGGTGCCTGGGGAATCTCGCAGTGCCTTTCAGACGAGCGGTCTACGCCTGGGAACGGCCGCCGTCACAACTCGCGGCATGGGGGGTGAAGATATGGAAAAAATTGCCCAATGGATCCATTTCCTGCTGTCACGGGGCGGAGATGGGGAGATCGTGGCCGCCGTGAGGAAAGAAATCATTGGGCATTGCAAAGCCTATCCACTGCCCTATGCTGACCTCCACCATGGAACAGAATAAGCGTGGATTTACACTCATCGAAGTTCTAGCAGTCATTGCTATCATCAGCATTTTAGCGACACTTCTTACGCCATCCATCGGCGGATTGCTCGCCCGCGCCCGGAGGGCGCGGGCGATGAATAATATGCGGCAAATTGCCATTGCCTACCAAAACTATGCCAATGGCGGAGGTTCTCCTTGGGAATTGCGTTCCGCCGATTGTCTGTGGCAGTGGGCAGGCACACTTGCCCGGCAGGCATCGATAAATGATGGCGCCATCTACATATTTCCCGACGACTATTTAGTGGAGCGGGATCCGCGCCCCGCGCCGAAGAGCATTGGCCGCTACGCCGACGGCAATTGGGAGGTCGATGAAGCATTTCGCAGCTATCCACTTAGTGTCACTGTCATTGCCGGCATTGCATCGGATGCCCCGCCCTCGACGACGCCATTGGCCTACACCCGTGGCCTCGATCCGGAAATGGGCCATTGGAGAAAATCAACGGGTGCCTCCGGCGGCGTCTACGGCGAAAGAGGTGGATTGGTGGTCTTTCTCGATGGTCACGTTGAGTTTTTTGAATTCATTGACCCTAAAAATCCACCATTTTTCTGCCACGACAGCGGCCTTGCAACGGTAGACATACGCCGGGCCGTCAATCCCGGCGCACGGGCACTCAGCTGGAATGGCGTGGACTGGGAAAATTAAAATTTCCCAATGCAAATCCCCCATTGTCCGAAAAATGGGAAAACGCCCCTCCGCAGCTTGGTCCATTTGCAGCGCTTGCAATCAGCCATAGCAGAGTTGCGTTACCTCGCGGGCAAAGGAAAATTCCTGCTGCACAGCCACTCCATTGGCCATGCCCGACGCATCGGAAAACAGGCGGGAAATTGCCACTCCAACCAGGCGAATCTTTCGCCGATCTTCGGCAACGCACCTTCTCAGCAGATGCATGGTGATTTCTTCGATGGATTGGCCGCTATTGATGGGATAGTAGAAGGAATAGCTGCGCGTAATTTGGCGGAAGTCGGCAAATTTCACCTTAAGCGTAAGCGTCTTTCCCCACAATTTTTCTTCCGAAAGCATGAGGGCGACGCAATTGCTGATATTTGATACTTCCCTTTCCAAGAATTGCAGGTCGTTGGTATCCCGTGGAAATGTGATTTCGCGGCCAAATGATTTGCGCTTGCGAACGGGCGTCACCTCCCGGGAATCGATGCCGCGCACCACATCGTAGTAGTAGTGACCACGCTTTCCGAGGAGCTCCATCAGCCTTTCTCTGGAAAGCATTTTCAAATCCCTTCCCCGATGGATATTCAATCTTTCCAGGCGCCTCGCAGTGACCCGACCGATGCCGTAGAATTTTTCGATGGGCAGGGATTCCAAAAATGCGATGGCGCGCCTGGGGTGGATAACGGTGAGGCCTCCCGGCTTTCTCATTGCGGATGCGACTTTGGCAAGAAACAGGTTATAGGATACCCCCGCGGATGAACTTAGCCCCGTTTTTTGTAAAATTTTTCTCTGAATTTCCTGGGCAATGCTGACCGCCGAAGGATTATTTTTAAAGTTTGCCGTCACGTCCAAGTAGCCCTCATCAATGGATAATGGCTCAACGACGGGCGTAAATTCACTAAAAATTTTAAATATCTCCTCCGATATGCGGCAGTATAAATCCATGCGAACGGGCATTAGTATGGCATTGGGGCAGAGCTTTAATGCCTGCGACGTTGCCATGCCCGAGCAAATGCCGAATGACCGTGCCTCGTAGGAGCAGGTGCAGACAACGCCCCGCTGGCTCGGGCTTCCGCCGACAATGATTGGCTTTCCTCGCAAATGCGGAAATTCCCGCTGCTCGACGGATGCAAAAAATGCATCCATGTCGATGTGAATAATCTTTCTTGGACTCCCCGTCCCATCGATCCTGTCGCCGTCCACCGCCGCCGGCATCGCATCCCCATCCCGCCACTCCATATGCGCAAAACTCACTGCGATGAAAATAGTTATACTAAGCAAAATCAAGGAATTATTTTCCGTGAAAGGAATCCTCAACCCATATCCAATATTTCATCAATCGTTGCTAAAAAATTTTGTAAATAAATAGCTTGAATATGAAAGAGTCAATAATAAATTATTTACAATCAAATGCTACTATCCGCCTATTTTGCCCGCGATCGTCTCGTTAACATTCGCAGTACAACCGTAGAGGGCGCACTGCGCGAGCTGCTGAAAACCTTTCCGCCAACGCTGAATTTGAACCAGGATAGGATCATCGAAGACCTGCTATCCCAGGAAAAGCAAACTCCGACCAATTTGGGCAACGGCATCGCCATTCCCCATCTGAAGCTGCCCATCAAGCGCCCCTGCCTAATTGCCATAGGCCGCTGCCACGGCGGGCTCCAGTCGGACCTGCAATCGGACTACGGCGAGGTGCGGCTGCTTATTTTGCTTCTGTTTAATGAAGATGGCGATCGACACCTCACCGTATTGGCCAAATTGGCCCGCGAATTCCATGACCCGCAGAAGGTGCTTTCGCTCACGAAGGACCAGACACTGACAAAATTCTACGAAAATTGGCTCCGCATCTTCCGGCAACGCCAGCCCCAATTGGATGTGGAGCAGCAAAAAACGAGGGGACAGCGCATTTTTCTAAAGGAGGCATTTCAACTGGCCCTGAGCTCCGAGTGCCAATCGATTTTTCTCTTTCCCGACGCCCTCAGCGAATGGTTTCCATTTGGCCAATACTTCCGCGGCCTCAATCGCATACTCATCAGTGGACGATTGCCGGAAGACATCCCCCCCGACTGCGAAATTGACCACATGCTCAGCATTGCCAATTACTCGGAAATGCGACTCATGCAGATGCACAGCGCCATTCTGCTGGCCCTCAATCGCCGGCTCATCTCACGGGATGAAAAAATTTGCTGCGTCGGCAGCGGATCGGAGAGCAACCGCTTCGATTGTCTGCTCGTAATGGACGTTGCAGTGAAATATAAATCTCTATTTAATACTCGCCGCGGGCTCGTTCCAAAGGACGTCAAGCCGGAGGTATTCGAACGCATCGTTGCCATTGCCCATGAAATTGCCCTGGAGGGACGCGAGGGAAAGCCGCTGGGCGCCATGTTTATATTGGGAAGCCATGGGAAAATAAAAAATCACTACCGCTCTCTGATCCTCAACCCATTTCAGGGATATCCGCGACAGGAACGCAATGTTCTCAATCCATTCATCGATGAGACAATCAAGGAATTCGCATCTCTGGACGGCGCTTTCATTGTCGACGGCGATGGCGTACTGGAGGCCGCGGGAACGATGGTCACGGTGACCAATCAGGGCATCGTGCTGCCGGGGGGATTTGGAACGAGACACATGTCCGCCGCCGCCATCTCCAAGGCAACGGATAGCATCGCCGTCGTCGTTTCGCAGAGCACCAATCAGGTCACCATATTTCGCAATGGCCAAATGCTGCCGCTGTCAGAAAAAGTCATGGGCTAGGAAAAAATTTTGAAAATTTTTTAAACTTTTTTTGCATTCAAAAAAACTTGGGCTTACATAGTAATAGGGATTCCTTTCGGGGATCCATCAAGTGGAGATTGAATCATGCCAGAACTAACAGAAGAACAAAAGCGGATGCTTGAAGATATTGCGGAAAAAGTTGCTGAAGAAGTGGTTAAGGAGGAAGAGCCGAACCAATTTGAGGCACCGGAAATGCGTAAGGAACGGCGGAAGCACGAAATTCAAAAGGTTCTCGAAGAAGGGGAACTGATTGCAATGGAAGGCGTGGAGCGTTTTCTGGAGCACGATGAGCGAGATCAGGCGAAGGACATCTTTGATCGCATCAAAGACGCACTTCCGAAGCTGATGAATTCACCGGCGGAAAAGCAAACACTCAAAGGTGTGCTTAGAGAAGGTGATTATCAGGTGCTAAATGGCATTGCAATGAAAAGGTACGAGGGCGGTGACTATAAGTCGGCAAGCGCGATGTTTTCCGTCATTGTTCGCCTATTCATTGAAGAAATTCAAATTCAACCGTTCATCATGCTCGCACTTTGCGAATGGCAAACGAACGGAATTGAAGCGGCCATAAAAATTTATGAGCTCTACATGCAAATGTTCGAAGATCCTCTGCTTTGCTACTACGCAGCGGACTGCTTCGCCAAGGCAAAGCGACCCGTGGATGCGCAATCGGCCATTGAAAAGGGACTGGAATACATTCACGCAGGAAAAGTGCTCGAAGGCCGCGATGAATTGGAAGGCGCAATGAAAAAATTGCAAAAGGAAATCAGGTAGACCAATGGGATGTGTGAATCATTCCCTGCATTGGAGCGCGAGCCCAAAGACGGGGATGTTCACATTTCCACCGCGAAAAAACTTATAGGAAGGTCATTTTTTCCATCCGTGAAAAATCGGGCGCTGTTTTTTGACCGTGACAATACGCTAAATGAAAATGAGGGCGGATATATTTTTGATCCCCAAAAAATTATCCTCTGCGCCCACGCCAGGGAAATTCTCCACGCTGCGTATGAGGCCGGCTATTTTATTTTTCTCGTAACCAACCAAAGCGGCGTTGGGCGGGGCTATTTCTCCATGGAAGACGTGCACGCTTGCAATCGGCAACTCGTCGATTTGATCGGCATTCCCGATGTATTTTCTGAAATTTGCATATCAACAGGGACTTCTGAAAATCCCGACGGCTATCGAAAACCATCGCCGAAATTTCTCAACGAAATGTTTGCTCGCCACCGTTTGAATCCTGGCCATTGCTGGGTAATTGGCGATAGCGAATGCGACATGCAGATGGCAAGCAACGCGGGAAGCCGCGGCCTACTACTTTCCAAAGGTGGGCAACCACAGCCGCTGAAAAATTCAAAAAAGATTTGCCTTGGCCACTTCCCAGACTTGATGATGGCCTGGAAATTTATTCAGAGGATCGATGGCTGAGACGTTGGCAGAATTGAGGGAAGAGCTGGAGCTGCTCGATGGGCGCTATGGACACTTGTGCATGTTTTTCGAACTGGAAAAGCGGAAGCGACGCGTTGCAGAATTGGAGGAAAAAATGGCCCAGGGCACATTTTGGAACTCCCCAGAATCTTCAAGGGAAATCATCGATGAATGCAGTGGCCTGAAAAGATCCGTTGCCCTGTGCGAAGGCTTGCGTGGAAATCTGGACAATTTGCGCATCTATGTGGAGCTGCTGGAATCTTGTTCGCCGGAAGAAATGGGCAAAGACCTCGCGGATGCGATCCGCCTTTGCGAAGAAATAAAAAAGCAAATGGATGATGCGGAATTGCGCGCCTTTCTGTGCGGTGTCCGCGATGGAAGCAATGCCATTGTGAGCATTCACTCGGGAGCCGGCGGAACGGAGGCCTGCGATTGGGCGGACATGCTGCTGCGCATGTACATTCGCTGGGCAGATTTACGAGGATTTCAAACGGAATTGCAGGACGTACAACCGGGCGAAGAGGCGGGCATATCCCGGGCCAGTTTTCGCATCATCGGAACCAACGCCTACGGCTATGCAAAGGCGGAGCGGGGCGTACATCGGCTCGTGCGCATCAGCCCATTTGATTCCAATAGACGCCGCCACACATCCTTCTGCTCCGTGGATGTAATTGCGGAAATTGAAGACGACATGGAAATTGATATCCGCGACGAAGACCTGCGTATCGACACATTTCGTTCCAGCGGCAAGGGTGGACAGCATGTCAATAAGACGGAATCGGCCATCCGCATTACCCATATTCCCACAGGCATCGTCGTCGTTTGCCAAAATGAGCGGTCCCAGCAAAAAAATCGCAGCGCCGCCATGCGAACGCTGCGTGCCCGAATCTACAATCGCATGGAGGATGAAAAGCGATCATCCATGGAGAAATTCTACGGCGAAAAGGGCGAAATTGGCTGGGGAAACCAAATTCGCAGCTATGTATTTCAGCCCTACCAAATGGTAAAAGATCTGCGCACGGCCATTGAAACCAGCGATGTGCAGGGAGTGATGGATGGAAATTTAGATATTTTCATCAATGGATGGCTACGCATGGGCTGTCCCAGCACTCGCAAAGTGCTGGCCAATGAAACCGCAGCCGATTAAAAAGCTTCCATGGCCGCATCACTTCACACATTGGGGAAAGCAAAATAGCCACAATTTTGTCCATCGTGCAAATGGCATGGGCTGTAAACGCTACCACTAAAGAACTTAGGTTTGCTTAAATTTTTTTTACATTTTTTTTGACCTTTTGCAGTTATTCAATTAAACTCCCCATTCACAATGAATGGTGCAGTGATTGAAATTTTCATTCTAATTGCGCCATCACGTTGAACAAAAGGGAGGACGCCATGGCAATTTCAAGGACAAGGATACAAAAGCTCTCAGATCTCTACGGCGAGAGTGTTTTTCGGGAAAGTGTAGATTCTCTTTACATACGCGACGAGGAATTTGCAGTTGCCAAAAAAAATCGCTTGGTCACGAGATTCGATGAGGAATGCTTTGAGAAAGATCTTGACGGAAATTTGGCCTACTACCAAATTCGGCCAGACGGCTCAGCTGCCCATGCAACAACAAAAAAGGGCGAATTTGTGCACGTCATACGGCCGGACGGGCAGCACGTATACCTCCACTACTCTCAAGTATATATTCCATCGCCGCAGGTGCGAAACTATCTCAATACCGTCCTCCTGGTCCTCGGCATCACATTTGAGGTCAGCCACCGCATACAATCTATCCTGGTTGATCTCCTCATGCAGGCGGACGAATACCGGAAAACCCTTGAGCTTTTGGACGATTTGTACTATGCTGCTAGCAATACGCAGACCAACTTTGACGCGGATGACTCCGACTCGGCAGTTCAGTGGATCAGCTTTACTTTTCTAGAATCTCTCGTAGAGCAGGATGTCGAACTTCCGATCAATGTTTTAACAAAAAAAATCACTCCGCAGCTCTATCACTACTATTTCTCACATCTCTTCCAATTCGGCAATGCTGAGCATAAGTATTTTTTTCTTGGCCCGGAAGCCGGCAAAGGTAAAAAAGCGGCAATGCATACCGTTAGTAGTGACGATTGCGAAAATAAAGCGAAGTACGATGCCTTTTTGAAGAATAATTACAACCTAATGGATGAGAATAACGTGCTACTAACCAACAACTATTTCAATATGGAAAATTATCAACATGATAAGCCCCCATTTTCCGTTTTTGACAATACATTTATTGAGGACATATTCAAATTCTTTGGCTACAAGGATGAAATAGCAGCCCGCCAGTATTGGCGGGTCAATTTCAGAGATGATGGTTCTACCTATGAAACAGGTGCCGATGAGGAATTTGGCGTAAAAATGTTTGATTCGTTTGCCATATCTGTCTGCGATGAAAAACCCGTTGCAAGGGTAATGAATCGAGAATTTTATACCATAAAGGAGGTATTAAATCAACAGGTCCATTTCATGGTATCAAAGGAAGAATTGCGCCTATTTCTCAACTCCATCCGCGTGTGCATTGAGCACGTCGATGCGCGACTGCAGAGTGTAATCAATGTCGTTACCGGATATATGCAGAGCATGGAGCAGAGCTATAGTGTTGCAACGAATACATTTTCCATCTTCGAAGAAATGCTTCATCGGGTTGCGCGAGGAATACGCTAAAATAAAAATTTATGCTTGCAATGCGAAAAAAATCATATAAACTTTTTTGTGACTGCATCATGCAGTACAAAAACGAAAGGAAATAAAATCATGATAAATATCCCCTCCAACAAAAATTCGTACATGCCAATATCAGATATGCCCATTACTTCGGAGCAAAAATTTCATAAAGCCATGATGCTAACACAGATAGAAACTGCGAAACAGGTACCGGGAAATACCAATGATTCGACCGCCAAGACTATCTCCAATGGATTCCTAAAGAATCTCATCACCTTTCTTATGAATCTTTTTGGAATAAAAAGTGCTGATGCCTATCAGAACATCCCAGACCCTAGTTCTAATTCAGAATTCAATGCTGCGCTACAGCTCATAGAGGAAGGACTCGAAAAGCAACTTTGGTCGAGAGAAACAATAAAGGAATCAGGCGGTAAACCAATTCTAGATTATTTAGATAAAAAAAATTTAGATATGGGAAAAGAAAAAAAGTTTAATACCCTGACGAACAACCAATCCGAAGACCAAGATGAATTCTTCAATCCAGATTGCGTCGTAGCGTATGATTGTAAGGACAATTCCGAAGCAATTGATAAGGCCTATGGTTTTGCTGGACATGATCCATTTCTTGGAAACCCAATGGAAAGTAATCATTTTGCTTCAGTGGCCATCACTAATGGAAATAAACTAATAACAACTGTGATAAACAACAGAGGAAACACGGATGATTTCAATTCCATCGGTACGGCAGTTAATGCGATTAATACTACAAATAGCCAATGCTGTGCCTATGTCAATTTGACATGCTATAATATGAAAAGTAGTAATTTCTGTGAAGAACAACTAAAAAAAGTAGCCATGAGCAATCTTCCCAATACGACAGAAGTTCAGATCCATAGGCATGGTAACGCTTTCACCGGCGATGATGCTCGCATAGAATATACGACCATTGGCAAGTTGCGCATGAAATACAAAGTTGGCCAATATGGGAAAATTACTGCTTCAGGATTTCAAAAAATTGCTAATGCTATGTTATCGCATTTCGAAATTAAAACAGAAGAAGAGTATAAGAATTCGAAAGATTTTCTGGAAACACTTTGTAAACAGTATGGGTTCTCCGACATACAGTATCCCGAATTTAATGATCAAAACACAAAAACTAAAAAGGTGGATGATGGTCCAGCTTATACTGCGATATAGCAGCAGCTTATGTGAGAAAAACAATATTAAAAGGAAAGAACATATCATGACGATACGAGACAATTTGCATACAACGCCCGAGCTGTATGTACAAATAAATAATATTGAAAATCAATCGGAAAAAGCCGTGAGCCTAAAGGAGTCCGTAAAAACCGAATTGCAGAATTTTAAAAGTGAAAATAGAGAAAAATCGCCAAAGAGCATTGGCAATTTACTTTCGCAATTATTCGCAATATTAAAAAAACTTTTTGGAGAGAAGACTCACTACGTACCATTCAACAAGCTATCGGACGAACAACATGCTTTCTATCAAGCAAACAAAGATAATATATTTACACTATTGGACCAAAAGATCTGCTCTCGCGACGATATAGTAGGGTGGGGAGGGAAAGCATTTTTGAATCTAATGGACGAGGAAACAGAAATGCATGAAAATTTTACTCAACGTAATCAAACTGATGTATATGATGCATTGGAGGTCATTGATGAGATAGCAACCTTTCAATGTGAAAGTGAAAATAAAATTTCTGCAATGGCTGATCATACAATGCGCCACGGCAGCCTATGCTTTGGAAATGCTTCCTCTACTTCAAAGATGAAAGACGACGATTACTCCATGATGGCAATTCAGGCTGGCACGAAATTCACAATGTGTAGAACGACAAATAAAGCAAATGAGATATTTCTTCTTCGTAAAAATGATGCATCCCTTCTTCGTGCAAGTAAAATGTCGGGACTAACAGCTGCCAATGCCAAGACAGATTGTCACGTTTATCTCACTATGGCTACGAACAAGAGGGGTGAAGATGCGGAGAAATTTTTCCACGAAAATATAGAAAAAATGTTAAAAGATGCAGACCTACCCGACCAAGTAATTGTAACTATTACAACATCAGACGGTGAACAAATAGAAATTGGCCAGCAATATACGACGTTGTTGGAAGCGAGCGTTGGGGAATTAAAGAAAAAATTTAACCTTGTTCCAGATCACCTAGATTCGCAAGAAAAGTATGAACAGCACGAAAATCTCGCCCTTGCATCGCTATCGGAGAATTCTTCCTATCCGGAAAAATTGAAAAAAGCCCTCGTTGCAGATACATTGAAGACATTTGCATCAGAGCGCGCAGCGCACAACTTTGAAGCGCGATACGACTATAATATACCCGTGAGCCTACTCCCCCCAGGATCAGAATATAGAAAGTGCGCAGAAAACAAGCTCAGAAGTGAGGAAGACAAAAATATCGCAGAGATAGAGAAAAATACCGATCTGACAACTGCGGGGAAAAAAACAAAATTGGAACATTTGCAAAAAAAATTTGCAACATACCGCACACGCCAGGGCTATGATGCGCGAAGCGATTACCCCATATCCAGCGAACTAAGAAAATCAGACTAGTTCGCTGCGCCTAAAATTTAACTGGCATGCAATAAATTCATTCCCAACTGCAACGCATTCGCAGTGGGTAAGAAAAATTTCTTGCCAATCGCCCATTAGCCGCGCACCATTGCCGGGATGAAAAATATTGTTTACCTGGGTTCAGACGGAATCGGCCTGCCAGTTCTACAGTGGCTCGCAAGCCGGAAGAGTGAAATTTTTCGACTCGCCGGGGTAATTAGCGGCCAGGACCAGCGCCGCGGCCGTGGAATGAAACTGGTGGCCAACGACATTGCCGCTTGGGCACGCGGTAGCGGCACACCGCTGCTGCAGCCCGCACATCCCAAAAAGGAAATTTTGCCATGGATGACCTTCATTGGCGGAGACATGGGCGTGGTTTTTGCCTATGGACATATCCTGCCCGAAAATCTACTGGCCTCCATTCCTCTTGGATTTTTAAATCTCCATGCCTCCCTTTTGCCGGAATTGCGCGGACCATGTCCCATCGAGGCAGCAATCGTGGAAAGGAAGGTCCGCACGGGAATGACGCTCATGCAATTGGTCAAAGAGATGGATGCGGGACCCATCTACGGCAGCATGGACATCCCACTAGATGCCACCGAAACGGCACCGGCGCTGCGGAAAAAAATGAGTGAAATCGCCATCCCGCTCATGGAAAAGTATTTTTCCAACATAGTTCTAGGAAGGGAAAAACCCACCCTCCAGGACCATTCTCTGGCGACCTATGTGCACATGCTTAAAAAATCAGACGGTCTCATCGACTTTAGTAAATCCGCCGAGGACCTGGATGCGCAGATTCGCGCCTACGTCACATGGCCGAGGTGCTACTTTCCAATGAATGGGCTGGAAATCAAAGTGGGGCGGACCCAATGGCGTCCATGGAAAAGCGGCGATGAAAAAAATCCAGGACTCGTCCTGGGAATAAATGGCGATGCCATCGAAATCGCCACCGGCGACGGGGTCCTCCGCTGCTTAGAACTCCAATGGCCCACAAAAAAGATGCTACCAGCAGCCGGCATGGCACAGCATTTTCCACCGGGCTCCAATCTCAGCTAAAAAAAAATTTGACATGCCTACCATGTTGAACTTAACTTTTCCCAGAGTAAATGCATAGGCCATGAAAGAAAATCCACACAAAAAATCCACCAATTACCATCGCCGGATCGGCTGGTGCGCCTGGCTAACTGCAGCTATTTTCTACCTCTACGAATATTTTATTCGCGTCGCTCCCAGCGTAATGGAAGGCCATTTACGGCAAACATTTCACGTAAATGCTACCACACTCGGCTTCGCAACGGGCCTCTATTACATGGTCTATGGCCCCATGCAAATCGTGGTGGGACCACTTTTTGACCGCTTCGGCGCCCGAAAACTCTTTTTCCTCGCTGTCTGCTCCGTCTCCTTCGGGTGCTTTTTCGCTTCCATTCCCGCATCCCACATTTCTATGTTTGCACTGGGACGACTCTTCATGGGATTTGGATCCGCCTTCGCATTCATTGGAACGGTCTACGTCGCCACGATGTGGTTTCCGCCGTCGAAACTTGCATTTCTATCCGGAATGACGACGGCTCTGGGCATGTTCGGAGCAATCCTTGGCCAAACGCCCATTGCAAAAATTGTAAATTGGCTCAACTGGCGCAATGCATGGGTCCTCGCAGGCGGACTTGGCATCCTATGTGCGCTTTCAGTATATCGCTGGCTTCCAAGCGGACCACAGGAGAGCTCATGTCTTCGGAATGGGGCCGATGGCGCCCGGCAATCCATGCCTCCATTCCTGAAAATCCTGTGGACCATCACCAAAAATCCACAAACTTGGATCATCGGTGCGGTTGCATGCTTCCTATTTTTTCCACTGATCGTCTTTGCGGACTTTTGGGGAATCCGCTACATCGAATTGGCCACCGGCGCCGACAAATCCCACGCCGCCATGGCCAACGGCATGCTGTATCTTGGATGGCTCCTAGGCAGCCCAATAGCGGGTGCACTTTCCGACCATCTGCGCCACCGTCGGCGATTTTTTACCATTAGCTGCCTCATCGGGACCATACTTCTACTGTGCATTCTCATCCCATCGCATTTTTCCATCGCATCCATCGCGCTACTACTGTTTCTCCTGGGACTCGTTTCCAGTCCCCAGGTGATCTGCTTCATTGCCAGCGTAGAACTCAATCCGTCCCATCTAAAGGCAACGGCCATGGCCATGATTAACACCATCGTCATGCTCTTCGGCGGAATGGCACAGCCCCTCTGCGGATTTTTCATGGACCTCCAGCAGCGATTTTCGCCAATTTTCTATGGAGAATACACACTGAGGCAATACCGCATGGCACTAATGATACTGCCAATGGCCATGTTTGCGGGTTTTATTCTTTCATTTTTCATCCGCGAATCATTCGGTCGTCACCACTTGCCGGAGGATGGGAAGGACGTGGTCTGCGAATAAAGTTCGCCATGATTAACCCGATATAAACTCGTCAATTTGGCCATTCCTCGAAAAATGCCCGCCATTGAATCCCTTTGCCGTGGAAAATATCCCTGTCTCCCGGGGATCTGGCCGGGCCATCGCGCGTTGTAAATGATTGGTAAAAAAAGGCTTGCAAATTTTTTATTTTCTGCTATGCATGCCACCTCTTCCCATGAATACGGACACTATTTTTCCAAAGCAGATCCAATCGGACCTCATTAAATTGTTTCACGGCAGCAAGGATGCGATGCAAATCGCATCTTCGACGGATCTTTTAAACATGCTGTTCAGCCAAAACTTTTTCAGTCTGGACCCCAATGACCAAGACCTAACCACGCCCTGTGAAACTGAAAAAATGCCGGGCCTAATTGCTCTCATGAATTCTTTGGCGGACTCCACTCAACTATTCCGCTTCATATTGATCGTACAGAATGAATGCATCCAAAATATTTTCACCGAAACATATCTCCAATTTATCAGCAATGACAATTGGAATCGTTATCTTCCGTCTCGTTTAGAAACTATTCTTAGCTCCAATGCGGCGCACATCGGGCTATTTCACCAATACTTTTCCGCCGAAACCAACTCTAAAAATTTGCACTGCCTGATTAACTTTTTCTACGCATATCTTCGCACGCACACCATGAATGCTGCTCCACACAATGATTCATGCCGTCGCATATTTTTAGACATTTTTTCGCAGGAAATTGTGATCAAAAAAGACAAAAAAGGAGAGCGTGTGGTGCGATTTTTTGATGCGCTTTCCGAGTCACTGCACACTGCAACACCTTCCAATGAGAACTCACTGCGGCACCTAATGCTCGCATATGTCTGCCTTAGAATTTTCGGCATTAAAATTTTCTGCAACATTTCCAACGACGCAAAAGCCAGTGACGGCCAATGCGGTGTGGCAAATTTCGACCTGCTCACCCTCAAAAAAACATTGCCGCTCATATTTTACACACATGACATTCCCAAGCCTGATGCAGCAAATTCGCCATTCGACAAAACTTCTTTCCCCATGCCATCGCCCAAGGAATTTTGGAAAGTAAACCATAGGAGTAGAAGTCTCGACGAATCTAAGGCCAAGATCAATGTCAAAATAATAGTGGAATTTTTACAGCAACTGGATGAAATTTCAACCACTGGCAAGGCCGGCAAAGCCGTCAAATCCCTGTGCCTATCCGAATTAAAAGCGATGTCTCGACGAAATGATAATCATCAGTCTCAAAGCTTAAATGGAAAATTTTTGGTGTTTGCACTCTACTTTCTTCTCGAATCTCGCGGATTGGATAACCCCACCAGCCAAGACGCGTTCTCCAATGATACGGTCGAAAATGCCGCGATTCTGCGCACATGCACCGATTCGCGCATCGCCTTGGAAAGCGCATTTTTTTGCCTAGATCTGTGCATACTGACGGCAGAGAACCCTCCCATATTTACACAATTTACCCTATACATCCTCTATCGGTCACTTCTGCTGGGGAATTTTATTAGCGTTTGCGGCCAATACACCACTAACTACCTCGTTCATTTTTCTATCCATGACATGCTGAAATCGCACGATCCACTCATGGATAGTATCTACAGGCAAATTACCTCCATCCCCGCCACCGGCCAAGCAACATACTCCTATTTCGTAAACAACATGGACAAGTTAAGTCGCTCCATCGACCAACCCAATGGAGTTCGGGCCTTCCACATGCTCATGGAAAGATTTCTCTCCGCCCAACGGCCGCATCCGATGATATATGCGGGCATCATTGCCGTGCTCATCTATCGCATCGAACATCCCGAAACGGATGGGAAAAATGAGGCCAATGATGTGACCTATTTGCTCTCATCAGACATTCAAGTAAATGGAATTCACTTGAGTTTCATGGAACACATGTCAAAGGCAATCGTCCAATTTCCATTGGCAAATAATATGCGAAAAATATGCAGAAATGCATTTTACACAATATCATCCTTGCGTCAAAGTATCGCAAAATTCAGTGAAACTTTGCAGTTTTTTACTAAATCTGACACCGTTCAATCCAAAACGGCAACGGGAAATCATTTTCTAGAAGTCCGCCACCGGCCCATTGCCGATGGAGAAAACTTCGATGGCGAGCATGGATAAGCGCAATATTCTAGAAATTTGTAAATTCGGTATTTTTCAAGCATTCATACTCAATTAATCATTTCGAGGCAAAGGCAGCGATGCAAAATTCTAATGTTATTTTCGCGCAATCGATCCAGCGCGACATTCGCGAGGTGCTGTATAGCTCATGCACCTTGGACCTCTCTCCAGCGATTACAACTCCACAGGACCTGCAATCGACTCTTCTACACAACGTTTTTCCAACTGAAACCACTTGCAATTTGCCCACCTTTTCATCGATGGCAACCATCCCAATTCTCATTCAAATATTATGTAATTTATTAGATATTAAACAGTCAAAGGACATAAAACACTTGCTATATTTTGCCGTAGCTTTGCGGAATGAAAATGTGCAAGTTGCCATTGCCAGCGCAATTGCCAGCCTACTCGAGAGCCCGGCATATCAAAGTGATTACTTGCACGATTTAAATGCAGTGCTGGATAATCCCAATAAAATATTTGAGCTTTATTTTCCCGAAACAATATACTACGATAATCTAGTCGGCCTAATCGATATCGTCTATGATTACGCCGGCAACTTAGAATATCCCATCAATTCCTGCAGGAAAAGCGATGCATACTGCCAATTATTTTCCAGCATTTTTTTAAACAAAATTCAAGTTGTCCACGATGGAATTAAGCAGGAAATGCTCTTTTTCAATGCGCTTTTCACGTCGCTACAGAAAATGAGAATTTCACCAAATGCCATACTGTGCAAACTGAAATTTGCATGCATTGGCCTTAAACTTTTCGGCAGTGATCTCTTCTGCCGCATAAAAACAAGTAAGAACATGAGCAATTTTGTTGAATTATTCACAATTGACATGGAACACGTACTGAAACTAACATATGAGCCATTCATCATTACAAAACAGTTCTATGAGCACAATGCGCACTACAAATACCCAATTATCTTCACAACATCGCATGCAATTTCCGAGTGCGATAGAATGATAGAAAGCATTAATCTCTATAAAACAAAACTTCTCGCAACGATAGTACACCATTTCCTTGGCCAATTGCTCAATGGCCGATGCGAGGACATCGCATATGAATTAGCGCGCACAAAAGCGATACAAACATTGGGAATATTTTTTCAAGAAAATAAAATCCATGGCCAGTTTTCAATGGCATCATTTTTGCTATTTTCATTTTATTTTGCCTTAGAAATTCACCGGCCCAAGTCGAATCGCAAAACTCAATCAATTGCCACATCGATGATCACCGCCGCAGATGCCATAAAAATGGGCGCCAACTCCCGCCGCATAATAAAAAATTCATTCTCTGATGTGGAAATATTTCTGGGAACATCTCCATCTCCTGCGTCCATTGATTTTATCACACACATCATTGCAGATTCATTCCTAATGGAGGATTTTTTGAAGTTTTGCAATGAAGAAACCCTTCAATACCTCGTCGAATTTTTTTCCAGACGAGTACTGAATGGCAAGGATTCAGATGCAGTCAAACTCTATTCCTCAATCGCTTCATGCCCCGTGGCAGATGTCGCCATATGCTCCTACGTCGAAAAACTCACTTTGATCCCAAAGCCCGGAGTTTGCATGAAACCAATATTGAATAGATTTCTTCTCCTATTAAATGCAACGTTCGATTTAAAAATCAAACCGCTTAGTATGCATTTGAGTTTTTTAAAAGTACTATTATCACTTGCCAATGAAATTGCGGCATTAAGATTCATTGATTTTAGTCATATAGTGACCATTTTAACATCGCCCATACAGATGCACGACGGAAGACGCATCAATTTTTCCGATCACATCTCTCAATTAGTAACTGAGTCATCATTTAATACAGCTGAAGCAAAAGAATGCTGCACATATTTGGCACATATCGCAGCTACCATTTACATTCGCACTTCATTCGTGGAGGAATCCAAAAAAATAGCCGCCAACATTCTAATTTTACACAATTATCTCATAGACCAATTGGATAAAAATACTCCCAAAGATCCGGGAAGTACACGCCAACAATTTCAGCAAACGAATGTGAATATAGACCCATCAAAGATCATACTATCAACAACCGGAAACTATATCGTAGCATTTATGGAAAAAATTGATTCATTGTTCCGGGCATCCACGATCACACTCGAGCAAAAGAAAAATCAAAAAAATAGCCCCTACGTGCTCGCATTTGACCAATCTTCCCAACAAATTTGAGTTATTTTTTATCCATCGCGATGGCAACGGCTTAGCAGCAAGCGCCCCATGGCGCTTGGCCTATTTTGCCCGGGGCTAATCGCGCACGAAAAATACCACAGCGAGGGCGATCAAGAGGCCGGCACCCGGCACGAAAATGAGTACCTTTGCGGCCATCATACCAACCAGCGATGCAATGGCGGCTAAAATCCCAGCGCCAAATGGGAAAACAAGCAGGGAAATGGCCGCCAAGATTGCTACCGCAGCGGAAATTCCAAGGACAATGAGTACGCATTTGCTAGATGTCGCTTCTTCATCACTCGTCACTTCTCCTTTACCTTGCTCAAATTTAATTTTATCTTTTAATCCACATTTCACTAGAATCGCTTCTGTATTTTCATTGAATTCTCCAACATTTTCATGCCATTCGGAGAATGGAATATCTACAATGTTATTGATTTGAGCATTTTTTATCAGCGGAGAATCAATGCTGATATTTTCACCATTAATTATGCAACTGTTATCGGTGAGCCATTGTGTCTTAGTTTGATTTTTAGAGAGAATGCACAGCACCATCAGTCGTTGATCCTTTAATGCTTTTATGTCGTCATGATGATCTTCGCTACAAAGGTGTTCGCAAATTTTCATTAATATGCCATTTGAAGTCTCTCCGCGAACACGAAATAGGTAATCGATAATGGCGTTATTTTCATTAATATTCTCAACGGCATATTGAAGTATCGCATTCTTTCCTATTTTGCTAAACAGCGCTGAGCATAACTCAGTACGCTCTGTTGAATCATCGCCATATTTCGCCATCTCAACGAATAAATTCAAGGCAGCAGTTGGTTTTGAATTAAGTGAGTTATCGCTAACTATTTCTACGAAGAAATTATAAATCTCTTTCGCATCGCCACGCGCATTTTCTCCATTGCAAAAGTAGCAGCAGAGTTTTTTTAGCAGGAGCAACTGCCCTGCGGTGTCTTTTCCAAGCAGATGCCGCAGCAATTGCTTATCTATGCGATTTAAAATTTGAGAAATATTGTCATCCGACACCTCTGCGAATGCGGCTAAAAATGTACCGATAAATTCTTCACTAACAATTTTATCGAAATCTTGCTTTCGCCCCTTGAAAATCATATTTAAAAATGCAATACATTGGAGTGGATTTCCTGTACATTTACCTAGCATCTTTTGTAAACTTGTCACATCTTCGTCCATTGTGAGTGATTCCCGATCTCCGGAAAATAAATAATCACCGTCAATGCCATACTCACTAACATCAAACGGATTAAACCAATCGGAAAAAAGTAAATGTTTTTGCCCTTTTTCGTATTGCTCTATGACCAACTTTGCAACGGCTTTGTGTGATTTAAATAATGCTCTACCATTGGTCAAATCACCAGTAGCGAGTAATTTTTCGCCTACTTTTTCAGCTAAATTCTTGGCATCACCATTGTTGCTACCAATTTCGCTACTAACTAGATCCAGCACTTGATTTATTTCAGCTATGTTATTGTTGAGGTCGTCGACCATCTCTTCAATTTTGCCCCAAAATGCTTTACTTTTCGTTAAAGCTTTTAGCACTTTCACTTCAACGTCGGTATCGGAGAAAGCACATTTGTAAAAAGCATTCACTAATAATTTACTAATATTGCTAGTCTTTCCCCCAATGCATTTTATCCAATCATCCAGCGGTATTTTTGCCATATTCTCACTGGATATTGTAAGATTCCCTAAGGAAGTTGCATTCTGCAAAAACTTAATGGCGTCGGATGAAAAATCTCCACTATTGCCTTTATGTAAAATATATAACACCATCATTTTCAGAGAGTTTATATATTTCAACTCATTCTCATTACTTGAAATATATTCTAGAATGCTATTTAGTATTTCAATCGCATTACCGCTATTAATTTCAATGCTATCAGTAATCATCTTTATTAATTTAAGTTGATGCTCTTTCATCCTATTCCACAGCAACTCGCCGCTAATTTTACTCGCAATGCATTGCCACACTTTACTTGCATTTTTAGCTATGGGGTTTCCATTAATATTATACATTACAACCATACAATCGTATAAATTCAGCATTTCGCCATTACTTATCACCGCGATTTTGGATTCATCTTCAATCGCCTGCTCCAAAAATGACTTATAAAGGGGCTTTAATTTTGCAATAAAATTAGGATCTTGATCAATCATTTGCTTAATGGGAACTTTCATATCAGAAAGCCCATCTAGTACTTGCCTCACCAATCTATAATCTGGACGATTATTATACTCTTCCCCTAAAATGGCTTTACAAATATCCTCACTATATGTGTGATCTGAATCATTTAATTTATTGAAAAAATAATTAGTGCAGAAAAAGAACCGACACGCATCTTGCGGCTTATTTTTGATAGCATATTCAATGAGATGTTTTGAATGGGAAAAAATATTTCCTACTTTTTTAGGATAATCTCTTTCTGCATCTATAATTATTCTATACACCTCTTCCTCCGAATCGCTTAAGTTGACATGAATATCGTCGAAGAGATACGTGGCAATTTCTTCAAATCCTCTAGCATCTTTATTGCAATAATTAATCAATATTTCAAAAAAGTGCGCCTTATCACTGAATAGGCTCTTTACGCACGAGAAAAATAGTTTTGGATATGTATCTTCTTGCTTCATATAGCTAAAGATAAATGGATATGTTGCTTCTGCGTTAGTATAATCTAGGGTGTCTTCTCTAATTCCTTTAACGACATTCAGTACTTCCATGATGTCTATGCGGGGAAAATTACCATTTATTTCAACCCCTTTCAATGCATTACACATATATTCTGGTTTTGATTCTGAAGAAGCAAAAGCCCACCTTATCATTCCCCCATCTTCAAGGGGCATGCCGCTTGCGCATAGCAGGCACAGAGCGCCCATTCCTGCGCAGGGAAACCCGTTGGTAATTGCATTTCTACTAAGCTCTTCATTAACTAATTTCCCAATTTCTTCCATGTTACGAAATAATGCCGTCGAATCGATACCTGCGCCAATACACTCATCCAAGGACCAGCTACCTATAATTTTGAATATAAATCTATCATATCTGTAACTATTTCTTCTGGCTCCATCATTCTCACTATTTTTTTTAAGAATTTCGAAAAATATTTTTGCATCTAATTTCGCCAAATACGCAATGAAAAATTTTACAAACTTATGATTCCCACTCAGGTAATCAATGTTAAAATTAGATGTAGCTCGGCCCAGGAAAAAAGAAAAAAGATCAACATGCTTTATTTCTACGCACATTTCCCACATGTCTTCGTCATCGACTTGACATTTTGCATGCTGGCAGCTTTCTCTTATGAATGTAACCAACTTAAAAATATCGAGATTGATATTTTCCTTTATAATTTTCTTCATAATATCCTTATCCACATAAGGAACAACAAGATCATAGGTAAATAGCTTTTTTTCGCCGGTCACTTCTTCCACCACATTAAACCAATCGCACGTAAGCAGTTTTTTCATTAATTCATTTGGCGTTTTCTTCTTGGAAAATTCAACAATGTGCCTAAATAGAGCCTCATGCTCTGTATGTATTTCCTCCAAGCACTCCGATGAGTGCAAAATAATTCCATCGTAGCCTCTGGAAATCATTTTATCTATCGCTGTAGAAACCTCAATGCCTATTCTTTTAGAGTTTTTTTGCAAAATTACATCGTGCGCCTGCAGTAGAAAATTCATCCTTTCCCGAACACTTTTTTGTTTGACATCTTGCAATTTGTCAATAAATCTTACAATGCGATCTTTTTTATCGATTGCGGCTTTGTAAACGGACACGGCATCCTTTTTATTAACATTACCACTTTCCATATATAAGAAAAGCACTTCATCAAAATCGCTTTCGGACTCAAATACATTATTACTTATCCATTGGGCTATTGGTATTTTATCAAAGTCAATTTCATTAATGCTAGAAACGACTTTCACGAAATTAACTCCATTTTTCGCCGCACATTCTATTTCAATAAATTTATCGAGGTCAATTGAATCATTTTCTTTATTGGAATAAATGCATAGTAGTTCCGCCATTGTTGACTCTCTTACTTCATTTATTCGAGAGCTTTTGTCTTCTCGCAAAATATAGGTGCAAATCTCACGTAAAAATCCTATCGAAGATTTGTTTTTTTGGAAAAATAAATTTATTATTTGTTTTTCTTTCATTACCAACAAAATACTGCATATTAACGCATGTCGATCTTCATCTTCGCTGCATTGCTTAGTAATCCGTTCTATTAATTTGTCTAATTTATCATCATCGTTCATCAATTTTTTCCTAAACTTCCAAACGGCTTTGAGAACATTTCCTGTGATTTTTCCTTCGTTGGAATCAAAGACTTTATTGCGAAGCGCACCAATACTCACTTTTTCAACTTTTTCTCCAACATTACAAAGATCGGCCAATGCGTTAAGTAATATGTCACTTTTCATTATGCACTCAAGAATGACGGGGGAATGATTAATTTCCTTAAAACATTCCCCAATATTTCCATTGCGAAGCATAAGGAAATCCTGAATTTGTTCATAGTTCTCGTTAAATTTAAAGTCACCATCAAATACTTCATAGGTCAATTCTTCATTTTTTTGCAATTCCGCAATGTCGCCATTAAGAAAGAACGACATCCATTTAACATCCTCTAGAAAATTGGTTACTTTTCCGTTTAATTTTAATCCATCATGCCTCGCAAGAGGAGTTCCGGACACTGTAGACAAATAGCAATTTCTTATTTTCCCTTCTTCAATTAGCTTTTTTAATTCATTTAAATCATTCTTTGCAACAAACACGCACTTAATATTGTTACAGTTTTCATCCCAAAAAATAAGAACGTCGTCGGCATAGGCCCTCGACTTATGGAAGATAGACAAATCGAACGTCGCCGGCTTGAGAAAATTTTTTGAAAAAAGGAAAGATTTAAAGAACGATTTCTTGGAAAAAAACTCTACAAACGCTTCAAAGGGCGAACCCAACACTTTTTTTTCATCATTTCCCCATGACCCATTGCTTAAACAGTTTACAATATCAGTAAAGTGGTCCCCTAAACTTTGCAAACCTCCATCATTGCTGTTTGTTAAATATCGATAAACATCTTCCAGGTCAGAGTCATTCGCTTTCGAAAATATGGGAGTAGATACACATATTTGATCATCTCCGATCGACCCTCCAAATGCTGCCATTTTCTGCAACCGCTTCAAACGGCTATCATCCATTCTTTTCTCCTCTTGGACCTGCTGCTGCTGTATCTCCACTTGCACATCTTGCTCCTGCTCCTGCTCCTTTTGCTGCTCCACCGTTTCATCATGTGCAAAATTAGAAGTGGAATCAGCTTGCAGCAGCGGCGACAGAAATGTTTCGCTTGCAGGGATGCGCGCCACGCTCGCTTTGGCACGTTTTTCGATGCTTTTTATGTCCTCCGTCATTATTTCTATAAAAGCGTTGGGAATTTCCACTTCTTCCAGGTTTCTGAAACTCTCTACTGTTGCTTTTAATTCTTTTAATTCCGCAGTAAATGCCGACCAAATGCCATCAATGGTCTGCCTCCAACACTGCACGGACTGCCAATGGTCAAGCGAAAACAACTTTTCGTTTACCAGAAATTTATCAAAATGAGCCCTGAGAATCAGATTAAATTCGCAACTACACTCCGTCGTATCGTACCTTAGCCACCTTTCAATGGCCTGCAATATGAGTTCTTTGAGCTGTATCTCTACGGCCTGGGCCCGCTGCCTAATGGTATCATTTGCAGTATTATCCATAAGGTGTCTAATAATCTTAATTGATAGCGCTTCTTGTTTCTTCCCATCAAAGAAATTATCCAAATTTTCACCCGTTAGCCCTAGGGCATCCAGGACATCCTTTTGAATAATCAGGTCCATTTTTTGCCCAAAATATTCGAGATATCGTCTTTCCCTCGTGAGACCCTGCAGGAAGCCGCTCATTTCCATGACGTTCAGATTTGCGGTCATTATGCCGTGGCCATCCCCTTTCATGGCCGGATCCGATCCAACGCTGTGCCCGGCATCGAGAAATGTAAAGATTTTACTTTTGTCTCTCGGTCGCTGATTTTCCGCATCGTTGAGAATTTTTATGGAAAAATTGCCACTAGCAATTGCACTCACTTCTGCAATCACAAATGCTTTTGCTTTCTCGTCAAACCACTCAATGTGCGAAACTTCCAACTCTTCATCTTTAATGAACTTAGCTATATCGGAAATAATGCAGGATGTTTCTTGGGAAACGAGAGTGGATCCACTATCGACTATAATGCGAAGATTTTGAATTACTTTTTTGGCGCCATCCGCGTCTTTGATTGCACTTTCAGTATTTTTCTTCCACTGCGCCAATAATTTTCCAGCAGTCAGGCCGGCCGCCCCGTCGGATGGTCGATCATCCTCATCCTTCAGCGACACGGCATGGATGCGGGAAAGTTGATGTTCGTTATTTTCAATGAATTTTGCACACACGGCGCCAAGGCCTCCACTCTGCGGGCTAATATTAACGTTCATGCATGGCGGATATGCATTTTTGTTGAACATGGTACCTGTCATCCCAATGCTTCCGCCAAATAGGTCTTCAATGACCGTGGATGGCGGCGTGGAGTAGGACTTCGGATTCCAAATAGCGGCATCAATGCAAACTTTCCTGGTCAATTCGCATTTGGCTTCCCACCCTTCCGATGTCATCAAATATTTCTGAATTGCCTCTACCGCTTCCTGGGAAAGACAAAACTTATTCTCGTTGGAATGCTGAACAATTTCTAGTAGGTCCAATGGTTCCGAATGTAGTTGACACGATCCAAAAAATTTCCTAAATTTCGCATAGGTAGCTGTATCTTGAAGTGAGCCCTCATCATCGGCGGCCTTAATTGCCGCCTTATACATTTCCACAACAAGGTCCTCGATGGTCCGATGGAAAAACCCATCCACCAAAATACTGAGACATGAATAGCAAATAATTTCCCATGGATTTTGAAATTTACTCTTCGACGGCTGGGAATTTGCATAGGGTATCACTTCTCCCGTATTGGGATCATAGCCAAAATCCTTATTGTAGACCCTCAAGAAGCAACGTGGAATGAACTGAGATGCAATAGCACGCAAAGCGAAAATTGACTGCCGCTCTTCTTCTTTGCAGCCATCAAGAATGCATTTAATGATGTCCGAAATTTGATCCAATCCCGCTTCATCGCTTTCTTCTTCACATTCCTCTTCCGAATTTTTCCTTTCTGGGAATTGATATTTACCATCATATACACCAATCATGAAGTCAATAAACTCATCTTTCTTATTAGAATACGCTGGGGAAAGTTTTTTTAATATACCCATTGCATCCAATTTTTTTTCCATGGCAACCTTTAGGTATGCGCGCAATGCATCGGACCCAATGTAACTTTGCGCATTGCTATTACATGCAATTCTTAGTTCTTCCGGGAGGTAATTAAGCATAAAGTCGGACACAGTTTCAACTTCCTGCGGTCCAATGTGTTTGAAATTTCTTTTCCCCATCGAATATGCTTCAACGATAAATGCCTCCTTGGGATTAGCGGTTAAATGTATTTCATCAAATATGCCAATGCATTTTTTAAAAAGTCCCATTATTGTTTCATACTCTTCCAGACATCCTTCCATATCGTCGAGTGCCTCCGATTTAATGGAGCGAAAAAAAGCGCGCAATGCCATGAGGGCACTGGATGTAAACACGGGAACGCAAGTTCTATTTTGAAATATTGATTCCAAATTTTTCCGCAGAAACCTTAGGCCGTTGAGAGTTCTCAGATTTGCAAAATCGATGTCAATGTGTTTAACGGTGAGATTTAATTGGCTGAGAATTGGGGGTAACTCCTTAATAACTGCCGGCAATTGGGTAATATGCGATACGATAATCGGATAGCCCAAGTGTGCATCCTGATTTCCATTGCGCTTCCTCTTCATGCATAGCCCCATAAGTATCAATGCAGGCATGAGCGCCTTTGATTTGCCGCTACCCATAAGTTGCTGAATGAGTATGCCAAATGTATCACCTTTTCCACTTTGAACGGTCGAAAAAATAAAATATATTTTATCGATTTGATCGGGACGCAGGCGAATCTGTGACATCATTTCTAGCAGCAGCGAAAATTGGTAAACTACTTTTTTGTGTTTTTCAGCTTCACTGCACTCACTATCGCAGCTATTGGGTTCGCGGAATGCGCGAATGAGAGAAATGGCTGCATTCCATGTGGTATCATTCCTATTAGCCATAAATGCATCCATGGCAGCCTTTGTCTTGTTTATATGTCGCATGGTGGTTAGGCTTATGATATAACTTTCACATACTCCAATTAAATAATCTAGATTTTCTGCATTGAAAGTTGGATTAATTTTCCGGATACAGGAAAGCGCTCTCTTTCTTTTCCCTCCAATGCAATATCCATATATATTATAGATGACATCTGGCACATTAGCTTCTCCCCATTTGCCTGAATTAAGTTTTTGAAAGTACTCATCGAATAAAAGCACCCTTCCAATCTCTTGAACTAATTTGCTAGTGGTGTTAATCAATTTCTTCCTATTGATTTCTAGATTGTCTACAAATCCAACTAAATCATCTTGGTTTACATTGGCATAATAGTCTTTATTCATAAATGGATCATTCATCTTGTTTTTCTGATTTTTTTCGCCCTCATTCATTTCCTTCTGGAACGCCTGTATGCCTTCCTGAAACTCATGACATCGCTCCTTGTCTTCTTTTTCGTTGGTTATCCTATAGCTGCCGCTACTGATGCTGAAATCACTTGGCTTTTCCAAAATATCCCCAGTCGCATTTTCGCCATCTCCTTTTATTTTAAAACACTTTTTTACTTGCTTCATAATGCTCGATTCGACAACCCTGCACTCTTTCATTTGCAATTGAATATTTTCTTCGGATTGAGGAGGATTTTGGGATAAATTCGAATTAATATTGAGATACATTACATTGGATTCCCGCATGAAAAAGTGCAAATCACTGCGGGAACATTTTCCGATTTTTCTCCCATTGCGGTAGGTTTTAGTGAATTCCTGTATCGTTTCAGGTGAAGTAAGTTTTTGGGCTTTCACTTCATTCAACACCGCTATATGCTTTTGAATGATTTCCATGGCGTCATGACGTGCCTGCCGCTTCAGGGCATTGGAGTTGAGGCAGAATTTCAATCTTTCAAAGAGAAATATTTCATCATTAATACTCATTGCATCGACCGTTGAGTAGGTGCTATATCCACCCAAATAGACATTGAGTAGCTCCGCCCAATTCCAGTCACTATTATCTATTAGCTTTATCATTTCACTTCCACTCGAGCCACACTGCAACATGCGCCCAATGGCTCGAAAAATAAAGTTTGCCGAATGCGGCGTTTGCCCTCCTTGCATAAAAAAGAAATTTATTATCTCCTTAAATGCCTCGATCTCATCGTCACCGATTTCCCCGTTAATTGACAATTTTTGCAGGCATTCGATTGCCCTACCATATTGCCCTTGCACCTGAAATGCCTGTGCGAGACGCAGGGTTCCCAGCGGCGTATTTCCGATCATGGCTCCATCGTAGAGCATGTACGGATTCGTAGAAGAAGAGACCTCACCTACGCGCTCACGTCCCCAAAACCGCCTAGAATCACCCAATTGGCATTTCTTGAATGCAGCATCATATTTGTGGGTGAGTCCGCGCTGGTGTGAGTATTCTCCGTGGGGAATGAGATATTTATAATTCCCCGTAGCGCCCGACTCAAAACACAGATAATTATTAAAAGCGATGAGAGGATTATAGATTTCTCCTTCGCAGCCTTTCAAAGGGAGGCCGTTGCTGTTAAATATGGGTTTATTTCTACCGCTACAAAGTCTATAGTCTTTATTGCCACTCCATCTCCATGAAAGGCGCCCAGATTCCTCGGCGAATGGAACGAGGCTAACCATTTCTCCATTTGAATCTTTCAGCCGCGGAAAATAAATACGCACAATTTGCCCGCTTTCATTGTAGCAAGCTCCAATGCATTCTTCATTTTCGATGCGGCACAATTGCGTGCCTTTGAAAGGACTTTCAGGCAGTGCTTCAGAGGATGATGTCGCGGCAATTTTCCGCAGCGCGATGAAGCTGCCCTTATTTTGCCCATGGAGGCATTTCAATGCTTTGGTTCGCATTTCACCAGTTTCATCAATTTTATTAATTTTTATTTCTTTTGTTTCATACAAAAGTGTTCCAGGTATACTACTGTCGTAGATTCTAATATTTCCTTCTTCGTCTGTGAAAATATTAAAATCGCTGCATTGGAAGTATTGAGGTATGCATTTTAAGTAATTAGAAAAATTCTCATTATTCAATATATCACTTCCAATGTAAAACCATTTCTTTGCATTTTCCCCTTCATTAAAATCACACATAATAACTTTTGTATTTTGTGGTGTCTCTAATATTTCAACATAGCCCAAATGATCATTTCTAAAAAAATAAGCATTTCCATTTTGCGACATTTCCAATTGTCGATCGCCAAACAATCGGAGTACATCACCACAGTCATTAAAATTTTTGGTGCATTTTGTTACAGGGCGACCATTCACCAAAACGATCAAGTTTAGAATGTCAACGGAAATTCTTTTATCCTTGCTGGTAAAAATTGTGTTATTATTTTCTCCAGATTCCTCAAATTCTTTTAGCTCAATTCCGAGGCTTTCTACTAACTTTTCCGCAATTATTTTTGCCACAGAGCCATCTTTCGCCCAGTACGGCTCAAGCAGCATATGGGCATCATTTTTCGCATATAAGCAACCCCTTGGCAGGTATTGCGCATTAAATGATTTGAGTAAGTGACTATTTACAATAATTTTCTCTATATACCTTAAATCCATGTCGTTTCCGCATACCGTATCCTCTGAGTCAGCACCACTTAACTCGAGCATGTTTAGAATACACTCATTTTCCATAATGGCAATAAAGTATTTAATATTAATATCACGTTTTCCCATTTTACTCGTTGCTTCTTTAAGTCCTTTAATTTTTTCCATTTGCCTTTTTAAAATTTCCAAAAGTTTTGCGGACTCAAGCGCATTGCTATTTTTTTGCGCAATGATATTGCGCAAAATTAGAGATTTATAGTGCATGATCATGGCCACTGCTGCCACATTGATTTGATTAGTTGGAGCATATTCCCAAAATCGGTTTAATCCTTCTTCTTCGAGTACATCAACCGCTTTGATTAATTCATTGCAATTTTTCTGCGCACTCACTTCAATTGGTCTGCCATCTTCAACGGCAGAAATAAATTTTTCTTGGGACCTATTGCCATCGGTGATTTTTACTTTTTTTTGGGCGGGATGCTGCAACATCTGCTCCATGAAGTGCATTAGAAAGTAATTAGATTTTTGGACAGGATTACTGCTTCGCAAATCGGACCGATCGTCCGGCTGGCCATAGGCCGTGCAAATGTCTAGATTCGATTGCAGATGATAGAGAAAATTAATGATTTTTGTGTCTTCACTCACGCCGTCCATGTTGGCAAATTGAAATGTACTTTCACGCGTTACTTGGACTTCTTGATTACTGGTGCAGCGAATGTGATTCTCGCTATTAAGGCTTACTAATTTTTCACTCGTATTAGTCTCACCTACCTTTAGAGGATAGACGATCGCAGGTTGAATGCTATATTCAATTGCCCCATCGGAAGACAGCGCAAATCTCCCATTAGATAAAATTCCACCGGAAAGAATATCAAATAATGAGAACAAAGCAATGGAGTCAGTATTTTCATCAGAACCACCGGACTTTGCTTTATTCGCACCATAGATCTTATAATGCCCAGCCGCACCAATTTGATTGTATTTCTCATAAACTCTTCCAATAATGGGCACATCATTTTTCGCAAAGTTAAGCATTTGACTATTGTTATTCGTCAGAATACTCGGTGAAAAAACTTGCCCCGCGGACTCATATACATATGAAAATTGCGGAAAACTACACATAAGCGCAAGCAGCGAAAACTTTTTTTGGGGATCTGCTTTACTGAGATCATAATCTTCCTTTTGATCACTAAGATAGTTCTCATATATATGTCCAGCAAGGTTGCCTTCTTCAGCTAGCCAAGAAATAATTTTTAGATTTTCATTTTCTTCAAAAAGTTCCGTAATATTTCCTTTACCGTCGTATGGTTTGTCGAAGTCAAATATAATATTTTTATCTTTTTGCTTTTCAAAATATGTGCATATACTCCTAGCAATGTTAGCATCACGCTGACAATTTGGATAGTATGAAAAGCTTGAATAGAAATTAGTATATTGCATATAATTAAATGTTTTGCCATTCAATAATTCCACTCCTTTCCCATTGAAGAAATTTTTATTTTCCGATAAAATGCGGAACATAATTATTGATGTTACTACATGAGCATTAACCGCCTGCGTTAATTCATATTGATCGCAATCCATATCGGCATCATGGAGCTGCCATCTGAGATCTTTATTAGCGTCGGTAGGGTAGGGTCTTGGCTGAAAAAAGTGATCAAACGCACTGTGATGCTTATCGTCGATTACAGCAAGACAACATCTAAGAGTATCCATCAATTTCGCGCCACTTTCTGCAGACAGCTCCTCCGTGCCCAAATCTAGAGTTTCAAATGGAAGCTGTTGAATGATGTCCATCATCTTCCTTGCGGCCAATCTGGAATATGAAGGCTTCTTGGCCATAGTAAGCATTTCATTCAGCTCACTTATCACATACGCAATGTCGCCCTTTTCTATCATTTTGAAATTCGTTAATCTCTTTTTATCGTAAAGGGAAATAGACCAGGATTCGCGCGCGCTGGCGAGCTCGTGTAATGCCTGCAACGATGATGCTGCTTCAGCATTGATTCCTAATTCGTATTTTTGTTTCTCCGCATCGGACAACGTTTCTAGTCCATCCCCACTCACTTGCTTATATAGAATTCGCTTCGCATTGTCGGATTGTATGTGCTCATTTACGCTCAACTCCAATGATTTGAATTGAGCTGTCAATTCTTCAAAGAAGTCATCTTTTAAGTAGCAAGCTTTCGCATCGGCACCATATTTTTCCATTCTCGCTTTAAATTTTCCCATTCTTGTGCCTAATTGCTTAATGGCAATTTCGAGCAAATACAGACTGTCCCTTGTTGGCTTGTTCTTATTTTTATTTAGATAATTTCTTAATACGCCAATTCGCGATACAATTTCATAGCAATTAATGATTAATGTGTTGCAAATCTTTTTATTGATATTACTAGTTTCATTTTCACCCTCTCTGCTCTCTTTCTTTGCTGATATTTTATGTAGCTGACTCAGCAACGCGACTTCCGCAACACCCTCAATGCCCCGCATGGCGCAGTTGCCAAATTGCCCCGCATATGAAAATGGCACATTGTCCCACGGTATATCTTCACCTTCGAGAGTAATATTGTGGCAGAAATAGTTATCCCATACCTGCTGATGGCAATCTTGCTCAGCAGCATTCACACTGCGGATCTTATGGAGATCACTTAAAAAATGGTGCAGCCGATTTTTATCTAGTACTAAGCAGCGACCAAACGTGGAAAGGGTACAATAGGTGGATTGAACTTTGGGGTCAGATTTCCCCTGTCCGAAATTCACTTCCTGCACGTGCCACAGATCACTATTGCTGGCGCATTGTTTTATGTACGCAAATCTTCGATTGCTCTGGTCACCGCCACTTGGAAAAATAGCTTCAGCATCATGTTGGACGCCTTGTTCTATTTTTTCTCGCGAAAAAACCACTAAAAATTTTTCAAACGGCCTTTCCCTATCCAGACCATTAAATGTGGAGCCGGAGCGGTAGGAGTAGCTTTTACTACCAACATAATAGGCTGTCCGCCCCCCCCTTCTCTCTTCCCTGATCTCTGGCGCTGTAAATTTCAAGCACTTTGCCTTATCGTCATATTGGATCGCCAATTCTGAGCAAGTGTCACCTCTATCGCACTGACTCTTCCATCTCTGCGCTACCTCCACTAGATACTCATCAAATACCTTCATCGCCTTGCAAAGCGACTTCTTGATATTGCCGTCAAGAGTGGAGTCTTCGATAAGTTTCAAAATGCCAAAATCATCATGCTCTAATAGATTTATCTTCGCATCCATGTATGTCACTACTTCCCTGCGCAATTTGCCTGCAATCTGCTCGATTGCTTCACTTATTTTACTTACAACGACGCTTTCACTGATAAATTTCTTACTTTTCTCAAGTACACCGCTGGCATTGGTAAATGCCTCTCCATATTCCGTCTTAAACAATCCATTGCTGCCCACATATTCCAATAGTTCTTTCTCGACAGCAATTCCCCCGGCCTCATCCAGTCTTTCGGATTCACATAGCCCTTCCCAATTACTTCCACTGACAAATTCGCCTGCGAGCATTTGCCGTGCGACTCTTTCACTGCCCTCACTCCCTATTTCCCCAATATACTCGAAGGAAGCAGGAGAAATATTTCTATCAACTATATTCATGGATGATCCATTTCAAAAAAATCAGTTCTGTAAGTCAATTATTATTTTTAAAAATTTTAAATATTTGCCATATAAGCACATACACAAAACGCATTGGTTTTCATCAAACTTTATTCTCCATTCCAGTAAAATGCCCGCGGCAAAATGGGCAAATTTTGCGTTTCAATGGAAATTTTTTGCAAATGAATTTCAAAATTTTGAGAAATTTTCTCAAAAATCATAATTATTTTCGGGCAGAAACGGAATTAATCCTTGCGGCGCAGGAATTTCAAAATATGTGGAAAAAATATTTATTTTCTATTCTACCATTGACTGAATGCATTTCATCTGCTAAAATTGAAGACATGAATACCATTGGCACGGCACCTGAACGGAGTCCTGAAGAAATGCTCTCAGCTCTTCCCCCGGGAAGTAACGGTGTCTCGCCGGGAAGTCCAACCAACCCCGGCAGAATGAATCAGATTCAAACCGCTTCCGATGTTAGCAGCACCTATTCTGCCGCCGCATTGCCAAAAAGTGAACTTCCGAAATCTTTTATCGGAAAGATCTTGCACTTTCTTTACTCGCTATTTGGAGGCGGCAATATTTCAAGCACAAATTCCATGCTCGATAAATCAAGTATACCTCCAATTCAAGGCAAAGTCCATCCGCAAAGAAGTAATCCACCCCAGCCTCAGAAGACATATTTCCAGCATCCGGGGGGAGTGCAAATATTGCAGCAGGGTGGTGTAACGGTAATCAACTTGCCATCCAAAAATCCGCAGGTCTCCTCTCCATCAGCTTACCCCCAGAATTACTATCCGCCAAGCTACCAACAAAACTATCATCCATCAGCTTACCCCCAGAATTACTACCCGCCAAGCTACCAACAGAACTATCATCCATCAGCTTACCCTCAGAACTACGCCTACCCGCCGGCCTACTATTCGCCAGGAGGCCAACAGCCCTATTCGAAGCCACACTACTTTGCTCCTCCATCTCACCAGTATTCACAGCCCAGCGATCTGAATGCATTCATACCTCCGTCTTTGCCACTCAATATGCCAAATTCAACACATCCGGACGACTCTTCTCCCAAACGACCCCAGGGACAGCCAGGCTCCACTTCCCCAAAAAGGGGAAAGCCGGATTGATTGGCACTACCGAGTCATTTTTTCGGCAGAGAAACTCATTTTTTCCACTTGGGATTTCTAAAAAGTTGAAAAATAAGCGGAGGGCAGGAAAGTAATGCCGTCACAAGAAAAACGATGCAGGCAAATTTTTTCCCATTGACAACGCCCTCCAGCTCCTTCGGCAAAACGAATGCGATGGCCGTGCAAAAGATCACATTGGCCATGCCTAAAATGCAAAGAAATCCCATTCCCGCATTGCCGAATGGAATGCGATAGCTGCGCGGCGCAGTAGGCATTTTGTAGCGGAGAAGGATGCCCGTTGCAAAGAGAAAAAAGTACATAAGTAAAATCATGGCCGACGACGCGGCGTTGATAATCCAAAACCCAAGACTGATGGATGAAGAAAATGTGAAAATAAGGGCGCAAAATGTAACCACTATCGCCTGGGCAATGAGGATGGTGGACGGCATCCCGCTGGCATTCACCCGCTGCAGAAATGTTGGCAAATTTCCAGTTATTCTCGTTGCGAACAGTCCGCGAGATGGACCGGAAATCCAGGCAAATACATAGGCTATTCCGCCAAATGCAATGCAAAATCCTAGGATGGGAATGAGCCATGGCAGGTGGAAATCGTCGAGAACCTTTACCAGCGCCTGGATAACTCCCGCCTCAATGCGAATTTCGGATTTCGGCACGACGAGCGCAATGGCCAATGACCCCAGAACCGATAGCAAAAGGATCAGCGCCGCAGAATAAAAAATAGCCAATGGGTACGATTTCCGCGGATTTCGCACGTCGTTCACGTGGTATGCGGACATCTCGATCCCGGCAAATGCGAACATGATTCCCGCAAGAAATGCCACATTGGAAAAATGGCTAAAATCTGGGAAAAGTGCCGCCAGCTCAAATTCAATCTGCACGGGCCGCCCAATGAGGAACCAACAAAGGCCCAGTGCAACGATGAGCAACCCGGGAAACACAGTTCCCAGAAGGGTGGAAATGGCGGTTACGATGGAAGAAATACGCATGCCCTTCAGCGAAATTAAGGTGGCCAACCATGTGATGGCAATGACAAAGCAGCTCACGTAGCTGCGGCTATTCGCCCACGCCGGATTGATGGAAAATGCTGCGGCCGTTGCAATAAAAATGAGCGTCATTGTCAATGCCGTGACCGTCGTAATGAGACTCAGCCACACGCAGAGAAATGCGGATTTTTCTCCAATGGCCCGCCTAACCCAGGCATAGATGCCCCCCTCCTCAGGAATCATGGATGCCAATTCCGCAGAAATGAGCGCAACGGGTAAAAAAAATGCCACCGTCGCAATGAAATAGAATGTAATCATCCCAAGGCCATAGGTAGACATGAGCGGCAAATTTCTCAAACTCATGATTGCCGCACAGTTAATCATCATTAGCGAAAAAACGCCCAGTGATTTCTTTGCATTTCCCTTCATGTTCGCCATCATGGGAAGATTTTTTTTCAAAATACGAGGTAATTTTATTAGAAATTTTTCCGCCCCAGCCGCGGCGACTGCGATAGAGTGCACTCTCCGCGCAATTTGGGGAAATTAAAAATCAAAATCATTCCAATGGCAGCGGCAGTAAAGGGGCTCGCCGTGACTGATCTCCTTCATCCCCTCCGGCAACGAAATGCAAACCCACGGCAGCGAAGCTCGTCGCAAGAATCGCACTTGCAGCGATGAAGTACAGCGCCAGAGGCCACAGTAGAACTACGCCAAAAGTGTAGGGCATCGCAAAGATACACGCCAATGCAGCCAGTGCTCCGAATGCGAATCCGGATGAAATAATTCATTGCCACTTTGGCCCCACCGTATTTCCCGCGGACACGGCATCTTCGCTCCGGGTATTTTGCGCCGCATCGGTAAATTGGCACGCATCTTCCGAATTTTTCAATTTTTTCATTTGCCCTAGAGTTTTATCCTTCCAGTTGCATAGGCGGTCGTCATCCAGAATCGCCGATCTAATGGATTCATCTTCAATCGATAGCAAAATATACGCTGCCTTTTGTGCGCCTATGCTCCCATGCGGCATTTTCTCTGAAATTGCCTTTGTCGGCCACGTGGCACTCTCAGTCACTTTTATAATAATATCCATCGCTAAATTTTGAATGTCACTAGAATATAATTTACGCAAAAGATCCGCTGCAAATTTTCAATCGTAATTGCAACATGCAACGGTCAAAAGCCTTGCCTGGACTCCGGCTGCAAATTGTACAAAATTTCTTCTATTTTTTTCGACTGTTGGCTTAGCATTTCCGCCAGTAATTTTGCCGCACCGAATGCGGAGGTCTGACCATCGATCATTGCTAGAAGCGTGCCCTTTGCGCGATTTGCGGATTGCTCGCATATTTCCTCAAAAAATTCGCCGCAAACTGCTCGTTGCCACGTCGTATCCAATGTAAAGATTTTACGATAGAATTAGGATTCATCTTCGAAAACGCATCCGCTATCTTCCCCGCTATCGCGGGGAGTTGAATTTTTGGTATTCCGTATAAAAATAATTTCGCACCATAGGAGTTAAATTCATTATCCGTACTTACATCTATAATTTTAAGTGCTTGCTCGGAGGATTAAGCATCCATAAAAATATATTCCTTGCCATATTGGGCCCTGTGCCATCCGCGAAATACATCATGCTCAAAAGTTTTGCCAGCACAGCGGAATCAAATCTTAGGAAAATTGCTCCTATTTTTCAATGGTAGTAACTCTGATTTTTGCCAAAAATTTTATGGGAAATAAATTATGCTCATTCACTGAAGGCAAAATTGTTCCAAGAATTTCTTCCGCCATTTCCCCATTGTTTTCGTCCATTATTGCGACAAAAGTGCGTGCTGCAATATTCTCGCCGTTTTCTCCTAGGTGGCAAATTTGCTTTAATAATTTTACCATTACGCCAATGGAAAATCCTGAAAAAACTTTTATTATCTTTCCTATTTGCTACCGTGGTATTTTTGCTAAAACCGCAATACATTGAGGTTGATCTTTGTGAAATAGAATTGCCCTACGAATTCTTCTTCCTTCATCACCGGATTTTTCAACCACTTTCAAAAAAATTTTGACTGTGCACTCCAAGTACCCTCTACGGGTTGTCAATAAGCCGAAAATTTCCCGTAAGCGCTTGCCGATTAATCTTATAAGAATATCTGCGGCTTTTGGGAAACCCTTGTCTCTAATAGGGCATTTATTGCAGTAAATGGGCAAATTGCGTTATCTTCTAAAATTTTTGCCACTATCGCACCGGCAGCCATTAGTAAAACACAAACTGCGATACCGCAATTCCTCCAGCTATGGCAAATGTCAGGCCAATGAAAATGATCAATGACCACATTATGCTCGCTTCGACCATCCAAAGTATGAACCAAGTCAGAAGCGCCATACTCCCTCCAATCACGAGTCCGGATAGGAGCACTACCGAAAGTTTTTGAAGTAGGCTTGATGTTTTTTCTTGTTGTGTTTCCCCTTGCAGATCCCCTTGCAGATGAGCTTTCATCTCTTCTTGGAGTTTCCTGTTACGTCGAATGTGGTGCCCTATTTGAGGTTCTAATTTATTTAAAATTTCCTCCCCATCAGCGGGATCCATTAAATTTACAATGTCAGCCGCACTATCCATACATGATGAATTTAGGATTTCCACTAATATACCATGTTTAATTAATTTCACAATCTCCATTGTATGTTCGACGGAAAGTCTTAGCATGTGGAACAAAGCGTCCGCCGAATCTTTTCGATTTTCCCTAAGGAGTAAAATTTCCATCGCAATTTGAGGATCCGCCATGCAATTCAAAATTGCCCCTAGACTTTCGTAATTGATGGACTTTAAACTTATTTCGAAAGTTGAATAGTCATCAAGAACGGCAACCGCTTTCTCGGGATCCATTGCCATTCTCTCAACGATCTTCACAGCTCTGGAGCAATCTTCCATTTGGATAGCCTCAAGGGCCACTCTCCCCTGCGCCACGTGGCTATTTATAAATGTTGCCGCTTCCCAAAGTCCTTTTTCATTTTTAATCTCTTCGAGATGCTCGCGCCATTGTTCACTGGCTTCACCTTTTGTGATATTGGTATCATATCTGGGGAAAAAACCAATGCGATAATTTACGTGAAAATCAATGAAAAATGACCCCATGTCTTCCAGTATTTTATTAGCGAGTGATTGATCCATAAAAGACAAAATAGCCCCCGGCGAATTGGAAATCGGCATATATAGTTTTATTTTGCACAGAAACTTCGCCGCAGCCCTTATGCCACTTTTCTCCGGCCCCACCACATGGCTAAGGATGCTGGCCATGTCCCTGGGGTGTACGTACTCAAGGCACTCCAAAAAATTAGCGTTGTCCTTCTCGTATGAATTCCCATCTGCAATTGCAAGTAAAACTCCCGCCGCTTTTTGGGGATCCATCGCCATGAAAATCTCCAGCATATGCACATATCGGCACGTAACAATGCCATAAATGAGAAAAATTTTGGCATGGCCCGGATCCATCAAATTCAGAATATCCGCCGCTTTCTGTGTATCTATGCAGCGTATGATGTCATAGGGAATAAAGGCATCCTTCACAAGCGGCAGCGCATTTGCCATCTTTGCCGGGTCCATGAAATTTATTATTTTTTCCCAGTTTAGCCCACTTAGTTTCAACTCATCCAAAAATTCTGCCACTTCCACTGAATCTTTGGCTCCCAGAATTTCCGCGGCCCGCTTGCACTTATTTTCCAAATCTGCACTTTTGCAATCGCTAGCCAATACGCTGCGAACATATGCCATGCTATTCCCGCCCTTCAACGCAGCCAATGGTGACTGCGTTGAAGTGTGTGCCACGGCATTGGCGTCCGTTGGTACGGCGGCACCGGCAAAATTCACACCTCCATCTCCATCGGATCGCTGGCCACTGCTTACACTATCTAAATTCACCATACCGAGCAGTATGTCATTTCCGCCGCAGTTGTCAATGATCAAATTGAAAAAATGTGCGGCCCGAATCATTCCCAAGATTTGCGACCATTCAAATGCTTTCAAATACAAAGACAGCGCATTCCCCTCTGCCTAAAAATGCCACCGCACTTCACCTTCGAATGATATGGGGCAAATAAAATTCGAATCGGCGGACAATTGAGCGGACATGCATACTCCATAATTTCAGGTCATCTGAGCATTCAGCAACTCCTACCGTAAGATCTCCGCTAATTCCCCCTTGAATTTTATGGATAAATGCCACAGCATCAATCTCATGGAAAAATAAGAAATTTCTTGCACCATTCCTTGACAATTGCGTAATACATTCCATACTTTATGCATAGCGGAGGATATCTATGAATTCAAATGGAATAGGTAATGAAAATGTAATATCATATTCATCAGGCATTCAACCCAATAATTTTTCCGAGACTACTGGAACGTCTAGCCCAAGTCCATTGGGAGAAATAGGCAAATCGACCACACTGCCACCGCACCCCTACGGGCATTCACCCAATCCCCTGAGTCTCGTAGCCCCAATGGTTAGAAATTTATCAACTAGCCGGACGCCATCCAGCCAAAACTCGCCTTCATCCGATGGCACACTGGCCGCACTGAAGGAGGACATTAAGCATGCAAGGGAAATGAATTCGGTCGCCTTTGTCCACCTTGATCCGGTAAAAATTCTGGAAGATGCGCAACCGGAGCACGCTGCAAGCGCGCTTGCAGAAGAAGCTCCCGCATTTGCGCTGCAAATGGCAGAAAAAGTAGCACCGCCAAAAATGGCAAAAATTTTTGAAGCAATGGCTCCGGACAAAGCGAAAGATATCATCGCAAAGATGCCCAAGAAAATGGCAGGAGCAATTTTTTCAAATATGCCGATGCAGAGTGCCTCAGCAATTTTTTCGCACATGAATGCCAACGCCATAGGAGGAATTTTTTACTCGATCAAAGCCAGCAAAGCCGCAGAAATTCTCGTGGGCTTGCAGCCGGGAACGGCGGGAGAAATTTTGCAAAACATTTCCCATGAAAATTTAGGGAAGGTCATCAACAATATGCCATCCAACATGGCGGGGGAAATCTTCAAAAACATGCCGAGGGAATCAGATATTGGACTCATCCTGAAGCACGAAGACATCACCCCGGAAAAAGTTGCGGAAATTTTGCAAAACGTCACCAACCCATCGGAACGAACCGGCAGGAAGAGACTCACTGGCATTTTGGCGCAGATGACGTCTGACAAGTGCGCAGCAACGCTGCATAAATGCAAAGCATCCGTAACCAAAAAATCAATGAAAAAAGAAATGCAAAAGACGATAAGAAAAATGCTAAGGGACGAATCACTAAGTCACAAAAAAGCAGACGTAAAAGCAAAAATGAAAAACCTGAAGAAAGAGGCAAGGAAAGCAGAAAAGGCGGGGGGTCAAAACGAAGTTGGAAAAAAGCATAAAAAGCAAACATTTCTGCAGCGATTTCTTCATCTTTTAAACGGAAATACCAACGGTGCATCAGCTTCACTTGCAACCATAGACAGCAAAACTTTTCACGGTAGCAAGTAGGGATAATTTTTGAAGCTGGACCGGTGGGGGTAGCGGAGGCATGGAAAGAATTGGCTCACATTATTTTCCGCGGCCGCATTTTTTTTAAAAAAAAATACTTGACAGGCCATTTTTTAGACCCTAGAAAACCCATGCTATGACGATTAGCATTGAAAGTGAACTTGCCGCGATGCAAACTGCATACCGCGAGCTAAATGATGACATAAAAAAGTGTGAAGACCGCGCTGATAGGGCGCTTGCTTCTGGAAATTTGTCGATGTACAGCACACAGCTTGCCAGAGCTGATTTACTGAGCTCGATCAAATCGAGTTTAACTCTAATTGCCATTGGAAGGGCAAGCGCGTTGCAATCGGTCACAACCCTTGGGACTGCACTGAATGCATATTTCGTATTCCTTCAGGGAAGTGGCAGCGAAGCTTCGAATTCCGATGGGGAAAAAAGTCTAAGAGCAGAAGTCGTAGCTGCCATGGTACTTTTAGTCAAAGAAAGCCAATCGCTTTCGGCGAGCAGCATTGCCAGCGCCAAAGCGAAAGCTGATCAAGCCAAAGCGGAGGCCGATAGAGCCCGAGAGGAGGCTAAGAGAACCCGAGCGGAGGCAAGGGCGGCGAATGCCCGTGCCGACATAGCTGAAATGGACAAAGATGCCGAGAGCAAGGCACAGGAGTCCCGCCTTCGGAAGGTGGAACGGGAATCCCACGGCTGGTGGTGGCAGCTTTTTCACCAATAATTAGGGAGCAGATATGACGATTGATAAATTTTCAAGTAACAGCTCCTCATTCCATGAAATTCCGCAGGCAAGCGGCGGACACAGCAAGGAAGAGGAAGATTTTGCGAAGGCGGTTCTCGTCCACCTCGTTAGTAAATATCCCGAATTCGAAGATGAACTGAGGCAGATGTACTGGAGCAGGGTGCGGGCCGCTGAAAATCGCGGATTGCCAATTGATGTGGTTGAAATTCAAAAAGATATCAGCCGCGAAATGGGACAAATTGCACCGGACCTTCTCGCTGCCAGGGAGGAACGCTTGGCGCTAATCCGCAACCCGGAAACCCGCGCCAGCGCTCCAAAATTGAGGCAATTTGAGCGGGACTATGC
>JAIRXK010000002.1 GCA_031268315.1 Puniceicoccales bacterium | reverse complement strand
GTATTAAAAAAATAGCGGCTGCTCTATTAGAGAGTTGTTTATTTGTAATCATGTGCCTAAAAGCGCTAGCTGCTTTTCCGGAATTTTCCACATATAATTCCCGTAAAATTTCCACAGCGCTGCTCTCATCCATTGAATGATTTGCCAATAGTTCCCCTATTGCTTCCCGCGTTAATTCCTCTTTGCATAAAAGTTTTACCGCATCATCTTTATTATTTTCATACAGTACCAAAAAAATAGCAAATGCTCTATCAGAAAGTTGATTGTTCATAATAATGTAGCTGAAAGCGCTAGCTGCTTTTCCTGAATTTTCCACATATAATTTCCGTAAAATTTCCATAGCATTGCTCTCATCCATTGAGTGATTTGCCAATAGTTTCCCTATTGCTTTCCGTTTTAATTTCTCATTGCATAAAAGTTTTACCGCGTCATCTTCACTATTTTCATACCGTATCAAAAAAATAGCAAATGCTCTATCGGAGTACTCGTTCGTCATAAGCATGTAATCAAAAGTATCAATTGCCTTTTCTGGTTTTATCGCAAAGAGGTTATTGAAAATTTCCACTGCCATATTTTCACCCATTGAACTATTTGCCAGCAAATTTCCTATTGTGCGGTGTGGCAGATAGCGATTGCATAGGAAATCCACCGCACCATTTTTATTATTTTCATATAGTGCCAGAAAAATAGCAAATGCTTTATTGGTGAATTTATCTGTTTTAGATATATTAGTTAAGGCATAAAGTACATTTTTATTTCTATCCTCATATAATTTCTTAGAAATCTCCACGGCCATATTTTCGCTCATTGAATGATTTTCCAGCAATTTTCCCTTTGCGGTCCATGGCAATGCTTTATCATATAGGAAATTCAGCGCATCGTCTTTATTATCTGCGTATAGCTGTAAAAAAATTTTAACCGCACCATTGCTTTCAGTTTCCGAGGGATCATCAAGCATGGCCATAAAGGTTGCAATCGCGCTTTCTTTGTTTTCTGCATATAAAATTTTAAAATTTTTTGCGGCTTCATCGTCATCCGCCGTGGAATTCATAGCTGGCGGTGTGCTGCCACTGATACTTGACGGTAAAAAAATTGACATCGGTGCTCTCCGTTTGACCAAGCAAAATATGAAAAATTTTTCCAATTGTCAATGATTTTTTTTTACTTCACACGGCGGAAAATTAGGTATGAATGACTTAAATTTCAACAACTTCGGATAAAATAGCGACTTAGTGGATCCGTGCTAAGAAGTGAATCCACGGCGCCTTGATTCATAGTCCTCATAGTTCCCATTTTTGATGGCCGTAGTGTCGGATTCGCGAAATATTCACGCGACGACAATGAAATTGGGTTTAAAAATGGTATTTAAGTACTCTGTGCTTAGACCAGGGAGACAAGGGTCAATTTTTTGACCGTCCAATTCGTATTCATTCAGTGTTCTATGGCGTGCATTTGTACGCCACATCAGACGGTTGATGGAAATGTTTGGAATGCGTTTCAAATCAATTTCACCATCGATCAATTTGAGTCCATTTACGATGATTTTTGTCCCTCTGGTGGACACAAAGTACATGAGAAACATTGAAAATTTTTCGCTATCGGAGCGAATTTTCATATAGTCATATTGCAATTCTTCAATCTCTTTCCCCTCACCTTCGCCATTGCCCCATTCGATAACGGTAATCACTTCGGTGGCACGTTTGCCGTCGTCCACGGAGAATTTCACCGCATTGGGCTCGTTCTGCGGAGCGGAAAGGCCATTTGTCCCACGCATTTCCGTGCCATCGTGTGAACATGACGATCCGCAGTGACATGGATGGCCATCACTTCCTCTCATCCGAATGTTCGCTATCATTTTTGGCACCAACCAAAGAATCAGACTGGCGACGGCCAATGCCACACCGGTAATGACGGCGAAAATGGAAGCCGATGGGATTAGAATGACAATGGCCGTCGTGATAGAAAAGATGCACAGGCCGATACCGCCGCTCCGTGAAGCTATTATTTCCGATTTGCGCATGGATTGCTGAGTTAGGCAAAAAAAATCCGGGCACGGAGGCATCAGTGACATGTAGTGCAGGAAATAATAAATCATTAGAAAGTCAAGGAAAACTTTTCAATGAAAACTGCGAATGGGATTTTTTCTTCCTGCCATCGCTGTCCGCGTTCGTCATTGGCTGCCCGACCAGGATTCGAACCTAGACAAATGGAACCAAAATCCAGTGTGCTACCGTTACACCATCGGGCAATGGACACCTTGCTATTCTAAAATTTTCTCCGCGTCAAGGGTTCTTCAAAGAAAAGAATGCGAATGCAAAATTCCCTTCCCGGTTTTAGTGTCCTAAATTTACGGCCAAGACACTTGCACAAATGGCTGAAAATGCGGCCTAGCCGAGCGAAAGCGCGATAATTTTGCCTCAAAAAAGTTCCTAAATTTTCCGACTACGGTCCCAACGAGGAAGCACTTTTTGAGCAATTTTTTTCCTACTCGGGTGTTTGCCATGGCCCGCGGATGGCCAATCATCTTTGCCCATTTTCGATGGTAAAATGCTTTTTGCCTGCAGATGAGGCATTTATGCATTGACAATTGGAAAATATTTCCTATGGTGGGATCTCCAACCGGAGGAACGTCCATGTCAAATTTTCAGCAAATAAATCCCCTAAATTATCAGGCCCGCGAAGAGGGCGAAAATAGCCCCAATGGGGGATTAAACTCGTCGGCGCGGGCCGCATCCGCACGGCAACTTTCTTCCAATCCGCCACCCTCCGCCCAGACGCCGGAAACTAGTTGGAAAATGGAGCAGGCCATGGAATTGGAAAAATACATTTCGATGGTGCTGGACCACGATCTGAGCGACGCTTTGGTAAAAAGTGTGGCCATGTTTCTGGCGGGGACACGGGCAAATCCCGAAGCACTGGCGATCGTTTTCCAAACCTGGCATCGGCGGCCGCAGAGCTCGTCGATCATTCTCCCAGAGCAACATGCGCTGCAGCAGCTCGCGGCAAAGCTTTCAGTGCACATGTGCACCCTGGGCCAATGGGGCAAGGTTGCCGAAATCCTAGGACTCATGCCGTCGGACACGGCACTATGGATTCTGTCGGCGGCGGATTCCCAGTGGGCGGCAAAGATCCTGCCCCACATAAAATCCAAAGCGGTGCGGGAGAATCTGGGGCATGCCTGTGTCGCAGCGGCAGAGAAGGAGCCGGGCGCCGCGGATGTGCTGCCACTGACAAAAATGAAAGCCAAGTCGGCGCCAACGGTGAAGAAGGAGTCGGGCGCCGCGGATGTGTTGCCCCTGCAAAAAATAGAAGTTAAGTCGGCGCCAACGGCGGAGAAAGAGTCGGCGGATTCGCCTAAAATTTCAAAAAGGGCGCAAAGGCCACCGGACAAACAATTTCGAAATTTCAATGAAGCATTTTCAGCGATGCCGCCCGAAATTGGCAAGGAAAAAGTGGGCGGGGCTCCGAAGTGGCGATGCCATTGCCCTTTCCACGCCATCCCTAGGGGCCGGCCCAAAAATTCCGTTCCATAGGGCCCATTGCTTCGCCGAGCCGCTCTGCGGCAGGAACTTTCATAAAATCTCCGATTGCTTTGCCGGGGAATGCCCGTGCAGTACTATCATTCTCCATTGCCTGGCCGTATCCATGGAATGTGGCCGGCGCCGCGGATGAATTGGCCGACGCCTCCTCGCTTTCCTCAGGACATGCCGCGGCTCCACCCGTATGCGGAATGCGCACGGGCGCGGCCAAGGCGTAGGAGCCCCACGGCGGTCATTTGGCATTGTTGGTGGAATTGGAAACGCTCTTTGCTTCAAAGCGCCGCATGGAGACTTCTTTGTCGATAGGAGATAAATGGTGCGATTGGGGTAAGAAATTGTCCTTTTTATGGACTAATTGTGATTCGAAAATGCTACAATGCCGTCGCAAATGGCACGAGCAAGCGCCTGTCGGTAGTTTGGGTCGCCAATGGCCTTTCCGTCGGAATCGCTGCTGATGAATCCGCATTCAATGAGTACGGCGGGGCAAAGTGACTTTTCCAACACGCGGAAGCGTCCCCGCTTGACGCCCCGATCGCGGACGCCACTTAGCTGAATTAGCTTTTTTTCTATGTTATAAGCGAGCAGGAGATTATATTCGTCCTGCCGATTATTAGGGAAAAATGTGGAATCTTTTTTTCCCATGGCTTGGGAGAGTCGCGCCGTGGAAGTTGTGCCCCTCGGTGGAAGCACATAACTTTCGATGCCCCTGGCCGCCGCCGCTTCCGCCGCATTGAAATGGATGCATACGAACAGGTCTGCGCCGGATGAATTGGAAATTTCAGCGCGCCGGTCCAGGGAGACATAGCAGTCATGGTTTCTGGTCAGAATAACCTCGTAGCCGTGGGCTCGGAGAAGTTTTTCGAGGCGCATGGCCACGTCGAGGGTCAAATTTTTCTCCACCAACCCCAGGCCCTGGTTGTGTGCGCCGGAATCATTGCCGCCGTGGCCGGCGTCCACGCAGATGCGGCGGACCGGATATTGCTTCGGCTGAGAAATGAGGGGAACGAGCAGCATTTGCCAATCATTCAGGGGAATGCGCAGTCCATTGGAAGATTTAACGGTGGGTCCCTGGCCGTAGATTTGCACGCCGTTAAATGAATAGCTGCAGGTATCTCTTGCAATTTTTATGGAAAAATTTTTCCCGCAAATAAGGGCTTCCCTGTCGTCCCTCGACTGTCCCAGGGTTCCATTGCAGCGCTGGGCAACTTCCTGGACACTAATTGTCTCCCCCGATGTTCCGGGCAAGCTCGGCGAAAACGCCATCGCCACCGCCATCGCCACGATGGAAAAATGAAAACCTTTCGCATGCATCCACTGGTAAAAAAAGCGTGAATGCCTACCTTGTCAGCAATTCCTTTTCTTTTTTTGCTAACAATTCATTCACATCTTGGATGGATGCATCGGTCACCTTCTGCACTTCCTTCTCCAGCGATTTCAAATCGTCCTCTGAAATGCGGCCAGCTTTCTGCTCGGCCTTAAAAAAAGCCATGGATTCGTGGCGAACATTGCGCACGGAAACCTTTCCATTCTCTGCCACGCTTGCTGCACGCTTTGCCATTTCCTGGCGCCTTTCCATGCTCATTTCTGGAATGGTGCAGCGGATGCGGCCGGAATCGGTTACCGGCATGAATCCGAGATTTGCCACGATGATGGCCTTTTCAACGGCTTTCATGGCCCCCTTGTCCCAGGGTTCAATGACAATGACCCTCGAATCGGGCGTGGTGATGGAGGCCATATTGCGCAAAATGCTCTTTGCGCCATAGGCTTCAACCATTATTCCCTCCACCATTGCCGCCGATGCCTTTCCGGCATGGATCGTTGCGAATTCACTGGCGGTAAATTGCACTGCTTTTTGCATTTTTTGCTTTGTCTCTTGGACTGTTTTTTCCTGTGTCATAGTCAAAAATCCGACGATTAGAATGATTCACCAATGAAGGACCCCATTGGCTTTCCGCCGGCCGCGTGGATCAGTGCATTTTTCCGGTGCATGGAAAAAACAATGATCGGCATGCGATAGCGGCGGCACAGGCAAAAGGCCTCCTGGTCCATAACATTCAAACCGCGCCGGACCACTTCGTCAAACGAAATGCGCGGAAAGTGTACGGCATTTGTATTTTGCATGGGATCGCTGTCGTAAATTCCATCCACCTTGGTGGCCTTGAGTAGCACGTCGGCGCCCACCTCAATGGCCCGATGAGCCGCAGCCATGTCCGTGGAAAAAAATGGCAAGCCGGTCCCCCCTGAAAAGATGACCACCTGGCCCTCTTCCAGGGCGTGCCGCGCCATGCGACTATTGTGCCGTTCGGCGAAGGTTCCACTGGGCAGGGCGCTTTGCAGGAGGCAGCGAATGGACTTTCTTTCCAAAAAATCTCGCAGTGCCAAGCCGTTGATGATCGTTGCAAGCATGCCGATGTGGTCGCCGGTTTCCGCTGAAACGTGGCTCAGCCGTCCGCGGTAAATATTTCCGCCGCCGAGAACCACCGCAATTTGAATGCCTTCCGCCAGCAGCCGCTGAATTTGCTCGGCCATCGGCTCAACGGCGTCGAAGTCAAAGATATTTTTCGCACTGCCAATGAGTTCACCGCTCAATTTCAAAAGTACGCGCCGATAGCCAATCGCTCCATGGGTCATATCCCATGCTGCGTGGGGTGTTTTGGGATGTCAATGAACAAATCTTTAACAAATATTTTTCCGGCTGGGCATAAAAATATTTTTTCCGAAATGGATTGCCTTGGAATGATTGAATTATGCGGCGGCAGCAGCAAAATGCACCGCTTATTATTTTCATTGACAACTCCCATGGATTGCACAGAGTACTAGAAAGGGCTAGCAATGTTTATCGACTATCTTTTAAAACGAAAATCAGATCCACCCACCTCCGACCCGGTAAATGCCGCCGATTCACCGGTGCAGTCTCCGATGCCGACGGCAATCCAGTGGACGCTGATGGTCGTTGAAGCACTCATTGAAGGCATGGCACTTAGCGCCGTTCTATTGGCGGTGCTGGCCTGCTCCATTCCAGCGCTTTCGACATCGCTTTTGTGCGGAATATCGGCGATTGCCGCCGTACTCAGTGCCACTGCCATTTTAATTGCCGTTGGTTTCTGTCGAAAAAATCGGCAAATTGACGGCCTAAAAAATGCCGCAGAACAGGCCAATGCGGGCAAAGAATCAGAATCAACCGCAGAGCATTTCCAGGTGGAGTACGATAAAATAGTAAAAGAAAATGAAACTTTGCAAACGCAAATCGATGAATTAAAAAATCAGAAAAGTGAAACGGCGCATATTTTAACAGATGAAGCGGCGCAAACGCAGGATAAGCAACTGGCGAAATCACAGCTGCAGGTCGGTGAGCCCGAAGGGAAATTTAAAATCGCAGATGCAAATGAGGAAGCCCTGCAAACTGACCTGGAGCATGTGACAAAAGTTGCAAATGGGCTACTTCAGCGGCAAATCGCTTTACAAAAAAATATCCAAGGTCAGGTAGAACAATTTCAAAAATCGTCAGCTATCAATGAAAACGTGTCATTTTCTATTAAAGTACTGCAACAGGGAAAAAAATTAATAAAAAGCGAGATTTCATTGGATGAAAAAATAAATTTTCTGAATGATTTGAAAGCGAAACTTAATGGTCCGAAGTCAAGTGAAATGGACACGGAATCGAAGCTTGTGCGTCAATTTTTCGATCCGGATTACGATATGTTTGCATTCATTGGACAGCTAGCGCCTGAATCTTTAGGAAAAATTCTCGACGCTCTAACATCTCCAAACTATGCAACGGCCATGGCGATTCTTGAGTACTCCAAGGAAATGAGAGTACAGATCAACGTGGACCTCTTTGAACGTCTGGCACAGGGGGCGCCGGTCAATTACCTCTTCTCCTCCCCTAATGTGGAAAATATTCTACAAAGATATTTCGACAACGAAAAAGGGAAAGTGGGAATACAGCAGATTGCTGCCATGGAGAACTTGGAAATTGGATCAGAATTCTTTTCTGACGATAAAAATTTCACGGAAAATTTAGACAAGGTAAGCGCTCTCCTTGGAAAATTCGCGTTGTTTCTAGATTTTAGGCGAAGTTTGGAAATTTTTGAAGTGATCATTAATGGGAAAAAGTGCGATGATTGGGCCAGTTGGGCGAAGAATATCAAAAGTAAAGGTGAAGTCGGTTATGGCATAGAAAGTTTCGGCTTAGCGCAAGGTTTTTTGCAAAAACTTAAAAACTCAGGGCTTCCGCCGGAAGATGCCCTCAAAGCACTGAAATCGATTTGGTACCTTAACTGGACGCAGGGAGGGACTGCGGCCATGCTCCTGGCTATACGTGATACGATTGGAGAAGATGCTCTTTCAGCTTTGGACATGCCTGGATTCTCAGATAATATGACATTTACGCCGTGCTGTAAAGTAAAAATCGAAATTCTAAAAAATGGAGATGTAAAAATGTCACTAATAGATACATCTGTGATAAAAACGCGTCCATCTGACAAGCCAAAGGACAATTATTATTTCTTTGGACATATGACCGTCGAGTGTAATTCGGAAGGAAATAACCGGGTAGTGGATGCAATGGCAGTTATGGATATGTTTTGAAATGGCTGAATTGCATTGCCTATCCATTTACCCACCGCCATTATTTTTCATTGACAATTTTCACAGATAGCGTAGGGTGTTAGAGAGGGTTAATCATGTTTGCCGACCATTTTTTTAAACAAAAATTCGCTTCAAGCGAATCCACCCCAGCAAATGCCGCCGATTCACCGATGCCGAATGCCGCCGATTCACCGGCCCAGTCTCCGATGCCGACGGAAATCCAGTGGATGCTGATGGTCGCCGAAGCACTCATCGAAGGCATGGCACTTGGCGCCATCCTATTGGTCGTGCTGGCCTGTTCTATTCCAACAATTGCTGCATCGCTCCTGTGGGGAACATCGGCGGTTGCCGCCGCACTCGGTGCCGCTGCCATTTTAGTTGCCGTCGGTTTTTGCCGAAAAAATCGTCAAATTGACGGCCTGAAAAATGCCACAGCGCAGGCCAATGCGGGCAAAGAACCGGAATCAATCGCAGAGCATTCCCAGGTGGAGTACGATGAAATTGTGCAAAAAAATAAAACTCTAAAAATGCAGATCGATGCATTAAAAAAACAGAAAAGTGAAGTGGCGCATACGCAAGCAGATGAAGCGACACAAATACTGAAAAGTGAAGCGACACAAATACAAGCAGATGAAGCGGCGCATATGCCGAATGAACAATTGGGAAAATCGCAATTGCAGGGCGATGATTTGGAAAAAGAGCTAGAGGCGGAGCTAGAAACAGAAAACACAAACAGGGATATCCTTCAAGCCGATTTGAAGCATACGACAAAAATTGCAAGTTGGCTCCTCCAAGGGCAAATTGCTTTGCGAAAAAACATCCAAGATCAAATAGAACAATTTCAAAAATCGTTAGCTACCAGTAAAAATATGTCACTTTTTGATAAATTGCGAGCAGGAAAACTATTATCAAAAAACAAGGATTCACCGGAGGAAAAAATAGATTTTCTAAATAGTTTGCAAGCGAAACTTAATGATTCGAAATCAAGCGAAATGGACACGAAATCGAAGTTTGTGTGTCAATTTTTCGATCCGGATTACGATATGTTTGCATTCATCGGACAGCTAGCGCCTGAATCTTTGGGAAAAATCCTCGGCGCTTTGGCATCCCCAAACTATGAGGCCGCCATGGCGGTTCTTTTGCACTCCAAGGAAATGGGAGCCCAGATAAGTGATGATTTCTTCGACTATCTATCACTCAGAGAACCGGCCAATTGCATTTTGTCCTCCCTCAATGTGAAAGATATTGTGCGAGAATACATCGACACCACCAATGGAAAACTAAGACAAGCAAACATTGCCGCCATGGAGAGCCGGGAAATTGGATCAGAATTTTTTTCCAGCGATGAAGACTTTACGAAAAATTTGGACGATATAAGCACCCTACTTAGACAATTCGATTTGTTTGGTGATTTTGAGAGGGAGTGTGAAAATTTCGAAGTGATCATTAATGGGAAAAAATGTGACGATTTGGCGAGTTGGAAGAGGCAATGCAATGAGTGCGGCAGTGTGACGGAAAGTTTTCTGCGAGAACTTAAAAATTCAGGGCTTCCGCCGGAAGATGCCCTCAAAGCACTGAAATCGATTTACCTCATTAAGTGGATTCAGGGAGGGTCTGCGGCCATCGTTCTAGCTGTGAAGGAAAAATATGAAAATGAATCGATGCCAAGGATTTCAGATCCTGATGTAGTTGGATTTGTCTGTGATCAGGCAAAAATACAACCCTGCTATAAAATTAAAATCGAGATCCAAAGCACTGGAAATGTGAGAATGTCAATGATCAATACCGACATAATGAAAACATGTCTACCGGGAATGGGAAAATGCCATTATTATTTTTTTGGGCATATGATCATTGAGTGTGATCCGGAAGGAAATAACCACGTAGTAGATGCAACGACAATTATGGATATGTTTTAAAATGGACGGATTGCACCCATCATCTGATGGTGCATTTTTCCAAAAATGAAATCCTTCCCGCTGCAGTTCGCGCCGGCAGAGGTGCTCCCATGCAAATGCCAACTTTCGCCGCATGCCCACCGTGTGGCCCCCACGCTTCCGGCGTCTGGGCGGAGGATTGGAAGAAAATTGCCAAGCGGATGCAGCCCGCGCCGGCGAGTGTAATCCCCAATTGGGGCTACTTTCGCCTTCCTCGCGGGCTTGGCAATCTAGGGGGTTCATTGGCTGAAAATTTGACATGAGTGTTCTTCCGATTGGAGGTCCCGCCATGGGAAATATTTTCCAATTATCAATGCTTGAATGCCTTATCTACAAACGAAAAGCACTTCATCATCGGAATGGGCAAAGATAATTGCCCATCCTCGGGCCATGGGAATTGGCAAGAAAGACCTAAGCTAGACAAATTTAGGCAGGTAAAAATACCCATCTGACCAGAAAATTACAAATAGATCGGCACTGTAAATTTTTTACTTTTTTTGTTTGACTTTCGTCGGGATATTTTTTTTACATGACAATGTCCGAAGGGAGTACATATTATGAGTTTTCAGCCGCAGCCGGGTTATCAGAATCTGCCGTGTTATCCGTCGCCGGGGAATTTAGATCAAAACTCGCAAAATCCGCAGGCGAATCCGCCACCGCAGTTTCTTAAGGTAATGGGTGGGACAGAGGCGAGTTGGAAAAAAGTTCTGGCTAGGCAGAAAGATCCCAGAATGGTCATCTGCGTCACCGCCTTTGTCGGTCTCCTGGCATTTTGTTTGGTTGCGTTTGCTTTGCAGCCTATTTTCCTCGGCGCCATTGCGGCCATGGGCATTGCATCCGGCGCTGCTTCTATTGCAACGCTCATTGCCATTGCCGTTGCCATTGCTGCTGTTGTTAGCGCTGCAGCAGGTTACGCAACTCACCGCATCCAGGAATATTACTCTTCAAAGTCAGCCAAAGAATATGCGGCGATGAGCAATCCTGAATTTGAAAGAATTTTCAATGATACTATAAAAAAGGAAATATTCACTGAGCTCCAAAATGCAGCGAGAGAGCTACAAGGCAAACCGGATGATCCAAATTTGATAGAAAATTTTAAAATTAAGTTAAAAGCATTTCAAAATGCCTTTCAAAAATTTTGCGAGTATACCCACGCCGTGATCATGCCATTCATTCCCAATTTAAGGGTGGCTGAAAGGGATTTAGTAGATATTAGGTATTTGAATTATGTGACGGAACTCGCAGGCATGTATACGGCAATGGCGTCCAACATTAAGGACAGAGGAATGCTTGGCTATGCATACTGTATTGCCTGCATGAGTGTTGAACTCGATAAAAAACACGCGCAATTATACCCTGCAGTGCGAGAAAATTTGACACATGCCTGTGATGGACTAAAGAAACTTCTCGCTGCGATCAAAACCCGCAATCCCATGGAAGCAAATGATGCTATCCGCGCATATAATGAAGCGTGCATGGAATTTTTTATTGCTGGCAATAAAAAAGATAACTACCTGCTTATAAGCTCAGGGTTTAATTCGTCTTTACTCAATTTGTCAGATGCTAATATTGCCATTATAGTGAGTGAAGTAAATGATTTCATTACCTATCTAAGTAACTCTACGGGTCCCATAGGGAAAGGGTTGCCTGATTTCATAGTAAAATTATCGACTTTTGGCATAGTAGATAATGCCGTAATTGACAGTAGATGCATTTCCCCTGGTTTATGCAAAAAGTGGAAAGGGATTCTGGAGAAAATAAATAATTCCAGCACTTTCAATGCAGATAGGGATGCTTTGAAGGAATTTTTAGCGGCCGTTCGAGATGAATATCCGGATGCTTTTATTCCAGAAATTGATTTCACGAAACTGGAAAATGACAAAAATGAAAACCTGAAACAACTCGCTAAGAATATCAGTAGTGGGCTGAAAAATGACAAAGAATTTTCACTGAAAAATTCGATTAACACCACTGATTTTTTTCATCTTTCAAGTATGCTCTGTAACTTCGCTTTCGCTACTAACTGTGGTATTATTAACGAATAAACCAATTTTATCGTTTATTCATTAAAACAATCGGAATTAGCTGGCGCCGTAGAGCGGTGTCGGCTTTTAAGTTTCAATCGCCGATTAAAAAAATGTACACATAGATCAAAGCGTCCTCTATGTCCGCAGAAAATAGTCATTCGGCAACCAAAAATAGGATGGCGCATGATGCAAATATTGCACAGGCCGTACCGATGTGCATCTTCGGCGGCCACGGAATATTAAGCGGAATAAATACGTAAGCTGGACAAATTCAGGCAGATAGGAATACCCACCCGACTAGAAAATTACAAATAGATCGGCGGCGTAAATTTTTTATTTGACTTTCGTTAGGATATTTTTTTACATGTCAATGTCCGAAAAAGATATATATTATTACACAATTGGGGAATCCGCCGCAGTCAAGTTATCAAAACCCGTCGAGTTTTCCGGCGCCGCAGGCTCAGCCGCCGCACACCGGTGCAATAAAAATTCTGCGTATATAGAAAAATTTAACGGAGGATATATAATTGTAGCCATACCAGCAGCTACAGTAGAAGAACAAAAACAAATAAAGCTTAACGAACTGAAAGAAGCGCTTTGCTCGACCGACTGGATGGCGATTCGTGAGCACGATAGGAAAAGCTTAGATATCGACTATCAGATTGATTCTGAAGTTTTTTAGCATAGGAAATTCCTACGCGAATTCGACAAAAGAAGCTGCGACTGGTGGACCGATAGCGTCCCGAGCTTTGATCACTGGAAAAATCTTTGCGAAGAGTGATAATAACTTTAAGAATTTTATGCCTTCATGCAAAATACACTTGATTTCTAATTTTTCTTCACCTAGGACGGCCAGCGCATGAGCTTAAATATCGTAGGATTTGATATCGATTCAGCACATGCTGAATTGAATAGAGACATAGAGCGGCATGAGAAACACGCCGATCAGGCGCTCGAGCGAGGTAAGATTGAGCAATATGAAGCTTATCTCGCCAGGGTTGATGCGCTTATACATGTTAAATCAAGCTTGTTGCTGATTGCCGTAGGAAGAGTGAGTGGCTTCCAATCCATCACACGAGTTGGAACGGCATTACAAGCATATTTCATATGTTTGTCTGGTAAAAGTACGCCCAATGGCGAGATTTCCGCAGAAGAGGAGGATTTACGGAAAAAAGTTATGGCATCTTTGATAGCCCTCGTCGAGGAGAGTCAGTCTCAATCGAAACTTGCTATCGCCGATGCAGAATCTAAGATAAGGGAAGCAAATGTACGCGCTGAACTTGCTGAGATTAACAAGAATGCAGAGGCACAGTCGCAACAATATCGCCTTAGAAAAGAGGAGCGGGAATCACACGGTTGGTGGTGGCAACTTTTCCATCAATAATAGGAGTTAAATATGACAATTAGTAAATTTTCAAATTATAATTCATTTCCAGAAGAAATGCCTAAAGTGCACATCGAACGTACTAAGGAAGAGCGGGAGCTTGCAAAAATAAAGCTTGCGTATCTTGTCTGCGAATACGAAGAATTTGAAGACGAGTTGGTGCAGATGTACTGGGACAGAGTTGATGCCACCGAGAGACAGGGGTTGTCCATTGATGTTGTGGCAATCGAAAAAGATATTGGACGCGAAATGGAAAAGATCGGTCCTGACATTCTCCAGGCTAGGGAAGAGCGTATGCAAAAGATTCGCGACCCAAAAACCCGCGCCACCACTCCAAAATTACGCCAATTTGAGTGGGAACTTGCAGCGTCTCTAGATCAAACCGATGCTTCTAAGGCTAGAGCTGACGCAATGGAGGCTCAAGTTGCGGAACAACGGCGGAAACTGGAGGAAATGAAAAATTCCGAAAAAAAAACCGAACAGGACAGTCCGAGCCAGATATGCTTGCTTGTTTAAAGTTAAAATTGTTCGGCTCTGGAAACAAATAGCCGCCATTTTCGTAAGATTGTTTGGTTATAAAAAATAATTGTGTCGGAATTCGGTAGGATTACTTTCCCGGCATTCTAATCTTTAAGAAGTACAATAGAAATTAAAGTCATAAAGCGCGAATCGCAAAATTCACGAAAAGCTTTTGCCGAAAAATTTTTCCTGGCCGTAAAATCGTTGCGAGGCAAAAAGTTGGATTGCCGATGTTGATAAAAAAGGCTTCAGGGAAGATATGGAAAAACAAACCCTGAAGTTGATTGCATTGTTTGTCCGCATCGACAACACGTGCAAGAAAAAAATGACTGCCATGTCACGGCGTCGTGGCCGTCCGAGTAAACCTTTTTCTCAGCGAAATTACAACGATCTACGTATGTTTTATGCGCTCAAAAGTGCGCAATTTCAAAGCTTTCTCGAAGGAATACACGGAATATTTTTGCGCTCATTCTTTCCGAAAATGCCTTCTTATACGGCTTTTTTTGAAGCAATCTGAAAACCTCTACGGGCGAGGGCAGACGCCAAAAAGGTCAAATTTTATACATCGATTCAACACCTTTGCCCGTTTGCGCAGACGTGCGCAGTAAGGCGCACAAGGTTTTTGGCGGCATGGCTCGGTGGGCGCACTCTTCTACGGGCGCAAAATTCGGACTAAAAATGCACCTCGTGGTGGACGGGAATCAGAAGATTAGAAATTTTGTCCTAGCGGAAGTATGCACGATGTCAGCTGCGCCGAAGAAGTGCCCAAGAATTTTCGCGGGACCGTCATTGGCGACAAAGGGTACTGCCCAACTCCATTGGTCAACCGGCTTCAAATTAAAGGCATACAATTAATTGCGCGGCACAGGAGAAACATGAAGGTAAATACCCCGACAGAGAAGAAATTGCTCAAAAAACGCTCCGTCGTTGAGACTGTAATCGGAAAATTTAAGAACTTTTTTGGGACAAAATTATCGCGCTTCCGTTCGCCTAAAGCCGCATTCTCAGCCATTTGTGCGGGTGTCTTGGCCGTAAATTTAGGATGCTAAAACCGGGAAAGGAATTTTGCGATTCGCGTTTGCAAATAGATCGGCAGTGTAAAATTTTTATTTTTTTTTGTTTGACTTTCGTTGGGATATTTTTTTATGATAACGTTCAAAGAAGGTACGCATTATGAGTCTTCCGCCACCGACATCGCCGGGCGATCAGAATTCTCCGTCGCCGGATTATTTGCCACAGTCGCCACAGTCTAATTTCCCGCAGTCGGTGAATTTTCAGCCGTCGAGTTTTCCAACGGTGAATCCGCAGCAGCAGCAGTCGGGTGCTTATTCGCCGCCGCAGTCAAATTATCAAAATCCGCCGCCGCAGGAAAATCCGCAGTCGGAGACTCAGTTACCACTCTATAAGGTGATGGATGGGACGGAGGAGGATTGGAAAAGAGCTCTGACTAGGCAGAAAGATTCCGGAACTGTCGTTTGCGTCACCGCCTTCGTCGGCCTCCTGGCATTTTGTTTGTCTGCGTTTGCCTTGCAGCCCATTTTCCTAGGCGCCATTGCGGCCATGGGCATTGCATCCGGCGCTGCTTCTATTGCAACGCTCATTGCCATTGCCGTTACCATTGCCACCGTCGTTGGCGCCACTGCAGGTTACATAACTCACCGCATCCAGGAATATTACTCTTCAAAACCAGCCAAAGAATATGCGGCAATGAGCAATCCTGAATTTGAAAGAATTTTCAGTGCTATTATAAAAAAGGAAATATTCACTGAACTCCAAAATGCAGCGGAAGCGCTACAAGGCAAACCGGATAATCCAAATTTGATGGAAAATTTTAAAATTAAGTTAAAAGCATTTCAAAATGCCTTTCAAAAATTTTGCGAGTATACTCACGCCGTGATCATGCCATTCATTCCTGATCCAATAATATTGACGGAGAATGGAAAAGATTCAGTAAACAGCAACTATTTGGGTCATGTAATATATCTTACAGGTATGTATAATACAATGGTGCACGAAATTAAAAAATTTGGAATGATTGGCTATGCAAGTCTTATTGGTGAAATACCCATTTATTCTAATAAAAACAAGCTCTCATATCGGGGAAAGCAGTTGAATGAAAACCAATGTCTAAAAAATGCCCGCGGTGAATTAAAGAAACTTATCGCTGCAATCAAAAATCGCGATCCTGCACAAGCAAATGATGCCATACGTGCATATAATGAATATCGCTATGGTTTTTGTGTTTTTAATTCGAGTCGATTCGGCCGCTCTTTGGTTATAAATTTCGGATTTAATTCGTCTCTGCTTCGTTTGTCCGATAAGAATATTGCTAGCATAGAAAAAGAAATAAATAAGTACATTAACTGTTTAGATGATATTAATGATACTAAGCTTAAAAATTTTCGCAATTTCATGGAAAAGTTATACGAATTCGGCATACTAGGCAATGGCGAATTTGAGTATAGATGCATTTCTCCTGATTTATGCAAAAAGTGGAAAGAGATTTTGAAAAAAATCAATAATGGTAGTAGTTTCGAGAAAAATAAGAATGCTTTCGAAGAATTTTTAAGGGCCGTTCGAGATGCATATCCGGATGCTCACATTCCTGAAATTGATTTCAGGAAACTAGAAAATGACAAAAATAAAAATCTGGAACAACTCGCTAAGAATATTAGTGGAAAACTAAATAATAATACGAAATTTTCACTGGATGAGCTGATTAACACTACCAATTCTTCTTTTCCATTAAATGATCTATGGACGTTCGTTAAAGTAAATAGCTGCGGTATTGATATTAGCAAAGACGCTAATGCTAATAAATAAACCTGTTTTATCTTTTACTCATTAAGGCAACCGGAATTAACTGACGCCGCCTTGCGGCGCCGACTTTTAAATTTCAATCGTCGACTAAACAATAAACGCATGGGGAAATCAACTATGCGCTAATGATCGCAGTACCAGCGAATTCACGCGAATCGGTGGCCGGAAGAAAGACCTAAGCTAGACAAATTTAGGCAGGTAAAAATACCCATCCAACCAGAAAATTGCAAATAGATCGGTGGTCTAAATTTTTTATTTGACTTTCGCTAGGATATTTTTTTACATGGCAATATCCGAAAAAGGTATATATTATGGACTCTCATCTACAATTGGGGAATCCGCCTGGTTGTCCGCCTCAGTCGCAGGTCTATCCGCCGCCGGGAAATCAGCCGAATTCTCAGAATCCGCCGGAACTCTATAAGGTAATGGATGGAACGGAGGCGAGTTGGAAAAAAGCTCTGACTAGACAGAAAGGTTCCAGAGTGGTCATCTGCGTCACCGCCTTTGTCGGTCTCCTGGCATTTTGTTTGGTTGCGTTTGCTTTGCAGCCTATTTTCCTCGGCGCCATTGCGGCCATGGGCATTGCATCCGGCGCTGCTTCCATTGCAACGCTCATTGCCATTGCCGTTGCCATTGCTGCTGTTGTTAGCGCTGCAGCAGGTTACGCAACTCATCGCATTCAGGAATATCACTCTTCAAAGCCAGCCAAAGAATATGCGGCGATGAACAATCCTGAATTTGAAAGAATTTTCAGTGATATTATAAAAAAGGAAATATTCACTGAGCTCCAAAATGCAGCGGAAGCGCTACAAGGCAAACCGGATAATCCAAGTTTGATGGGAAATTTTAACACTAGGCTAGAAGCATTTCGAAATGCCTTCCAAACATTTTGCGAGCATACCCACGCCGTGATCATGCCATTCATTCCTGATCCAGTAATATTGACGAACTATGAAAAAGATTTAGTAGATATGGGGTATTTGAACTATGTAATAGATTTCGCAGGGATGTATACTATAATGGCATTCCAAATTGAATCCTTTGGACTGTATGGCTATGCAAACTTTGTTAACAGCACACCTAATTTTATTGACGACAAGCTCTCATATCGGGGGAAGCAGTTGGATAAAAATCAATGTCTAGAAAATGCCCATAATGGACTAAAGAAACTTCTCGTTGCGATCAAAAACCGCAATCCCGTGGAAGCAAATGATGCTATCCGCGCATATAATGAAGCTCGCTATGGATTTTGCTGTATTGATCCAAATCAATTCAATAACATGGCTCCTATATTTTCCGGATTTAATTCATCTCTGCTTCATTTGTCTGATGCTAATATTGCAGCCATAGAAAATGAAATAAATAACTACATTGGCTATCTTGATAAGCGTGATGGTACTGGCGCCGAAAAGTTTTTTAATTTTATGGACACATTAGCGAATTTCGGTATAATGGGAAATGCCGAATTGGACTATAGATGCATTTCCCCTGATTTATGCAAAAAGTGGAAAGGGATTCTGAAGAAAATAAATAATTCCAGCACTTTCAATGCAAATAGGGATGCTTTGAAGGAATTTTTAGCGGCCGTTCGAGATGAATATCCGGATGCTTTTATTCCAGAAATTGATTTCACGAAACTGAAAAATGACAAAAACGAAAATCTGAAACAACTCGCCAAGGATATTAGTGACGGACTGAAAAATGACAAAGAATTTTTACTGAAAAATTTGATTAATACTGACGATTTCGATCGTCCGATAGCTCGTCTGTGGGACTTTGTTGATGACAATAAGTGCGGTGAACCCTATGCCACATTCCAGAAAATCCCATTGCCCCGATCGCATAATTAAAATCCAAGATTAATTGCCAATATTGCAATGGCAATTACCGCTTTAGCAGAGGCCAAAATGCGAAAACGTGAACAATCTTCTCCCACTAATTTTTCCCGGTTATATTTTGCTAAATTCCGGTCGCATTTTCCAAAAATAACATTTCATGTTGAGTTAATTTTTCAATTTTGATCCAATTGTATTTTCCATGAGACTTATTTAGCTTTCTCTAACGGCCGTTTCCATGGCTTCTTGCATTGCTTTAAAGCGTGAATAGGTAAACAAAGTTTAATTGGAGTAGAATCGACAATGAAATCTCCATGCGGCGTTTTGAAATAAAGAGCATTTCCAATGACGCCTTGAAGCAGAGAGCACTTTTTAATTCGATCCAAATTTTTGGAAAACGTTTCATACCCGAAATTTAATGAGGTAGCGTTGGGGGAAATTTTCTAAAAGTGGACGCATTGGGCCATGATAAAATGTCTTAAAATCCTTTACGCCAGCTAGTTGACAGAAGATCGCTAATGGCAGAAAATGAGCCGTGCACAAAAGATGGCGGCTTTTTCGGCTGCAATCTAAGAAAATTTTTGTCGCAAAAGGTGCAAATGGCTTTCAAAATAATCCCATTGAATTTTGCAGCGAAACTAAAAAATTCCTAGATGAGGGTTTTATCCGATTTCAGCGCTGGCTTGCCAGGGCTATGCATACGGTTTGAAATCCCTCCATTTCAGTCAATTGGTGAAATTGCTCAAAATTGATTGCAATGCGCAGGGGAATGTCGGGCTGCAGCGAGCGAAAAATTTCACCGCATTCGATGGCCATTTCAACGGGCACATTTCCCGGATTATTGGCGGCGTATTCGGCAAATGCGCCCAAAAATTCCCGCAGCACATTTCCATCCCCATGGGAAAGGGTGATGCGCAGGAGGCGGCTAAATTTCTGCAAAAAATTTTCACAGTCGTAGGCACCGGTTACATTGAGACTTTGCCGCTCTTCCTGGATGCGAATGGTGCCTTTGACCACAATGATGGCACCGACGGTCAGTAGAGGAAGATATTCTTCGTAGGCATCCGGAAAAAAGTTAATCACATAGTCTCCCTGGCGGCCATTAAGTTGCACGTGGGCCCAAATGCGATTCGTTTTTTTGGTAAACTTTTTAGCAATGTCACCGATGCATCCTACCAGAGTAAATGGCTGCTGGTCCCTCGCCATTGGCCTTTCCGCCGAAAGCGTGTCGATGTGTCGTTCCAATCCGCAGAGAACGTCCAAAGGATGCCCAGAGACATAGAACCCAAGCAATTCCTTTTCGTGGCGCAATTTATTTGCCATGGACATGGGCTCGCCATGGATTTCAATGAAGCTTTCCAGTGGATTGTAGTCTTCCTTTTCAAGGGTTTGAAAAAAGTCATTTTGCAAGCTATTTTCCTGGGATTTGGCCTTTGATCGGGCCTTGATGATGCGATCCAGGGAATTAAATAGGTGCTGCCGGTCCACGGAAAAGCCGTCGAATGATCCGGACAAAACGAGATTTTCAAAAATGCGACGATTGACGACCTTTCCCTCTGCGCGCCACGCAAAATCGGCAAAGCTTCGATATTTTCCCGATGTGCTGCGCTCTTGGAGGATAGTTTCCGTTGAGGATTCTCCCATGCCCCTAATGGCGGCAAGTCCAAAGCGGATGCGTCCCACCTGCCCATCGGCACCGTCAATGGGCGTAAAATACTCCGAAGACTCATTAATGTCTGGGCCAAGGACGGCGATGCCATTCGCCTTCGCTTCGGCGATAAAAAATGACATCTTGTCCGGATTATTCAATTCCGATGACAGAATGGACGCGAAGAATTCCAACGGGTAGTGGGATTTCAGGTAGGCGGTTTGGTAGGCGATGATGGCATAGGATATGGAGTGGGATTTATTGAATCCATAGCCGGCAAATTTTGCGAGAATGTCGAAAATTTCATTGGCTTTTTTTTCATCAATTCCGTTTTTTTTCGCACCCGTAACGAAGGTGGTTCGCTGGGCATTCATCACTTCTACCTTCTTTTTTCCCATGGCTCGCCTCAGAATGTCCGCTTCGCCCATGGAATAGCCCGCAATGACACGGGCCGCTTCCATTACCTGTTCCTGGTAAATGAGCACGCCATAGGTCTTTTGGCACACGGACTGAAGGATGGGATGGGCGTAGTGCACATCGGATGGATTTCGCTTGCCTCGCACATATTCGGGGATCCAGTCCATCGGTCCGGGGCGGTAAAGGGCGCTAAGATCGCTTATTTCTTCAATGTTGGCCACTTCAAATTGGCGGCACAGGGCACGCATGCCGTCCGATTCCAACTGAAACACGCCCGCCGTATTGCCGCTATTAATGAGGGCAAATGTTGCAGGGTCATCCAGCGCTATGGATTGGATGGAAAAATTGGAATCTTTTTTCCCTATGAATTTCACCGTATCGGCAATGACGGTGAGGGTCTTTAATCCGAGAAAGTCCATTTTTAGCAGGCCCAATTGTTCGACGTAGTCCTTCGAATACTGCGTCGTGAGGTTCCCATCCTGTAGAGTTACCGGTATGTGATTTTCGATGGATTCATCGGAGATCACCATGCCGCAGGCATGGGTGCCTGTGTTGCGCACGGTGCCCTCAATCACCTTCCCCTGCTCGATGGTCTTTTTTAGGAGGAAATTGTGGCGCATTTCATTTTGCAATTCCGGGGATCGACTTACCGCACCGGCAAGGTCAATCCCCAGCTCATCGGGAATCATTTTTGCGATGCGATTCGCCTCGGCGTAGGGAACATCGTTGACGCGCAGCAGATCCCGCATCGCCATTTTTGCTCCAAACGTTCCAAATGTGATGATGTTGGCCACGCCGCCGCGGCCATACTTTTCACGCACATATTCAATGACCTCATCGCGGCGGCGCATGCAAAAATCGATGTCAAAGTCGGGCGGAGAAATGCGCTCTGGATTGAGAAATCGCTCGAAGATGAGGCCAAAGCGCATGGGATCGATGTCGGTAATGTGCAGGGCATAGGCAACGATGGATCCGGCGCCGGAACCGCGGCCCGGGCCAACGGATATGCCGTGGTTCAGTGCCCACCTGACAAAGTCCTGCACAACGAGGAAGTAGTCGACAAATCCCGCCTTGCCAATGACCCTAAGCTCGTGTTCGACCCGCTCGACAATGGCAATCGCCGTCACACCCTGGTGAGGTTCCCCGCCTGATGCTTCCGGCGAACCGTAGTCGATACCGTAACGCTCCTCTATGCCCCGTACGCATAGGGTTTTTAAGTATTCGTCCTTGGAAATGGAGGAAAGTTCCTCTGCCATGGGAAATACGGGATAGTGATTTTTTCCATAGGGCATTTCAAAGGCGCACATTTCTGCGACGTGGCAGGTATTTTTCAGGCAATCGGGCCGTTCTCCGAAGAGCAGCGCCATTTCCTCGTAGGATTTTAGATAAAATTGTCGATGGTCCTTCATGGTCATCCGATTTTCATCGGAAAGTTTCGCCGCCGTTTGAATGCATAGCAATGCGTCGTGGGCCTCCCAATCTTCCCGGTAAATGTAGTGCACGTCATTGGTCGCAATGGCGGCCACGCCGTGGCGATCGGCCAGCCTAAATTGATCGGCCAATATTTGAAGCTGCTTGTCTATGCCGTGGTTTTGCACCTCTAGGAAAAAATTTTCACGGCCGAATATGTCAATGTACCTCCCGATTGCCTCGTCTGCCCCGTCGCCGTCGCCGTGGAGCAGGCAATTGGCAATGCGGCCCTGCAGGCATCCAGACGTGGCAATTAGCCCATCGGAAAATTGCGCCAGCGTCTCTAAGTCGACCCGCGGCTTGTAATAAAAGCCGCGGGTGTGTGCCTGGGAAATCATGTGGACCAAATTGCTGTACCCTTTCAGATCCTTTGCGAGTAAGCACATGTGGTAGAGCTCATTGCGCTCACGCGGTGGACGGCTGTCCATGGCTAGATCCCAGAGGCCATAGATTTCGCAACCAACGATTCCGCGAATTCCATTTTTTTTCGCCTCATCGAGGAAGGAGGGAATGCCAAAAATATTGCCGTGGTCAGTGAGCGCAATGGCGGGCATGGCAAGTTCCGCCGCGCGCTTGCAGAGCCGATCCAGCCGGCATGCTCCGTCTAGGAGACTGTAATCGCTATGGACATGGAGATGTACAAATGGGGTTGGCATGGAGAATGTTTCTCTGAAAATAATCCCATTGGCTAGCTTTTATTTTTTCCAGTGAAAATTGCGCAAATGCATTTGATGCGAAGCTCTGAGCCAAAGCGGCCGCGGATCGATAATAAATTTTTCTCCGGGATTTTAAAAGGTATTCCCACGCATCTGGCCGGTTGCATCAATTACTCCGATCGCACCATTCAAAACCCAAGGTTAATTGCCCGCATTGCAATGGCGATTAATGCTTTGGCAGATGCCCAAATGCGAAAACGTGAACGACCGAGATAATCTCCCATCATTTGATGGTGCATTTTTCAAAAAATGCAATCCATCCCACAGCAGTCCGCGCCGGCAGAAGTGCTCCCATGCAAATGCCAAATTTTGCCGCATGCCCGCCGTGGGAGCTCCTTACCCACGCCTTGGGCGCGCCCGTGCGTATTCCGCGCGCGGGCACGGCCAAGGCATGTCTCAAGGAAAGCGAGGAGGAGAGCCGGCCAATTCATCCGCGGCGCCGACCACATTCCATGGATACGGCCAGACAACAGAGAATGATGGCACTGCGTAGGCATCCCCCGGCAAAGCAGTTGAAGATTTTATGAAATTCCCTGCCGCAGAGCGGCTCGGCAGCGCAATGGGCCCTATGGAACGGAATTTTTAGGCAGGCCCCTAGGGATGGCATGGGAATGGCAATGGCGCCGCCACTTCGGCAACCCGCCCACTTTTTGCGCGGCCGGTATCGTTAAAAATAGCCCATTGAAATTTCGAAATTGTGCGTCCGGTGGCCTTTGCGCCCTCTTTGAAATTTTAGACAAATTCGCCGACCTCTTCTCCACCACCGGCGCCGACTTATCTTCTATTTTTTGCAAGGGCAGCACATCCGCGGCGCCCGATTTCTTCTCTGCCTTTGGCGCCGACTTGGCTTCTATTTTTGTCAGAGGCAGCGCATCTGCGGCGCCCGACTCCTTCTTCGCCGTTGGCAATGTCCCCTCCGCCCGGCCATCGATTTTCGCAAAAATCACCGCGGCAAATTGTTTCTGTCCCGCTGCGACACAGACATGCCTCAGGTTCTCCCGAACCGTTTTGGATTTTATGTGGGCCAGGACCTTTGCCGTCCACTGGGGGTCCGCCGCCGACAGAATCCACAGCGCCGTGTCCGACGGCATGCGTCCTAGGATTTCGGCGACCTTGCCCCATTGGGAGAGGTCGCACATGTACATCGAAAGCTGTGCCGCGAGTTGCTGCAGGGTATGTTGCTCTGGGAGAACGATCGACGCGCTCTGCGGCCGCCGATGCCAGATTTGAAAAATGATCGCCAGTGCCTCGGGATTTGCCCGTGCCCCCGCCAGAAACATGGCCACACTTTTTACC
>JAIRXK010000001.1 GCA_031268315.1 Puniceicoccales bacterium | reverse complement strand
GGGAAGTTGGAAAGAAAAAATTTGCTGAGTTTTTTCACTGCATGGTCATCGGCGAACGTCGAAACCTCCATATTCTTCGCTGTGAAGAATTTGCATCATTTCCATCGAACCTGACAACGTACCTCAAAAATGCCAATGCCAATCGATGACGCACCATTGCCTTCGATCATCCATAATTTCTTCCGAGTGAGCCACTTAAAGAAATCGAAAACTATTTTTTTCTCATTCATTGCCCCAAACGCAGCCGATCTTTATCGTTAGTCTAGAGTCGCTTATGCGCTTTTCCAGCCAACTCAGCCTGGAAGTGCTAGAAATCTGTTCCATACGACTGTAGATGTTTGATCAAAAATAAGTATCATATAAACATATAACATATGTTTCGAAGCAATTTTCGTAAAAGGAAAATCATACTTAGTGGAAATTCAGTCTTTTTCCAACAGATTTCGGGAGAAGTAAAATTCACTACATCGCATTGAATATGATAGGAAGCTAAATTTGACAGTCGCAAAAGGATCTGCAGACTTACTCTACAGAAAAAAGAAGCCGCACGCGGTAAAGATGAAAATTTGCATCGATCTTACTAACTGACCAAAAATGATTTGAGTCAGCGTATTACAAGTGTGAATTTATTCCTAGCAAAGACATAAATATTCATAGGATAACGTACCATCGGAGATGCATAAATCGACTTTTAGAAAAATTTATTTTTACATTAGCGCGGGAGAAACATCATAGCAAGTATTGCAAAGAATGCTCCTGGTGTGAAAATGAGAATCTTTGCAGCAATTGTCCCAACCAGCGGCACAATGGCAGCCAAAATTTCAACGCCAAATGGAAAGATAAGCAAAAAAATGGCAGCCAAAATTGTTATCGCAGCGACAATTCCAAAGACAATGGACAGGCATTTGCTTGATTTTACTTCTGCCGAAGGAGTAATCGCAGCTTTTGACTGATTCGCTGAAGCGTCTGCACTTTTTGCATTCTTTTCTGCCTCTTCGCTTTTTTCTACTTCTTCATCTGTTTGTGCTTTTTCAATCTCCATTTCTCCGTAATTCATCAAACCATTCGATATGCGAAACCTCCAAATTTTCGCTTCTAATAAAGTTGGCAATATCGCGAATAATGCTCGAAGTTTTTTGAGCAACGAGAGTGGATCCGCTATCGACGATAATGCGAAGATTTTGAATTGTTTTTCTTGCGTCTTCATCGGTTTTTGTCGCCTTGGAAACGTCGTTCTTCCACTGCTTCAATAGTTTTTCGGCAGTTAGTTGATTCGCGCCATCGGGAGATTGATCGCCTGCGATTTCAGAGGGCATGGCGTGAATGCGGGAAAGTTTATTTTTATTGTTTTCCGCAAATTTTACGCATACGGCTCCAAGAGATCCGGCCTGCGGACTATACAGCGTACCTATGCACATCGGATATGAGCTTTTATTAAAGGTAGTTCCGGTTAGTCCAATGCTTCCGTTAAATAAATCTTCAATAGGCGTAGATGGTGGTGTGGTATAGGAGTATGGATTCCAAATAGCACTACCCATACAAACAATTTTAGTTACTTCGAACTTAGCATTCTTCCCCTCCGCCGTTGTTAAATATTCCTGAATTGCCTCCACCGCTTCATTGGAGATACGTAAATTTCCATCATCGGTAGTCTCAACTATTCTCTCCAAACTCAATAATTCTCCATTGAATTTGCATCCTTCGAAAAACCGCTTAAACACCTTATAGGAAATCGTTTCTTGGAAATTAGTTCCAGCGTTGACAGCCTCTTGTGCATTTTTGTAAAATGATACGACAAAGTTATCGATGGCCTGACGGAAAAATCCATCCACTAGAATACTGAGACATGTAAAGCAAAGAATTTCCCATGGATTTTGAAATTTGCTACTTGATGGCGAGGAATTTGCCTAGGGTATCACTTCCCCCGTCTTAGGGTCATAGCCAAAGTCCTTACTGTAGACCTTCGAAAAGCAGTGCGGAATGAATTGGGAAGCAATGGCACGCAGGGCAAGAATTGGTTTTTCTTGCTTTTCATTAAATCTAGATAAGAGGGCATTAATTCTTTCCTGTGAAAGATCCATTTCACGTTTTTGAGCCAAATTATTTTTTCCATTAAATTTATATTTGCCATCGAATTCACCAATCATAAAGCAATAAAAATACCCTGATCATCAGCACTCCAACTGGCAAAGCTTTGACTTGTTTTCATAGAAGATAGCTTATTTCTTAGGGCTGCCTTTAAGTATTTACGCAATTTCGCAGGAGCTATGTGACTTTGTCGGTTTCCATTGCATATATTTAGAAGCTGTTCTGGAAGGTAATTGAGCATGAAATCAGAAACGGTTTTCACTTCGGCTTTTTCCATATGCTTTAATTGTCCATTTTGATCAAGCTGGGCCTCAACAATAAATGATTTTTTGGGATTGGCCATTAGATGCACTTCATCAAATATGCCAATGCATTTCTTGAAAAGCCTACTCACTATTTAGTGTTCGTTTAAATATATGTTAACGTAATTAGTGGCATTAGTATTAATGGAGCGAAAGAGAGTGCGCCATGCCATGAGCGCAGCGGAAGTAAATACGGGAACGCAGGTTCTATTTTTTAATATCGACTCTAATTTTCCGTGTAAAAATATTATTCCATCAAGGGTCTTCAAATACGTAAAATTCATGTCAATGTATTCGACGGTGAGATTTAGCTGGCTCAAAATGGGGGGCAATTCCTTAAGAACAGCCGGCAATTGGGTAATGTGCGACACAATAACCGGGTAACCCAAGTAGGCATCCTGGTCCTCGTCAATGGGCTGGTCTAAGTTGCCTTCGGTAGTTGTCTTTCTGCGTTTTCTTTTCATGCATAGCCCCATGAGCACTAAAGCGGGAATTAGCGCCTTCGATTTTCCACTGCCCATGAGTTGCTGAATAAGTACGCCGGAATTTTTGCCTCCATTTTGAGCGGAGGAAAAAATGAAATGTATTTTCTCAACTTGATCGGGGCGCAGGCGAATTCGTGACATTACTTCTAGTAGCAATGAAAGCTGATAAATTAATTTATTATGCTTTTTCGTTGGATCACTTCCGTCGCAAAATGTCGAAGGTTTGCGAAATGCGCGAATGAGAGAGATGGCCTCCATCCATGCGGAATTACCACTGCCTTTACATGCATGCAATGCATTAATTGTCTTGCCTATGTGACGCATCGTAGTTGAGCTCACAATATAGCCTTCACTTAGCGCAATTAGGCAATCTAGGTTTTTCCCATTAAAAGCCGGATTAATTTTCCCAATATAGGAAAGTGCTCTTTTCCGTTTTCCGCCGATGTAATATCCATATATGCGATAAATGTCTTCGGTCATGTTCATTTTTCCATTTGCCTGAATTAAGGTTTTGGAATTTTCCATCAAAGCATATTACATTTCTAATTCCATTAGCGAACACCTTAATACCACTAAGTAAATCTTTTTTCTTATTTTTCATCATGTCTATAAAATTTCCCAAATTATCATTGTCTACGTTGCTTAAGAAGTCGCTTTGTAAAAATGGATCATTCGCCTTTTTTTCTGATTTAATCCTCCGTCATTCATTTCTGCTTGAAAACTTTTTATGCTGCTTTGAAATTCAGCACATTGCTTGCTATCCTTTTCCTCATCAGTTATAATATAAGAGCTTTCCTCGCCATCGGCAGCATTTGATGAATCAAAGATGCGCCTAGCACTATCTCCTTCTTCGGTTACTTTGAAAATTTTGCTTGCCTCATCTATAATTCCCTGCTCAATGTACCTACATTGTTTCGTTCGCATTTCGAAGTCATCGATGTTTTCGTGATTTGGATTCCAAATATTTGAAGATAAATTGGCATTAATATTGGGATACATTGCATTGGATTCTCGCATGAAAAAAGGCAAATCATCATGGGGGCTCTTTTTCTCCTCTCGTCCCGCCTCATTTTTTTTTGCTTTACGATATTCTTGAGTATATTTACGTATTTGCTCCGGGAAATTAAGACGCTTTTCCTTGACTTTTTCTAGCACATCTAAATGTTCATTTATGGCACTCCGTATCCCCGATGAAAGCACTTCAGCCGCGTCGGTGTATATCAATAGCCGCTTCCATTGAAATATTTCAGCGGCAATGGGTATTTTTGTGACTGTCGAGTAAGTATCATGCCCTTTTAAGTAAGTATTAATTAAATTTAAAATGAATTCCCCCATAATCCAAATAACAAATATTTTTTATTAGCATTTGCACACTAGTTGAATTTGGCTCCCATCGAAGCATGCATCCAATGGCCCAAAAGATAAAATTTGCGAATTGCGGCGATTTTTCTTTTCCAAAATTGAACCAAAGCACCATTTCTGAAAAAATTGCGATTTCATCGCTGCCAATTGCCCCATTTATTGATAAATCTTTCAAACATTTGATTGCCTTGCCATATTCTCCTTGCATTTGAAATGCTTGTGTAAGACGCAGAGTTCCCAACGGCGTATTTCCGGTCATATTCTTCTCGTAGAGAACGTAAGGATCTGCGGCAAAAGAAACTTCGCCTATACATTCGCTCCCTCAAAAAAACTTATCATCACTCAGATCACATTCAGTAAACGAAGCTTTATATTCGTGGGATAACCCTTGTTCCCGCGAGTAGCGTCCAGGAGGCAGAAGGATTTTATAGTTGCCCGTGGAACCTTCATCTACTTTTTCAAAGCATAGATAGTTATTAAATGCAATGAGGGGATTGTAGACCGTTTCATCGTCATCGGCAACGGGTATGCCGTCGGCATTTAGTATTGGCTTATTTCTGCCACCGCACAATCTATAGCTCATATTGCCGCTCCATCTCCACGAAAGGGTTCCATTGGATTCGTTGACTGGAATTAGGTTAACTTCATCGCCATTTGAATTTCTTAGTCGCGAAAGAAAAATACGCGATATTCGCCCGCAGGTGTCATAATAAGCACCAATATACGCCACTTTTTCAACGTAGGTTAATCGCGTATTAATAAAGGGATCTTCCCAGGGGAGCGGATTGCACAATGCAATGAAGCTACCATTATCTTGCTTGCGATTGCTTTTTAATGCATTCGTATCTTTTTCATTAATTTTTACTTTTTCTGTTTTGAATAAAAGCTTTCCCAGAGTGCCAATATCGTAAATCCTGATATTCCCTGATTTATCTATAAAAATATTACAGTCATGGCATTTAAAATATTGTAGTATGCTTTCCGAAAGTATTTTAAATTTTTTATTTCTCAAAATATCTTCCACTATGTAGAGCCACTCCGTTCGATTATGATCGAGATCGCATAGAATAATAACCCATTCATCGTCTTTTTTTCGCATTTCCCGTAGGACCAAAGACATCATCTTCAAAAAAATAGGAGGGTCTAGCGCGCGACATTTCCAATTGTTTGTTGCCAAATAGGCGGCGCGCATCGGAATTGTCAGCGATGCCATGTTGGCATGGCGTTACAAAAATATCGCCGTACGAAATGCTTAAATTTAAAAGATCAATCACAGTTTGCGGATTGCGATTATCTCCAAAAACCGTATTATTTTTTCCCTAGAGCACACGCTTAGCTCATCCGTGTGAATTTTAAGCGCTTTAGCCAACTCTTGAACGGTTTTCTTCGCGATATCTTGATGGCTATTCCAGTAGTGCTCAAGTGACCTATGGGCGTCTGTTTTCGCATATAAACAACCTTTTGGCAGACACAGTGGATTAAATGATCGAAGAAAATAGCTATTTATAATAAGTTTTTCCAAATATTCACTATTGATTTCTTCTTTATTATCCATATGGCAAGCATCAATGGATTTTAATTCAAGCATATTCAGAATGCATTCATTTTTCATGAGTGCAATGTAATGTCTAATATTACTATCTTTTTTCCCCATTCCCTCCGTTGCTAGACTGAGTTGTTAAATTTTTTCCATTTGACCTTCCAAAATTTCAAGGAGTTTTTGGAAATCGGCCGAATAGCCCTTTCGCTGTGCAATGATATTGCGCAAAATTAGCGATTTATAATGCATTACCATGGCCACTGATGCCACATTGATTTGATTATTTGGAGCACGCTCCCAAAACTGCCTTACTCCGTCTTCTTCGAGTCCGTTAACCGCTTTAATTAATTCATTACAATTTTCGCGCGCAGCCACTTCTATTGGTCTATCATTTTCCATATCAGGTTTAAATTGTCCGTCTCTGTTATTTCCATTTTTTCTGACATGATATTGCAATATCTCTTCAAAAAAATGCATCAGATAGTAATTGGATCTTTTCGAAAGATCTTCTTCCTCAACGCCCTCTTCGCCTATTTTATTGAGCCTTCCATAGGCCAAGCAAATGTTAAGATGTGTTCGCAAATGATGGAGCAAATTAATTATCTTTGTACTTTCGCTTGTACTATCGATGCATGCCAATTGAAGCACATTCTCGTAATTTACTTTGACATTGTCATTACTTATGCATCGAATTTTACTTTCTTCATTAAGTGCTACAAGTTTTTCGCCAATATTTGTATTTTGCAGACTATCAACACTCGCAATATTGTGACTGATTTTATACTGATAATATGTTTCACTTCGAATAACGGCAAATTCTCAATTGGAGAGAATCCCTCCGGAAAAAATATCAAATAATGAAAATAAAACAGTGGAGTTAGATTCAGCATCACTGTCATCATTTTACTGGTGTTTTTCATTTTTCACGTAAAGCTTCGGCCAACCTACATATATGCAATGATAGCTTTTATATGCCATATTAATATGTTCGACATTTCCACTTTTCGGCAGTTCTACACTTAATAAGCATCCATAGACGTCATATTTTGTATTTTGATGGAGTTTTTCTGCATTGGTCGCTTTAGCTGTAAAGCGAGCTGAGTTACATACCAATGTCAGCAAAGGTCTTCTTTTCCAATTTCCATGTTTTTACCTCATCTAAGGGAAAATAGTGCGCAGACATATAATTGCGCACATTTTAATTTTTGTCAAGCAATCCCCTAATAATACGTGCATCTACGTTTGATTGCCAAATGGGTGCAGCCATTTTGGCTTTGCAATCAGCATGCGCAAATACAATATTTTTCTCTTCTTTTTCTTGCGAATTCAGATAGCAAATTATTCTCTTGGCAATTTCGGCATCAATTGGTCTATGTGGATAGTACGAAAAGCTAGAATAATATTTGAGATATTGCGCATAATCAAAAGACTTCCCCTTCATTATTTCCATACCTATTCCATTAAGAACATTGATATTTTCCGATATAATGCGGAGCATAATGATTGATGCTACTGAATAAGCATTAACCATCTGGGTTAAATTGTATTGATCAAAAGTGCCATCAATGTCATGGAGCTGCCATTGGAGATTTTTGCTGCGACCCTTTCTGGGCTTCTGGAAAAATCCATCAAATGCCTTATGCTCTTCATCAATTACGGCAAGAGAACGCCTAAGGACGTCCAATAATTTTGCGCATTCTTGCCCTGTCAAAATCGAAAAATTAAGCTTCTCGTTGCCGTTAAATGGAATATGCTGAATGATGTCTATCATCTTCCCCGCAGCTAATTTAGCATATTCGGAATTCTTAGCCACTTCAAACAATTCAACTAATGCGCATGTCGCATAGGAGATATCGCCGTTTTTAATTTTCGTAAAATCCGTTAGTTCTATTTTCGGATGGATTACCCATGAAGTATAGCGATAAGTGGCATTTTCGTATAAATCTTTTAATGCTTCTCCTGCATTTTCATTGGTCTCTAATGCATACTTTCGCTCATCAACGTAGGCGGATGTGTTTATCTTTGCATCTTCCACTTTCTCATATAGAATTTTCCTTGCTTCGTCGGAATGTGTGTGCTTTTCTACATCTTCACTTATGCGTTGAAAGTTAGTTTTCAAATTCTCAAAAAATCCATCCACGAGATAGGGAGTTTGCACGTCGGTTCCATACTTGCTCAATTTTGTTTGCAATTTTCCTATTCTTCTACCCAATTGACCTGTGGCCATTTCAAGCAAATACAAATTATCTTTCATTGTCTTATTTTTGCTTCTCTCCAGATAATGTCGTAATATGCCCATGCGCGATATGATCTCATAGTAATGGAGAGTAATCGTATTGTTGAGTTTTTTATTGACATCTCCAATTTTAGTGATGTTGCCACTGCCGTCATTGGACAGCATGTCGATATCACTAAAACGAGCCAGCAGTGCAGCTTTCACGACACCTTCCGTGCTTCGCATAACGCAGTTACCTGATCGTTGCGCGTAGGAATAGGACACATTTTCCCACGACGCACTGTTGGCCTTAAAAATAGCGCTGTGCCCATCATTCAATTTAGCATATTGTTCCCATATAGCACTGTAGCGATTTGTGTTTTCTTGTATGTTGCCCCTTATGACACGGGGGCCTTGGATGTCACTCAAAAAGCAATGGAGTTGCTGCTCGCTCAACACTAAATGGCGACCAAATGAGGAAAGTGTGCAATAGGTGGATTCCACCTCAGATTCAGCTTTTCCAGATCCGAAATTAATTTCTTGCACATGCCATAGATTAGCGATGTTGGAGCACTTTTTAACATACACAAATGCCTGATGGCCATTTGAACAAGATGCATATCCACTCGGAAAAATAGCATCAGCGCCATAGTCAATTTTATCATCTGCTTTCTTTTTGCCTGAAAAATTTTTTAAAAATTCTGCAAATAGGATGTCGTACAGCATGACATTTTCGCTGCCGCTCGAATCATTATATTTACAATTGACATTCTCAAACTCATATGTATATATATCTGGATAAAGCATACTAGGCGCATTCATATTCATACACTCAGTCCCGCTATCGTACGTAATTTTCGCATCCACTCTAAGACTATCATATTGCCCATATGCAAGATGTCCATCCATTACTCTTTTCCATAGTGCTTGATCAAAAGCAATCAAAGCACCTATGAGCGCACTTTTAGTATTATCGTCAAATTCGCTTTTGCTGATTGCCTCTGCAATCTTATGCGCATTAGATGCCAATAAGTCTATTGTTATATTTCCACCTTTCGCATTTTATAACTTGCCCGTAATGCCTACAATTGTATCATATATTGTGCGTAAAATCTCGGTTTCATTGGAAAATTCTTTACTGTGCTCAAGCATTTTGCTAACCTCTTTAAATGCACTTTTATATCCATTAGTAAAGAAACCACTTTCGCTCACGTATTCCAATCGACTTTCCAATGACGATTCCATCAAGCTCATTATATCCTTCCCAGTTGTTCTTGCTAATAAATTCGGTCACAAGCAACTGTCGCGTAATTCTTTCAACGTAGCCATCGCTTTGTGCACTCTTAGGGTAGGCACAGGCTTTGAAGGAATTTTCGTAGTTTACATTCATAAATATAAACATTCCAAACTACTGGCCGTGTGAGTTAATCATTTTTCCCATAAATTTCAAATGCGTTATGTAAAGATACTTATTCAAATCGCACAAGTAACAGCGATTGAAATTCACAAAGTAAACACACAAATCATGGAATCGCTTTCCGTTCCGCAGCTTAAGAAGTGAGACAGATACCCAGGGCAACGGCGTTCGATGCAATGGCCTATTTTCGTCCATTAGAATGGAAATCCAATGGAAAATCGCAGGTAGAGATCGGGATCGGAATGGCGTCGGTGAAAGTTCCAGGAAAGTGCAAGGCGCATTGGTCCAATGAATGTTTCATAGGATACGCCGGGTCCCGCAGAAAGGAGGTGCTGCGTCATCGGATAGTGATGCATATCTTGGCAAAATCCAATGCCGTCGAAAAATAGAAAGCAAGAAAGACGGTTAAATAAACACTGTTCCAATTCCAAATTAATTAACGTGTAAGCCTCCGCGCCAATGATATTACCCCCGCCGTCCACCGGCGATGCCTGCCCTTCGTGAAATCCGCGCATGGAGCTGGCCCCGCCGCAGAAAAATCGTTTACTGAATGGCTGCCGGTTTTGAGGGTTCCCAAATGTGCGGATGAGGCCATGGCGCAGGGCACTGTGAAAGAAAGTCGTGGGTCCCAAGCTAATGTGCTTGGTAAATTCTCCCTCCCAGCGCCCGTAGGAAAAGTCTCCCCCCAGAGGGGGAAGAACGATTTCCAAATTCATCAGCCAGCGCCTTCCATGTTTAGGATAGAGGGGATTATTGAGGTGGTTGCACTCTAGCGAAATCGACAGCGCACCCGCATTCCCAAAGCGCTTCCATAGCTCCTGTTCCAGAGCATCGGATGCGGTGTATAGGTGCGACCACTCATACTGAAACGCCACACGCACGCCATTGCCAAGCTTGCGCTCCACTCCAATGGCCAGTGATTCTTCCCTGCGGGTGAAATCCATCTCCTTTCGCCGCAAGTATTCGATGAAAAAAAATAGAGATGTATGCGATCCCATAATTTCGGGAATTTGATAGTCATAGGATAGATTAGTGCGTCGCACGGATTGAATTGCCTTGAGGCGGCCGGAGTGGGCCATTTTCCATAAATTATTTTGATTCCAGTTCATTCCAATGCGCATTACGTCGTAATTACCCCCTCCAACGCGAAGGAAGATTTCATTGCGTTCCCTCTCCTTGGCCAGAAAATGTACGTCGCAACTTCCATTTTCATCTATGGAGTCATAGCGTATGCCGATAAATTCGCAGGTTGACAGCGACTGTAATCGCTCGCGAGCGCCAATAATCAAATCCGGATTTAACGGCATCCCGGAATCCAAATGCAAACGACGCAGGAAGAATGGCCGATGGAAATGGCTTTGCGGCTCTAAAAAAATATTTCCAACGGTCATAGGAAAGCCGGTTTCCACGGAGATAATTAGCCGCATGCAGTGCTCACCTTCGCCATTTTCAATGGGCTTTAGCTCATAATCAAATCGCGCATCGGCATAGCCTGCACCGTAAAATTGGCGTCGCAGCAGTTGAATTTGCTGCCCGATGTAGCCATCGGTGGCGGGCAGTTCCGGATAGAGCTGCCATATATTTCCCATGGCTTGGAGAAATGGATTTTTATCAAATTCCACCCCATCGGCCGGATGAATGCGCACTACGATTTCGCGAATAATGTGCCGTTCTCCCTGATCCCAAAGAAGATGAATGCCATAGCCGTTGTCTAGATGATCTACGCACTGGGATTTCAATTGTGCCGAGCGATATCCATTTGCCATGAGAGCATTGCGTAATTTAAGAATGCCAAGGTGGAGTCGCTGGGACGTATAGTATCTTTCCCTCGGAAATACATAGAGGCCACTGTAGCGGTAAAACATGGAAATTTGTTCCCTCTTCGTAAGCGTATCAATGCCATCGATGCGCAGCCAACGAATCACATTTCGCTTTCCCGTACTAGTGGCAATAGAGACATAGTCGGGATGCACATCTTCGGAAATGTTAAAATCGGCAATGGATGTGCCGGTCTGTCTCATCGTTTTTCCGTCCTTACTGCGGATCAACAAGCTAATCTTTGCTTCGGCAAATCCGCGACCGTGGAGCTCTCTGAAAACGAGCCAGAGAATATTTTCAATGCCATCAGGAGTGAGCAATTTTTCGCTGTCATCGCCAATGCTGCGGATGGCACGATTGATTTGCTGCAAGTCCACCGTTGACAGACCGGTAATTCGAATTCCCCTGCGCTTTTCCAGGTGCGTTTCCAATGCCGATTCCCCCCCCCAGGAATTCTCTAGTGGGACAAGGATTACACAGAGCAGAAAACTAATAAAAACAGCTCGGGCCAATCGCCTTCCCCCATGGCGCATAAAACAGTATCGCATTTTAATGGCGCATTTCGTAAAATAATTCCGAAAATGGCAAGTAAAATGCCTAAAAGTAGAACTTTTCTACGGGCATCACTGTCTCGGCAATTCCCCTACCACTTGTCAACGCCGCCGCCATTGTACTCATTTGCATCGATGCAGCACTGCCGGGTGGCGGGCCCATTTCCACGGCATTTACATCCAAAAATAAAAAAATATTCATTCGCAAAACACACCGATGCGGACAAAAATATTTTTCCTCACTTGGTAAAAATACTCCTTGCATCTGAGTATGAAGGAGCCAGAATGCGGCCCTCTGAATCATGAAAATCCATGAATTTCAAACAAAGCAATTGATGCGCAGCCGCGGTCTTCCGCTGTGTCGTGGCGTTGCCATTGGTGAAAATGACCCCGTGGAGGAGACCATCGGTCAATTAGGTTCGCTAAATTTCTATGCCGTAAAGGCGCAGATCCACAGCGGCGGCCGAGGAAAGGGTGTCTTCACCAATGGCGTGGGCTCCGGCGTGCAATTGGCAAGATCCGCAACGGCAGCCGCGAAAATTGCCCGTGGTATGCTGGGCAACTACCTCGTTACACGGCAGACGGGCGAAGGGGGACAAATAGTTCGTCGAGTCTATGTAGAGGAGGGCATTGCGGTAAAACGGGAGATCTACCTGGCCATCCTCCTGGATCGATCCATCGGTAAGCTGGTGGCCATGGCCTCGGCCGACGGAGGTGTGGACATTGAATCTGCCGTTGAATTCGGGGGAAAAAAAATTTTCCGTGAAGTAATTCACTCCCCGTCTGGAATTTATCCCTACCAGGCGAGGCGCATGGCCATGGCCATCGGCCTGCAAGAAGATGATCTCAGGGAAAAATTCGTTGATCTTCTGGGAAAATTATTCACATTTTACTGGGAGAGCGACGCTTCGCTCGTGGAAATTAATCCCCTCGCCCAGACCTCCGATGGCCAACTCGTCATTCTCGACGGCAAATCCATCCACGACGACAATGGTCTATTTCGCCAGGGAACTCTGCGAGCCATGCGAGATTGCGACGAAGAGGATGAGCGGGAAGTGCGCGCCTCGAAGTATGGCCTCAACTACATTGCCCTCCCAGGGAATATCGCCTGTCTCACCAATGGCGCCGGGCTAGCCATGGCCACGATGGACCTCCTCCATGCCAACGGCCTGGAACCGGCAAATTTTCTAGACCTCGGCGACAGCACCGGCGAGGATACGGTAACGGAGGCGTTCAAAATCCTCTGCGGAGATATCCGCAGTCGATGCCTGCTTATTAATGTTTTCGGCGGTGCCATGCGGGGTGATGTGGTCGCCAAAGGCATGCTGCGGGCCATCGACGGCAACCCCTATCCATTTCCCATCGTGGTGCGTATGGAGGGCGCCTATGCGGCGGAGGGATTGGAAATATTAAAAAACTCCATTCCGCACTCTATTGCCGTAAAAAATATGGAAAATATTCCACGGAAAATCAAAAACATCTTCGCAAAAAAATAAATGAATTAAAATTCACAATCAACCCAAAAAGCAAATGAAGGAACGGCCATGGCCATTTTAATTGATTGCAATACCAATGTTCTTGTCCACGGAATTAGCGGCCGTGCGGCCGCGTTTCATCTGCCCTATTGCGAGGCATATGGGACCAAAGTTGTCGCCGGAGTCCGCCCGGGAAAGGGCGGTCAGCACTATGACAATCGCATTCCAATCTACGATACAGTGAGGGAAGCGGTTGTCCAGCACCGCATCCATGCATCCCTCATCCTTGTGCCCGCTCCCTGCGCGGCGGATTCCATTTTGGAAGCCATTGAAGGAGAAATTCCACTGATTATTTGCATCAGCGAAGGGGTTCCAACCCGCGACATGCTTCTAGTTCGAGAGCGGCTAAAAAATTCTTCTTCCCTTCTCCTTGGCCCCAACTGTTCAGGAATCATCACACCGGGCCAGGCAAAATTAGGCATCATGCCCAATTACATCCACCTTCCCGGCCGCGTCGGCGTCGTTTCTCGCTCCGGCACACTCACCTTCGAAACCGTCTGGCAATTGACAAGCCGCGGCATTGGCCAATCGACCTGCGTGGGCATCGGCGGAGATCCAGTGCACGGACTTTCCCAATTGGATGTTATCAAAATGTTTGAGAAAGATCCACAAACCAGCGCCATGATCATGGTCGGAGAAATTGGCGGCGAGGAAGAGGAAGAGGCCGCAGAATTCATTCACCATTACGGGAAAAAGCCCGTTGCCGCCTACATTGCTGGAGTAACGGCCCCGGAAGGAAAGCGAATGGGCCATGCCGGAGCAATTATCGCTGGGAAAAAGAGCGGCGCTATCCACAAAATTCGCACATTGGAAAAGCATGGCATTGCCGTTGCTAGGGATCCGTCTCGCATCGCCGAAGCGCTCCTGGAAATTTGCGGCAGCCAGTGTCTGCGTGGAAACCATTAGGCTTTCTGTAGATCACCCGCTTTGAGCGCGATGTTGATCGCAGCATTTCAATGCAACGCTTCCCCCTAGGGGAATCGCAGGAGCCCTTCCTCTACTCCATCTGAAGTATATTTTTAGGCGGAAAAAGCACTCCATTTTAGCCGCGCTTCCTAGCTTTTATTTTTACAGCCCTTACACTGGGTCACTTCCCGAACTTTTGGTGCAATGTGCAATTCATCGAGCTGTGATTTTGACGGGAATGACGGGGATGAGCACATGAGATCTTGGCCCCGTTGGGTCTTTGGAAACGCGATGACATCGCGGATGGAAGCCCCCCCTGTGAGCATGGTGACAAGTCGGTCAAGGCCAATGGCAATTCCTCCGTGTGGAGGTGCTCCCAAACGGAATGCGCGGAGCATGTAGCCGAAGCGATCTTCCATGACATTGCGAGGAATATGCAAGATTTCATGAAATATTATTTCCTGCAGATCGGCGCAATGTATGCGTATGCTTCCACCGCCCAGTTCAATGCCATTCATGACCAAGTCGTAATGCTTTCCCCGTACATCCTGAGGCGCATGTTTTAGTAGCGAAATGTCTTCCCTATGGGGCGCCGTAAAAGGGTGGTGTGTGGCGACGAAGTGGTTTGCACTTTCGTCGTAGGTAAATAGCGGAAAGTCGGTAATCCAGAGCAAATTAAACTGGCTCTGAGGAATTTTCAAAATTCCCCGCGCTTGGAGAAAATTTGCACATTCCAGCCGCACGCGTCCGAGAATAGCGCAGGCCCTTTCCCATTTTTCAGCGGCAAAGAAAACGATGTCGCCGTCTTCCATTGCCATTGTTTCCCGCAGCGCTGATTTTTCTTCTTCGCTGAAAAATTTATCGATGGGAGATTTCCAAATGGAGTTTTCTACTTTAATGTACGCTAGTCCCTTCGCTCCATGGGACTTAGCGCATTCTTCCAGGTATTTCAACTCACCCTGAGTGATATCGGCAAGGCCCTTTCCATTGATTGCCCTAATGATTCCTCCGCGGCGAACGGTATCGGCGAAAATTTTAAATGCGGAATTGTTAAAAATTGCAGTAACATCTTTTATTTCCAATGAAAATCGCGTATCAGGCTTGTCGCTTCCAAAGCGATTCATGGCCTCGTGAAATGGCATGCGGGCGATGGGCAACTGCAAATCTATGGCAAGCACATCTTTCCAAATCTTTTGCAGCATTCCTTCGATCAGAGAGTAAATATCTTCCATGTCGACGAATGACATTTCCAGGTCAATTTGCGTAAATTCCGGTTGCCGATCGGCGCGCAAATCTTCGTCACGGAAGCAGCGCGCTATGGAGTAATAGCGCTCAATGCCTGCAACCATTAGCATCTGCTTGTACTGCTGTGGAGATTGGGTGAGGGCATAGAACTGGCCCGGGTGAATGCGGCTCGGCACCAAAAATTCTCGAGCGCCTTCTGGGGTTGTCTTGAACAGCACAGGCAATTCCACCTCAATAAATGCATTGTCATTGAGATAACTGCGTACTGTCGCGGAGATTTTATGTCGCTGCAATAGGCGCTGATAATTGGTTGGCCGCCGGAGATCCAGGTAGCGGTAGGTTAGGCGCGTTTCCTCTGAAATGGTATCGGCGCGGGCACTGTCTATGGAAAATGGCAGAACATCGCAGGAATTTAAAATTTCAGCAGCACCCACAGAAACTTCCACGCGACCCGTCGGCAGGGACTCATTGATCGTTTCCTTGCTGCGACAGAGGACAATTCCCTCCACTGCAATTACCGATTCCGCGTGTAAAGCTGCCAAACGACCAAATTTCTGCGGGTCAATCACCAACTGCACAATGCCGCTGCGATCACGCAGATCAACGAACAACAAACCACCGTGATCCCGCTTAGCATGGATCCACCCTGCCAATCGTACCACCAATCCTCCGTGACTTTCCGTCAACTCTCCACAACCATGCGTACGTTTCATTGAACCCATGGAAAGAAACTATTTTCCACTTGGCAATAAAATTCTAAGCATCGAATCTTACCGCCACATAGGCCTTTGCTCAGGATCGGCGATACGGCACTTTCAAGCATACACATGGCTTTGCTGTCTAGGAAAATCCGCTGAAATTTGCGGAAATTTCGCATTTTACGAATGGGCATTTCCCAACGTTGCGGTGAATTGATCCAATGGCCAGTTATCCTGGAGATAAAATTTGAAAAAAATATTTGAAGAATGCCAAAATTTTTTCCATGGTCCCTGGCACAATGAGATGGTTACGCGCCAATGGAATTCTAATCGTTTTGCTCATCAGTATTATTTCCGCACTGTGCCTAGAGCCGCATTTATCCATCGCCAATCGGCAATTTTTCCTAGCCGTAAGCCTTGTGGTCAAGGAGATTATTCTTTTTATTCTCCCCTTCGTCATTTTTGGACTTCTCTTTGGCTCATGCCGGCAATTCTCCCAGAATGCCACGGGCACACTGCTGCGAATTTTACTTCTAGTTTGCCTATCCAACCTCGTCACCACTGCCCTAGGCTGCGCCATTGGTAGCGTTGCCTATGGTTTTCATCTTCCAACGATGGAACCCGTTGTCAGTGAATCGCTTACTCCACTCTTCTCCATAAAAATTCCGCCGCTCATCGGCAGTGGAACGGCACTGCTATTGGGGATGGTTGCTGGAATTTTTTTCCCAAAAAAGTGGAAAAAATTTTCCCAGCAACTGGGAAAGATGCTTGACATTTTCATCGGCTTTTCACTGAAGGTGATTTTACCGCTGCTTCCCATTTTCATCTTTGGTTTCCTCATCAAGCTTCGACATGACGGCGCTATGTCACTCATTACAAGGGATTATATCTCCATATTTGCACTGATTCTGCTTTCGAAATTCTCCTATATTTTTTTTATCTATTTTTGGATGGGGAATTTTCAATGGTCACGCCTCTGCTTCTATCTAAAAAATATGCTTCCCGCTACTTTTTGTGGATTCAGTACCATGTCTTCGGCTGCCACGCTTCCCATTTCCCTGACATCCATCGAAAGGAATGTTGAAAACAAAGCTCTCGCGCGATCCGTCGTTCCGCTCACCGTAAACATTCATCTCATTGGCAATAATTTCACCATCCCCATTCTCGCATTTGCTCTCCTAAAGAGCTATGGCATTGCTTTCCCCGCTCTATCCTGCGTGTGTCTTTTTCTTGTCTTTTCCATAGTTACAAAATTTTCAGTCGTCGCAGTTCCTGGAGGAGGAATTATCGTCATGCTTCCCATTCTGGAACGATATTTGGGGTTCGATGCCGTCGTTTGCTCCACCATGTTTGCCATTTATCTGTTACTTAATCCGATTCTCACCGTGTCCAATGTCCTCGGCAATGGAGCATTTGCGCTACTCGCCGAGCGATTTATCTCTCCAAAAGGACCGAAAAAACAGCTAGTGAAATTTAGAGAAATCAGCTAAGGTGCCTCGGCATCAGCAGTGAAAATACACTGCAAAAAAAACACGATTATTTCTTGCAAAAATAATCTTAACCGCATACATCGGGTCCCATGGGTAGTTTATTAAGATTTGAAGCCCTTCTAAACTCGCCAGGGACACTAGGGAATGGAACAATTTACCCGTGGGCCGTCGTAACCTCTCTGACGGTAGCTAGCTGCGCGCTTCTCGGCATCTACGCAGCTCCAGTTACTTTTGGAGCTCTCGGGATAATGCTAGCCCTACCAGCAACTCCCTACGTTACCCTCGTATTGGCTGTGATTTTTGGCTTTTTAATCGGCCTATTAATCAGTGGAGTGATTATAGGTATGTCGCAAAAATATTTGCCTGAAATAGCGAAAAAAATGAATAGCAAAATCACCGATGCGCACAATCCAAATCACAAATTGCCTCTACCCAATCCAATTGAAAGTGAAAGAAAAACAAACATTCACTCCCAATCACAGAAGCAGGAAATTATCAATGATCTCATGGATGAAAAACTCCCGGAATCTCCAATGCGCCCGTTGGATGATGATGAGAAAGGCAAATTCCAAAAAAACCAACACACTAATTTTTCACCGGGGTCGACGGCGGAAATTACACGAAATGGCCAGTTGGATGACGAAAAAACGGACAAGCAGGAAAACGCTTCAAAAAATTTCAACGGCAAGCATCAGCAATTTCGAAACAAGCCAATTATAGTCAGTGAAAATATCGTACATGAAGAAGACTCACAGAAGCAGGAAAAGATCAATGATCCCGTAAATAAAAAACTCACGGAATCTTCAGTGAACACATTAAATGAGGAGAATGGAAAGGGCGGATTTCAAAAAAGCCAACACACTAACTCTTTATCGGGGTCGACGCCGGAAATCGCTGAAAATTACCAGTTAAATAAAGAGGAAGAGAAGGAAAAGAAAGGCAAATCCGAAGAAAGCCAACATACTAATTCTTCGCTGAAGTTGTCGGCAAAAAGCAACAGTAAAATAAATGACAGTATACCCACCATTGTTCCACCCATTAGCAACATTAAAAAACAAAAAATAGTCTCCAAAAATATATCCAACGCTGATAGGGCTTTTGTGAAAAAATTTTGTGAAGAATTGAAAAATAATGGTGCTGACTTAAAAAGTATAAATGATATCACTATACGAGATCTTACTGAAATCACCATTTTGAGAAAATCTGACCATAAGCCCATCACTATTTCTACCCAAAAAGATTACAAAATAACCTCATGTGTACTTGATAGCCTATTTGAATATTGCAATGAGGTAGACAAATTTCATTTCGATTGCGATCTCAAATTCACACTATGCTCTTATCCAAAATCAGCAAAAACTGTTGAAATTAATTCCAATGGTATGTTATTTAAAATTTCAAAGTCTATATTTTATGGCGCTGATGCAATCAATGATTTATCTATTTTTGGAGTAAATTTTACAGAAATAATTGAAGAATTGCCCAGTTCACTTACTTATTTAAGAATTGCATGCACAAATCTCAAAATTTCATATGGCGCAATTTCCAAATTAACAAATTTAAAATTCTTGTCCCTTAAATGCTTAATCATTAATATGCCACAAACTTCCGATAAATTCACTTTTCCGTGGGAAAACTTAGAACATTTCTATATTCCAACTAAAAGATTTGGAAACTTTGTAAATACACTCTGTCTACAGAGTCTTAAATCTATCACTTTGGACGGTGAGGTCTTCGAAACAATTCCACAGTGGATATTAATGAACTCCAGCATAAAAAATATTGGATTTACGAATTTGCTCAATGTGAACATCGAGTTTTTGAAGATGCTTATACAATTTAAGCTTGCCATCATTTCTAGTGAAAATGCAAATGACATATGTCGGATATTGACTGGTGATAGATACCGAAAGTTTTTGAATGAAAATAAGATAAATTGCAAACACACTATAAAGTGGAGTAACATGATCTCTATAAAATTTACTCACAGGAAGAACATTTAATACCACGATCGCGTAAATGCTTTTTTGATTCCTTTTTAAATTTTTTTTTGCGTTGGTAGATTATATGCAAACCCAGCCAACGATTGCGTATATTTTTAAAGCCATTTGCGCTTTTTGCGGAAAAAATTTCCCTAAATTGCAGCCGAAAAAAGGCCGCCTTTTTATTGTCCACGGCTT
>JAIRXK010000012.1 GCA_031268315.1 Puniceicoccales bacterium | reverse complement strand
CAACACATCCTGGGGCTGGAGAAGGTCCCAAGGGTTTGGCTGTTCGCCAATTAAAGTGTTACGTGAGCTGGGTTCAGAACGTCGTGAGACAGTTCGGTCCTCTATCCGCTGTGGGCGTTTGAGATTTGTGGGATTCATTTTCTAGTACGAGAGGACCGAAAATGACAAGCCTCTGGTGTTCCGGTTATCATGTCAGTGGTAGCGCCGGGTAGCTATGCTTGGAATAGATAAGCGCTGAAAGCATCTAAGCGCCAAGCTATCCCCGAGATGAGATCTCGATGGGATTTATCCCTGTAGAGTCCTGGAAGACCACCAGGTAGATAGGCTGGATGTGTAAGTGCGGCAACGCATTGAGCTAACCAGTACTAATGACTCGAAAACTTATAATGCCGTTTTGGGATAATATGTGCCTAGGGGCTCGGTTGAAAATTATAGCATTACTGCATTGCAAAATGCAAAAAGCCTTTCTGGCCCGCGGCTATGCCGCAGGGCCAGGCAGAATTTCTGGTGACCATAGGTGAGGGGAAATACACGTTCCCATTTCGAACACGCTCGTCAAGCCCTCAAACGCCGATGGTAGTGCCACCACGCTGTGGTGTGAGAGTAGGTTGTTGCCAGGATAAAAAGAGAGCCAGGTCCAGTTGGATTTGGCTCTTTTTGCATTCTGAAATTGCGTAGATTCACCTCCTCCATCCCATCGAAATGAAAATTTAGTGGTGGACATGGGAAAAAAATGACCTAGATTTTTCGCAAATGACACCAATACGCATTCTCGTTGTTGACGATGAAAAGCATGCGCGGGATGGATTGGCCCATGCTTTGCAGGGAGAGTATACAACTACGACGGCGGCAAGTGCGACGGAAGCCATGGGCATATTGGCCGCCGCAAAGGAGCCGTTTCACTTGGTAATTACTGACCTGCGAATGCCGGGAAAGTCCGGAATTGACGTGGCACACTTTTGCCATACCCTCGATCCGGAGCCGGCGTGCATCGTCATGACGGCCTATGGCGACATCGCGACGGCGGTAAATGCCATGAAGGCAGGGGCCGTTGATTTTCTCTCCAAGCCGCTTGATTTGGCAGTCGTGGAGGCAACGCTGGAGCAGGCACTGCGGCAAAAAAAAGTAATGCCAACCCCACTTTTTCAGCCGAGTATTATTGGAAAGTCCGATTCGCTGCGGCGGGCACTGGATCTATTGCATCGGGTCGCCGCTACCAATGTTACGATACTATTGGTTGGGGAGACAGGCGTTGGAAAGGAATTGTTTGCCCGCGAAATTCATCGGCTCAGTGCCCGCGCAGGTGGGCCATTTCTTGCAATCAACGGTGCGGCATTGCCCGAAGACATGGTGGAAAGCCAGCTATTCGGCCATGAGCGGGGTGCATTTACCGATGCAAGGCAGCGCCATTGCGGATACTTTGAGCGGGCGCATGGGGGAACATTGCTCCTGGATGAAGTGGGTGAATTGCCAACAAGTGTGCAGATTAAATTGCTGCGTGTGCTGGAATCAAAATCCTTTGAACGTCTCGGAGGAGACTGCAGCATCCAGGTTGATGTGCGGCTCATTGCTGCGACAAATGCCGATTTGGCGATGCGCGTTCGCATGGGAGATTTTCGTGAGGATTTATTTTACCGCATCAATGTGATAGCCATTCGCATCCCGCCGCTCCGGGAACGGTTGGATGATTTGGAATTGCTCATTGAATCATTTTGGCGTGGCAACATTGCCCCGCCACACCTGAGCGAAGGGGCATTGGCGATGCTCCGAATGCAGCCATGGCCCGGAAATGTGCGGGAATTGCGCAATTTTTGCGATGCCATGGCGGTGCTTTATCCGAAAAAATGCGTGGATATTTCCCACGTTGAGGCCTATTTTTCTTCAAGGGGTGAGGCTAGGCCAATGCCATCCATTGCACTGCCCGATAGGCGCGGGGATCCGTTGCCCGACTTGGCCACGGATGACATCAAACAGATACTTTGGCGCTGCAATGGCAACCACAGCCAGGCGGCAAAGATGCTCGGCATTAGTCGCAGCACACTCTATCGTCGCCTGAGAGAAAAAGACGCCTAGGAGCAGGGCAATCATTTAACCGCATCGATTGCAAATAGCTGCGCCAATATTTTCCGGAGCGTTTTATTTTTCTTGCTTCTTCTGAAGATCTAAAAATACATCCATTTCATCCACCGTATGAATTCCTTGGTGGTCACATGAAACTGAGGTATGTTCAAAATGGTAAAGTTTACCGACATTTACGCCACGATCTGCGCAAACGGACTCAAGGTTAAGATCGGTGACAACCTTGCAAAAATCTTCCATGACCGCACTAGCTATTGTCGATACTTTCACAATTCCTTCCATCAAAATTTCAATTTTAATTTTATTGTTGGAAGTGATGCTATTACTACTCGCTTTCGAACAAAGCGATTGGAAAACGTAAGCCGCTCCCCAAGCATCATTTTTTTCTTGAGATGCGGCATATGTTTTTTTTAAATATCCCCAGTATAGTGCTATGCATGCGCAGGAACATGATTGATTCCATTCAAAATGGAACATAGCCGTCAGCGCTTTGCTGGCATTTTCAGCTGAAAGACCTGAGTTTTTGAGGTGTTGTAAAAAGGCTTTTATCACATTCTCTTTTTGGAGATCAATTTTCTTCCCATTAATGATTACTTCTCTACTACCATCTGCACAAGTAAATCTTTGTATGTCTTTAAAGATATTAAGGTTTTCCAATGTTTGTATGAGTAAATTATCATTAAGCGCATTATTGAAGTTTTCGTCATTCTCGAAAAGTGCTGGCGAAATCTTACATTTGGCTAAATATTCTAGGCGCGCTTTACTCATTTTAGTGTACTCTTCATGAATGCTTTTTTGCATAAATTCTTTTGCTTGTTTGCTAGGAAACACTGAAGTAACCAATGGACTCTTCGTATGTATATATTCGAGAAAATCGTCACTTGGATGGAATTCCATTTTTTTAAATTGGATAAGGATACCCATGGCCATTTCGCAATTTTGCGACGTCAAAGCACTGTAAACTTTTATGCGAGTGTTCCCGTCTAATTGGCTGATAAATTTAGGCACATCACTATCGAAAAATTGCCGAACAGTTTCAGATTTTTCATCCATTTCTATGACTATTGAATTATTTAATATATATTCATATTTACCGATTAAAGCACATTCAGAATTGTATTTTGCGTTCAATTTAGTTATTATTTCGCTATTGGCCTTCCGATTCCAGACAGATGGCTTTACCATTTTCCCTATTATTTCTTTTCCTGTAAGAATTACCTGATTTTGTGCAATTGAGTGTTGGTCATACGTATCGATCCGCAAATCTCGCAGAAATAGTGCACATGTCAGAGTATCTGCCCGCTTCTTCAGACCTTCTATGGCCACCTTTTGCGTCTCAATTTCACTTTTTAGCCCATTAATTTCCTTCTGCAATTGCGCATTATCCTCATGTGTTGTTTTCTTTGATTGGCTTGGTATTGTGTGTTGAGTCTCCAATTTCTTCAGTTGATTTCGAATAGTTTTATTTTTATTTTGAAGTTGTATTAATTCTTCTTTCTCGCGCTGTGCTGCTTCATTTGACTGATCCAGGAGGTTTTGTTGCTGATTCTTCAATTCCTCCAGCTGATTTCGAAGAACTACTTGTTCTTCACTCATCTTGGTGAACTGATTTAGGAGATCTTCTTTTTCCTCCAAAAGTTTTTCATTTTCCTGATGTTTGGCTAATAGTTCACTTGTCAATTGTTCGATTTGTACCTGTGTGGATTCCGATTTTTCCTGGGACGGGCAATTTTTCTCGTTTGTGGATATTGAATCATCGTTTTTAATTGCTTTTATACTATCTTTCAAGTGGTCGATTTGTCTGTTTTTGCGGCAAAAGCCAACGATAACTAGAATAGCGGCGATGCTAATGGCGGAGGCAAGTGCCGACGTTGCCCAGAGAAGCGGTGTCGAAATTGCCAGAGCAGAGCAGGCCAATGCAATCCACAGGGCGGCGCCGAGCACGGTGCCTTCAACGATGGCTTCGGTGACTATCAGCAGCCACTGGATTGAGGGCAAAAGATCGGGGTTATTTGCCTTGTTCAGCTTGGACGGATCTGATTTTTGATTTGAAAAATAATTCACTAGCACTGCTACCTCCTCACCGTTAGAATGCAGTATTTGTAAGAGTCGGCAATAAAAAATGAGGCAATTTCTAAAAATCTAACCCGATCGCATCTTTCAAAGTCCAAAGATGAATTGCCTTGCAATGGCAATTCATCTTTGGCGGAGGCTCAAACTCGGAAATGTGAAAATGTAACCGCTGTCCCAATAAAGCAATGGGGCACCTACCGGCGAGAAATTTATGAAAAGCTTTAGTTTCTACGATTTTTCCCATTGGAATTTGAGAAATTGCATCAAGCTTTTGCGGAAGCGATTAAAGCTAGCAGTGATTTGATAAAAACACAGAATTTCTTTTTCATTTCTTGACATCAAAATCATTTTCTTAAAAATGCACCCATCATCATACCTGTCGATAGAAATATCGAAAAGAGTTTTCGTAAATCTTTTAAAAACTCTTTTTCGGCTAATACAAAAATAGCCGTAACCGTAACCTGTGTTACCATTTCCGTCACGACTATTGCAGCAGGAATCATCCTTCAAATGCCTGCACTCATTTACGGCTTGTGTGTCGCCGTATCAATTTTCTGTGTGGTGATCGCTGCGTATTATTGGAAATTTAGAAAAGATAACGACATTAATTCTCCCTCAAATCTCGAAACTTTCATATCCATGGAAGCTCCTTATCCCGAGGGAAGAAATCAGCAATTATAATCTATCAGCGGGAGGGATGGAGCCAATTCTGCTATGCCAGGAACAAATGCCGACTGCTTCAATGAAAGATCTTATTAAGCCTTCAAAATCTAATTTGCGAAATTTCGATAATCACTGCTATTTGAATGCAGTGTTGCAGATGCTGTTCGCAGTTGTGCCATTTCGAAATGAAGTTATGGCGAGTACCAGCACCGAAGACCAATTTACCCAAGTGGTGAAAAAAATTTTCCATTACCTGGCTACGGGGAAAACCCGGGATCAACTACAAATTCTCGATCATGACCTTTCGGAAAAAATAGATAAAATAGCGTCTACGTATTTTAGAAATGGCAGTCAAGAGGATGTCGTTAACCTTTTACTGCCATTCCTCGAAGGAATTAGAGAAGAAACACATACAAAAAAATTACCAGTTGATGGCCTTGTAGCTACTCGAATAGATGCCATTGATCCAAAAGATAATTATTATAGATACGACGTTGATATCATTGTTGTAGTGCCAATTATCTTAGGCTCTACTTTAGAGTAAGGTTTGTGTGCTCTTACTAAAAGCAATCTTATGGAAGGGGAAAATCAATTTATAACTCCCGATGGCAAAAGGATCGATGTTGCAATAGTAAGGTTATTCCAAGACGTGCCGCCATTTTTACTTTTTAAAGTGGAACGTTTTGCTGTGACCAACGGCAAGGGGATGAAAAATTCTAGCAATTTTCTTTGTCCAGACAGCATAGATATGTCTCGATTTATGGTAAATAATATCCCGTCGCGCCAATATAAATTGGCTGGAATGATTTGCCACCGAGGTAATATAGATTGCGGATATTATCTAACTTATGTTCTTAATGAAGATGGGGAAAGTTTTGTGCGGCTTGACTCCATTGGAGGTGAAATAGCGGCGACTATTTCAAAAGACGATTTTATGAAAAGTAATGATTTCATTAAAAATAGCTATCTTGCCCTCTATGTTTGCACTGGACAATTACCATGACTGCCCTGGAAATGGTCCCGTTCCCCGATTGCATCATTCGAGACCCAAGAATTGCCAGCATTGCAATGGCGATATGGGCCGTGGTAAAATGTTTTAAAATCATTTTCTAAGATTGGTCGAAAATAATGTAAAAAATCTACAAAATATCTTGAATCGCCAACTTCGTGGAAATATGTCTGGCTCGCAATGCAATTGGTTTGTATAGGCGATGCGGCATCGGCTGCATCAAGGGGAGGAGTTTCGCAAATGCTCGTTTTTGTATTACTATTCATCGGCATGTGGTTTCTTTTTATTGCGCCGCAGCGTAAGCGGCAAAAAAAGCACCAGGAAATGCTGCAAAAACTTAAAAATGGCGATCGCGTCCTGCTCGCGTCGGGAATTTTTGGGAAAATTATCAAAATTAATGGAGGCGAATTGACCTTGGAAGTTGCCAAGGGCGTTCGCATGGAAGTCTTGAGAGGCGCGGTGCAGCAGCAGGTGGAAGAAAAAGGCAATGGGGGCGAAGATGATATCGATGGCGACAGCCCGCCGGAAAAGCCAAAGAAAAAATAGCGCAATGGGGGCTTAGTCTATGGCACGTGGAAATCATCGCGCAACATGGTTTCGCCTATTTGCGTCACTGGGTGTGTTCCTATGGGCAATGGCTGTTCTTTTTCCTTGGAATGGTGATGTCATACGGCGTGGGCTGGACCTCCGCGGTGGTATGGCTGTCACGCTGGAAATTGCAAAGGAATCCCTCGCCGACAATGGGGCCGAAAGGAAAAATCAGCTTAAAAAAGCGGAAGAAATTATGCGAAAGCGTGTGGACGCATTGGGGATCTCGGAGCCTCTCATACGCATTCGCGGCGATTCGCAAATTGAGATTCAATTGGCCGGCGTATTTGCCGGTGGAGATAGCAATCTGGTGGATGTCATAAAAAAACCGGCAAAATTAGAATTCCGTCTACTCCACAATGAACAAGCCGCCGGTGGCAATTCTCCACCGCTGGGCTACGAGCTCATTCCCTGCGAATCCCAGGGCGAAGGAGCGGAGGAAATGGGCCCAAAATTCGCCACCGTTCGCCGCATTTCTGAATTGGGCGGCGGCGCCATCAAGCGTGCCGGTGCCACCGTCAATTCTTACGGAGCCAATGAAGTGAGCCTGGAATTCACCGGTGAAGGCGCAAAAAAATTTGAGCAGATCACTCGTCGAAATGTGGGTAAGCAGTTGGGCATTGTGCTGGATGGAAAATTATATTCCGCTCCCCTCATTAGCAGCGTCATTTCCGATGGGAAAGCGGTGATTTCAGGTCATTTTACGCGGAAAGGTGCCACGGACCTGGCAAATGTTCTCAATAATCCGCTGGAATTTGAATTGCGGGTGGCAGAAATGCACGAGCTGGGCCCAAGCCTTGCCGATGAAGTGCAGCGGCACGCAGTGAATGCGGCAATCATTGGAAGTCTTTTGGTCATGCTGTTCATGGTCCTCTGCAGTGCAGTTGCGGGTCTAGTAACCGTCCTTTCCATAGTTCTCAATGTTCTTATTATCCTTGGAATTTTAGTAACCATTGGGGCAACGATGACGCTTCCAGCCATCGCTGCCCTCGTGCTCACCATCGGCATGGGCGTGGACGCGAATATCATCATTTTTGCGCGGATGCGTGAGGAAATGTTTCGAGGAAAATCCATGCATGATGCCATTGGGCAGGGATTTAAGATGTCATTTTCCTCAATACTTGATGCCAATTTAACATCCCTGCTTTCGGCTATTATTCTCGCATTCTACGGCGTTGGCCCCATTCGCGGATTCGGCATCATTCTGGCCATCGGTGTACTTTCCTCACTCTTTTGCTCCATCGTTTTTACCCGTGGATTTTTGGAGCTCATCGTAGACGTATTTCACTGCGATTTTCTCTTTTTTCCCTATAAGCGCCGGAAAAAAATCATTAATTTTATGGGAATAAAGTGGCCCTGTGCCGCCTTGGCATCGGCTGCCGTAGCCATGGGAATATTGGCCATGGCTATTGGGGGAAAGGACGTGTGCGGCATCGATTTCCGCGGCGGAGAGGAATATGTTCTTTCCTACGATGAAAAACCGCCAATGGAAACCATCTTTCGCGCCGCGGAAATGGCCGCCATCGGAGAAATAATTCCCTCATTTCAGAGGTCAATCAAAGGGGATGGCTGCGAGGAATTGAAATTGCAGGTCGCAGCGGGCAAGGGAATTGCCCTGCTGTCTCAGTTGAATCAATTGCTCCCCCAGTGCCATTTTTCCGTGCAAAGGCAAACTTCCATTGGTGCCTCGCTCAGCGCAGAATTGCGAAAAAATGCCGCAATTTCCATCGCAATGTCCCTGCTCGCCATGCTCATTTATTTAACCGTGCGCTTTAGAATTGGATTTGCCGTGGGGGCCATCGTTGCCATTTTGCACGACATTCTAGTAACCGCTGGTGTCTATGTGCTGCTAGGCCACCAGTGGAGCGCTCCACTCATTGCCGCCATCCTGATGGTCATTGGCTATTCCGTCAATGACACCATTGTTATTTTTGACCGCATCAGGGAAGAGTTGACCAGGCATCCGGAGAGAAAACTCCACGGCACAATCAATGATGCCATTAGCAAGACCCTTTCCCGCACGCTGCTAACCAGTCTGAGCACATTTCTTGCTGCGATTTCACTGTGGATATTCGGGGCCGGCGTCATTCGAGATTTTTCGGCCATTTTTTCCATCGGCATTTTGGTGGGAACATTTTCCTCCATTTTCATCGCAAGCCCCATTTTTTACTGGTTTCACCGGAAAGAACATGTGGATGTGGATAAAAAAAGCTTGCATTTTGAGGAAAATGGTGATCACATTTCCCCATAAAAACGTGAGGAGGGAGTGCAGTGGAAGGTGAAATTTTAGCGCGCATCTGCTCGAATGCGGAAGTTGTCATTGGCAAGGAAGGGTTGGCGCAAAAACTTTCATCGGGTCGCCGTCTCCGCATCAAATTAGGCGTCGATCCTACCCGTCCGGACCTAACCCTTGGTCACATGGTGGTATTCAATAAGTTGCTGCAATTCCAGCGGCTTGGCCATACGGCCATCTTTCTCATTGGCGATTTTACAACCACCATTGGAGATCCGAGTGGGCGGTCGGAAATGCGCCCAATTCTCAGCGCAGAAGAAATTAAAAAAAATGAGGAAACGTATCTGCAGCAGGCATTTAAAATCCTAGATCCCGCCCTTACCGAGGTGCGGCACAATGGAGAGTGGTTTGGCTCCATGGGAGCAGCGGATCTGTTGGCGCTTTCCCGGGAAGTGACCGTTGCCCAATTCATCGACCGCGATGACTTTTCAAAGCGCTACAAGGGCGGCCAACCCATCAGTCTCGTTGAGTTCCTCTATCCCCTCATCCAGGGGTACGACTCGGTCATGCTGGAGGCGGATGTGGAGCTGGGTGGCAGTGATCAGCTATTTAACATGCTCGTTGGAAGGGCGCTGCAGAAAAAGCGTTCCATGGAGGAACAGTCAGTGATTTGCATGCCCCTTCTTCTTGGCCTCGACGGCCATAGAAAAATGTCAAAGAGTTTGGGGAATTATGTGGCTTTTAATGATAACCCTAGGGATATGTTTGGAAAGATTATGTCCATCGGCGATGAAATAATGTGGAGCTACTACCGTCTACTACTCGGCAAGGGGGAGGAAGAGATCGGCCAAATGGCTCAATTGCATCCCATGGAAATGAAAAAATCACTGGCACGGCAGTTGGTTGCCCTATTCCACAGCGAGGCGACGGCTGCGGATGCATGTGAGGAATTCGAACGGGTATTTTCCCGCAATGAAATTCCCGACTCAATGGAAGAAATCGATCTGGTGCAGCTCCATGGCAAGGCGGAGGTGGCATTGGTCGATGCCCTTGCCGCAACGGGAAAATTCCGTGGGAAAAATGAAATTCGCAGGCTGATCAGCCAGGGTGCCGTCCGCATGAATGGTGCCCCCATCCACTCGGCGGATGCCATTCTTTGCTCCGGCAGCGAGTGCATCATCCAGGTGGGTAAGCGGCACTATTTTCGCGTAAAATAGGGGAAGGAGAAAATTTATGGAAACTTCCACACTACTTATGTCCAAAAATCCAATGGAGACGATGAAGCAGCAGCTGGAAGACCTGCGCAACCAATCCGTGGAATCTAGCGTTGATCTTTCCAAGGAAATTGCAGCCATTGAGAAGAAAATAGAAGTTCTCCGCCGGGAAACCTACCAAAAATTGGGCATTTGGGAGCGGGTGCAGTTGTCCCGCCATCCACGGAGGCCCTATGCGATGGATTACGTTGCCAGCCTGTGCACCGATTTCGAAGAAATTCACGGGGATCGGCTGTTCGGCGACGATGGCGCCATGGTGTGTGGATTTGCAAAATTTCAAAATTTTCCCATTGCCATAGTTGGCCAGCAAAAGGGAAGAAATGTGCGGGAAAATATCCAGCGCAACTTTGGCTGCCCGCAGCCGGAGGGATACCGCAAAGCCCTGCGTACCATGCGACTTGCCGAGAAATTTTCCGTGCCTCTGCTATCTCTCATCGATACCTCTGGTGCCTATCCCGGGGTTGGCTCAGAAGAGCGGCACGTTGGCGAGGCGATTGCGGTGAATATTCGCGAAATGAGCATCCTGAAAACCCCCATCATCGGTGTTGTTATCGGCGAAGGTGGATCGGGAGGTGCCCTGGGCATAGGAGTTGTGGATCGCCTGCTAATCCTTGAAAATTCCTATTATTCTGTCATTTCCCCGGAGGGATGTGCAGCTATTCTGTGGAAGGACAGGGCAAGGGCACCGGAGGCCGCCGAGGCGCTGCGCCTTGACCCCAAGAGATTGCTCCATTTCGGCATTGCCGATGAAATTCTCCCAGAACCCCTCGGGGGGGCACATCTCGACTTTGAAGCCATGGCGAAGACGCTTAAAAAGGCACTTATAAAGTATTTCAAAGAATTAACTGCCATTTCATTGGAAAATCTCCTGGAAAATCGCTATAAGAGATATCGATCCATCGGCGATTTTTCCGATCTGTGAAAAGCATCCCGCTGGAGATCTGTGGGCGAGTAATTTCTCCAATTCGCATCATGTTTAGTGGTTTTACGCCTTGGCGATTTTACTCAATTTACTTTGCAAATTCCCATTGACATCCTGCGTGCATTGGAGTGGCCTCTCCCCGGGGGAAGTAAGTATTCGCTCATTGCGATGGTTTACTAAGCAGTGAGAGGAAAGTCCGGACACCGCAGAGCAGAATTCCCAATGAAAATTGGGGTGGGTCACCGCAAGGTGGCTCAACGGAAAGCGCAACAGAGAGCAAACCGCCCATGGCAAATGGGTAAGGGTGAAATGGCGTGGTAAGAGCACACCGCATCGGTGAGCAATCACCGTGGCAAGGCAAGCCCAATTCGGTGCAAGACGGAATAGGAAGTGGAGCTGCTCGCTCAGACACTTCGGGTACGTCGCATCCGCGCAAGTGGAAATATCGCGAGATATTAGATAAATGAATACATCGGGAAACCGACACAGAATCCGGCTTATTCTTCCCTCTACGATGCGCCCTTTCGATTTTTACCTAGTGATGCAGCAGGCGAAAGCTTTCCCGATGAATATTTTTATCACCGGCAAATGCCAGGGAAATGTCATTTTTCCTTTCCAATTCCTCCAATTCTTCGCTGTGATGCTCCTTGAGAAATTCCAACACATCACTGTGCAGTAGAACTTTTATAGTAATTTTTTCGACCTTGTCTTCCGCCCGCTGCCGCTGGCAAATGGTGCGAACAATGGCACGGCGGATGTTCATTGCCGTTGTCGGAATTGACTGAATGCTTCCGCGTCCATTGCAATAGGGACAGCATGTGCGCATCCTCCTTGTAAAGCTTTGGGAGTGCCGTTGCCGCGTAATTTGCATGATGCCGAGGGCGGATATGGGTAAAATCTGAAATCGGGCAGTGTCATTGGCCATGAGTGTCTGCATTTCATCGTATACGCGTCTCTGATCGCTGGCGCTCTTCATGTCAATGAAATCGATGATGATTAGCCCGCCCAAGTTACGAAGATAAATCTGCCTTGCGATTTCCTGTGCCGCTTCCAAATTGACCTGTAAAATGAGATTCTTATTCGCTTCTTTGGCGAACTTATGGGAGCCCGTATTGACATCGACGGCGGTGAGGGCCTCCGTTTCTTCAAAGACAATTTCTCCGCCCGATGCAAGCGGAAGACGGCGGCTAAAGAGGCGCTGAATCTGTTTTTCCACGTGGAAGTATTCAAAAATAGGTGGTTTTTCTTCGTATAAAAATACTTTACTTTGCATGCGCGGTGCAATTTCTGCAATTTTTTCCACAATTTCGCCGCGCAATTGCGCAGAATCAGTGACAATGCGATCCACATCGTCGGTCAAAAAATCACGCACGGCACGGCCAATGAGCCCGGGTTCCTGGTAGACCATGCACGGCTCCTGTGCGCTGGAAATGCGCTGAGCAATTCCATGCCATTTTTTAAGCAGAATGGAAAGGTCACGCACAAAAAACTTAATCTTTTTTTCAGCACCGGCCGTGCGGATGACGATTCCCATTCCTTCGGGAATAACCATCTTTTCCAATATGCGCTTTAGCCGCTCCCGCTCCTTTGGTTTTTCAATTTTTCGCGAAATTCCCAGACGATCATCGTAGGGCGTTAGCACTAAGTATCTGCCTGGAAGTGCTATATTCGTCGTAACGCGGGGTCCCTTGGAGCCGATTTGCGACTTAATAATTTGCACCGGAACCTCAGATCCTATGGGGTACATGCGGGGTATGTCATCCAGCGTAATTTTCACTTTTTGCGTGCCATGGGAAATGATTTCGAAGCTTTCATTGGCCGCCGGAAGCATGTCCCAGTAGTGCAAAAATGCATTTTTCTCCTGGCCGATAATAACAAATGCGGCCTTCAGCCCGTCTTCTAAGTTTTGAATGCGCCCCTTAAAAATGGCACCAACCCAATTGGCCTGGCTAAGCGAGTCGGTCGCAAATTCTTCCATTATACCATTGCAAAGGATGGCAAGCCGCGTTTCGGCGCATTCCTCGCTAACGATGATTTCCCGATAGGTTTTACTATTTTTTGTAAGACTTTTACTAATGCGCTGCAGCAGCGGCTGTTGCTTCGCCCGTTCACGGGCACTTTCATGCAGCAGTCCTTCATCCATCTGCTCGCCGCACACCTCCGGCGGTTTGCTCGTTAGTGTTTCGATTTCATCTATAAAATCACTCATAATTATATTCTCAATATACACGGCCGATTGCATAAATCATTTTTTTGATCGCAAAGTAACTCATCTGCATTGGACTAGCTATATGACACCATAGCCAATGCCTGTCGAAAGACTTAGGGTTGTTTGCGTATTTTGCGATAAAAATTTGTAAAAATCTAAATCGAAAAAAGGCATTCCAATTTGCAGTCCATTGCTTTCTTCTTGGCGCTGCTTATTTTTTTGCAACGTAGAGCTGTCAAGGATCTTAAGACATTTTATCACGGACCAATGGGCTTTATTTTGCGAAAAATTTTTTCAAAATTGCTATACTATATCGCAGTTATGAAACATTTGGCAAGAATTTGCACTGTTTGAATGAATACTTTTTATTGGAAACTGATCCATGACAATTTTACTATCGGCTCTATGGCAATAAGTCTATGCTTGTGAACTCGTTTTAACCGCTTTATTGCGATGCGCGAAACCGCTGAAAACTGTTAGTCCCACGGGAATTATTTTTAGATTCAAAGTACACATCATCACAGATGGAACCGAGAGAAAAGCAATAAATTTTTGCTTTTCAAACGGATCGTCCGAAAACTGCATTGGCAATGCAACCTGGACAGTGGCTATGCGTTCTCATAATATGATCAAGCGGCCAATGGAGAGTGTTTCAAAATTCTTTTCGAAAAAGAGGGCAAACATGAAAATGACAGAGCGTCGCAGTGAAAAAGTAGCGGCTAAAATTTGCTTTTGCGCTGAGAATTTTAATTAAAAACTAAGAAAATCCGTAGGCGAAAAATTTTTTCAATTTCAAATCTTGTCCCCGTCCAGGGCTGTAATTGCGATCGAAACATTGGAGATTAATCTCGAGTTTTGATTAATGCGGTCGACCAAAGTGCCCATATTTTCTCTCTGGGCTCTTTTATTTTGATTACCTGCCAGAAATCCTACTTTCCCAAAGATATCTCACGCCGATATTTTATCTCATCTTCAGCCTATCGAACACGGGCAGCGCACCCATTTGCTTCTGTCTGCGCCTTTCCGGTATCTTCTGTCCCTTTTTTATAATTTTACTAGTGCCTCCAGTGAAACAAATGGCGAAAAAACGCAGCTATTTCCCTGAAGGTCATTTGAAAAAACGCCCGAAGAAGCCTCCCTTTGCTTCCTTTGAATGAGGTTGTTCCGACGGCTGTTGTGTCGCTGTAATTTCCATATTTTCTTTCTGAGCTTCTTGCGCCTTCCGCAACTGTCTTTCTGCGGCTTCATTCTGTAGTCTCGCGCGTGCTGCATTTTTTGATGCTTCGATTTCGGCTAGTTCTTTTTGAAACCAAGCATCAGTTTCGGCATTTTTTGTATCCAACTCTTCCTGGATTTGAACCGAATCCGCCTGCCTATCGTCCTTTATTTGCTCCAAATTTGTTTCTAACTTGAAATCAATTCCTTCCAGTTCCTTTGTCCATTGCTTTTGAATGTCTTTTTGTTTTTCTAGTTCGTTTTCATGTGTTTTTTGATAGAATACTCCCGTATCTTCCATTCTTTGTTTGCGCGCTTCCTCCTCTCTAAGAAACTTTTCACTCGGCGGCGGATAATCACTGAGCCAGTTCTGTAGAGTAGATTTGACAGTGCACTTCCATCGCTTGCTTATTGCACTTTCAAAGTAATCTGCAGGTCCTTCCGTTGTTCCAAAGGATCGCATTTCACTGAGCAATTCACTCCACTCGGTTGACTTTTCACTGAATTCGTGGTCTATTCTTTCTAATTCATCATTTTCGTTTTTTATGTCTTTTTCTTTCTCCAATGCGGCTAGCCTCTGCCTGAGCTGATCAGTTGAATTTTGCTCCAGGGCATATAGTTGCCGCTGCTTTTTCGCGGTTTCTGCAATGGCAGCGGCGAGTTCCTTCTGTGCCTGCTCCACATCAGCACCTTCCCGTTTACTATGATGCTTTGTCTTTTGGATCCTTCGCATGGGTTGTACTTCAAAATCCATCTGTGAATCAACCGCTGCACTGCCCTGCAGGATACGCTGCTGTTGCTGCCGCACTTCAGCATTTTTTGCAAAGGCAGCAGCGAGCACTTCCTCTTCCTGCTCCCTCTGAAGCTCCGTTTCCCGAAGTTTCTGTGCGAGTTGAGCTTCAAAATCTTTCTGTGAATCAACCGCCACACTGTCTTCCAGGGTACGCTGCTGTTGCTGCCGCATTTCAGCATTTTTTGAAGAGGCAGCGGCGAGCACTTCCTCTTCCTGCTCCCTCTGAAGTTTTGTCTTTCGAACCTCCTGCATGAGCTGAATTTCAAAACCTGTCTGTGGAATAACTGTTACATCGCCATTCAGGATACGCTGTTGCCTATCATCCCGTTCCGCAAGAATTTGATCTTTGAGCTCCTCGTATTTATTGCGCAAAATGCGCTCTACGTGAGAGTGATCATAGCCCTTGGCACATAGAGTATGTACAAGATATCTTATCTCTTCATACTTTTCCCTATATAGAAGGGTCAAACTTGCCAACATACTGTCTGCCAATTTGACACGATAGAGAGGTCCCATATCGTATCTTGTTTCCCAATTGAGAATAGCCCAATCCGGGCAAATATCGGAGTGGTCAATATTGGCGCTGAAGTTTTGCGGACGTCCCGCAGTCGGACCGCCAGCGGGCACCAAGCGGCGCTCGCCGCTGGATGTGTGACTAGAATTTAACTTGATACTCATATTTTTCCCTGTCTTATTTTATTTTTATTACCTGCCAGCGAAAAAGGATCCTACTTTTCCAAAGACGCTCTTGCGTTGATATTCTGCCTCATCTTCAGCCTGTCGAGCACGGGCAGCGCGCTCATTCGCTTCCGCCTGCGCTCTTCTGACATCCTCTGCTTCTTTTTTGCGTCGATATTCTGCTTCACTTTCAGCCTGTCGAGCACGGGCAGCGCGCTCGTCTGCTTCCGCCTGCGCTCTTCTGACATCTTCTGCTTCTTTTTTTACCTGCTCGTTGGCCACCCTTCTTGCTCCCTCTAATGCTACCTGTGCCTCATTTCTTTTTCTTTCCGCATTTATTTTTGCCTCATCCCTTTCTCGTTGCGCTGCTATTTCGGCCAATTCTCTCTCTTTTTGAAGTGCAGTTGCCGCCTCTTTTGCTTTGAGTTCCACGGCGATTTCCCGCTCACGATCCATTCTTTGGGTGGAAATCGCATCCTGTCGCGCTTTTTCCATTAATGAGGCAGCCTCGGCCTCTTCTTTGATTTTATTGGAAGCGGCTGTATCCTCTTCCCGCTGAAGGAGAATTTTCGCTTCTTTTGCCTTAAATTCCATTTCGATTTCCCGCTCACGATCCATTCTTTGGGTGGAAATCGCATCCTGCCGTGCTTTTTCCATTAATGAGGCAGCCTCGGCCTCTTCTTTGATTTTATTGGAAGCGGCCGTATCCTCTTCCTGCTGAAGGAGAATTTCCGCTTCCTTTGCCTTGAAAGCAGTTGTATTTTCTTCCTGCTGAAGGAGAATTTCCGCCTCTTTTGCTTTAAAAGCAGTTGCATTTTCTTCCTGCTGAAGGAGAATTTCCGCTTCCTTTGCCTTGAAAGCAGTTGTATCCTCTTCCCGCTGAAGGAGAGTTTCCGCCTCTTTTGCTTTAAAGGCAGTTGTATCCTCTTCCCGCTGAAGGAGAGTTGCCGAGAGTCTTTCCGATTCCAGTTGGACAACTTTCAAAATACTCTGTACGGTGGCCCACTGTGTTTTCTTTTCCTCCGGAGTCACGTCCGGGTCCATGCACATGCTCGCATAGAGCATGATTGCGGTGCCCAGCACTCCGGATGTTGCTGCCTGCATTGATATGCTTTCGAGTGCAATCGCAACACCTGCAATATTAAGCTTAATGGCCATAATGCTCCGTAGCTCTCTACTGCACCTTGTGCGTTCCGCATCGTAGCGCGCCATTGCCTTTTCCGGGTCTGCCTTTAGAATCTTATGCCACCACGACGGGGTCGGGACCACAGCGAGTTGATCGATCTCTCTCTGCAAGTCATTTTCCTGTGAAGTTAAACTCTGACCAAGGTTGGTTAATACCGCCTTCACATGTGCAAGTTGCGCATTTGCGCTTGAAGTTGTTTGAATTTCATTCATACGGGTTTTCCTCCAAGCCGCGAGTGAGGCATAATATTTTTTGCGTTGCAAGATGAATTTGTCGATTTACGAATTTTAAGCAGTGCTATTATAAATATGTAAAAAAATTGCAATTTAAAAATTCAAAAATCTAAAATATTACGCGAAAAAGAATTCGCTTTCTGCAGTTTGCAAGGCAGAGTGTTTCAATGGATGGGCAGATTTTTCCATGGATTTCCCTACGCACAGAAAAACTCTGTGGCGCAATGGGAACATTTCAACCGCTTCGTCGTCGCTTTCGACAAAGTCAAAGCGGGAAAGAAGGTAATTTCTTCATCGTTGAGTGCAGTGATTGGGTGCAAACCATCGCAATCACTACGGGCGGTGAAATTGTTTTAGTCGAACAATATCGCTTCGGCTCCGAGCGCTTTTCCCTGGAGCCACCCGGCGGATGCATCAATGCCGGCGAACCCACCATTGCCGCGGCGGAAAGGGAACTTTTAGAGGAAACCGGATATGCGGGCGAGAATCCACGGCTCATTGCCTCATTTTTTCCCAATCCCGCATTTCAAAATAATCAGCTGCACTGCGTTTTCATTGAAAACTGTCGGCCCATTGCGGGGCAGCAGTTGGATCCGCTGGAAGAAGTTCGCTTTCTGACGTTTCCGCCGGAAGAAGTGTTTGAAAAAATTCGACGGCAAGAAATTAACCATGCCCTATCAATTGCCGCTCTCCTAATGGCCAAAGACAGAATCCTTGGAATGAAATCAAAAAATTAGAGCAATAGAGTACTCTGGCGCAGACGGTCTCGCCTGGCCGCGGGAAGACTCTGCCTCAGGGCTTCCTCTACAGACAGAGGAATGGATTGCAGCAATTTTCGCAGGACAACGGCGCAGGCAATGCTGTCGAAGAGCGCGCAATGGTGCCGGCGGCGCGATGGAGGACACATGCCGTCGGCCAACGCTGAAACTTCCCTTTCTAGCCCCATGTGTTCCACCGAAGTTTGCAGAACGAATGATTCCCAATGGGGAAAGTGGCGGCGGCACAGGGACAATGTGTCGATCCATGGTCCCCAGCACAGCGTGGTGCTTTCCCTTTTCAGCCAATCGATTGCCGGTCCGGCCGTCGGCCAAAGTCGCCTCAGAAAACTCTCTTCCACTGGCGAGTGGTGAGCGGCGAGGATACCGCGCATGCGCAGGGATTGGAAAAGGTGAAAATGGGAAAAAAATGGAACCTTTTCCTCCGTCTTTTCTAGGGGAAGGAGGCGGCTAAAAAATATGGAATTGGTCCTATCGATGTGGCAAAAATCACTTATCGGATCTTCAATAAGATCCCCGCGCAGCGTCACAACGCCGAATTCAACTACGCCCTTCTGCGCATTGCCCTCAAAATCAATGGCAAAAATTTCTAAAACTTTCATCGACCAGCATTTTTATCTTGCTAATTTTTTCCAAAAAGCAACGCAAGATGAATGGACTTTTGCGAAAATATGAAAGGGCAAAATTGTGAAGATTGAATTTATTGAAACGGAAGGACAGCAGCGGGACGCCACTGTGACATTTGATGCAGCGGAAGTTTCCGATATGCGTGAAAAGATTATTGCGAAAATTTCCCCCGGTGCGAAAATCTTTGGATTTCGTCCTGGAAAAGTTCCCAGGGCAACTTTGGAACGGCACTTCAGCCGCATGATCGAAGAGGAAACTGAAAAAGCTCTGAATAAAAAGGCAACCCTGGCACTGGGTGAATCAAACGATCGAATCATTTTTATCCTATCTTCGAATCAAAGTAGCCATTTAGATAGCGACGGCTCATGGACATTTACCCTAAAGGTGGAGTTTCTGCCGGAAGTCGAGGTTCCCGATTTTACAAAAATTGAAATGGCCAATTTCGTTGGCGAAGAAAACGACGATTTGTTAAAGCAAATGGCGATAAAAGCCATCGACGAAACACTCCAATATCGCTCCGTTAAACGTTCGAGTCAAATCAGCGACGCCGTATCTTACCAATATGTCTGCTGCTTGGCCGATGGCACTCCAGTTGCGGAAAAATTCCCACAACTGGGAGAAGGAATTGCATGGGGTTCGACGAGGCAAACGCTGGGGATCGACTACTTCAATCGGCCACCAAAAACTCCGCTGCCGTACCGGGAATTTGTTGGTTTGAGTGTTGGAGATAGGAAGGACATAGCCTTTGCCTTCGGCGAAGACTGTGATCCATTGGAATTGGCGGGGTGCTCGGTTATTTACCGATGCACCATTATCGCCGTGGAAGTGTTGGGCTTTACCTGGGCGCCGCAAACCTTTGAAAATGGACTCAGTGCACTTGACATAGAGAGAATGCGCAAGGATGTTATCGAGCGCCATAGGACATTGAAAGGCATTCGCCATCGCATGGAGATGAGCAAAGTTATTCTTAGTTTTCTCGTCGATTTGCCGGCTGTTCCGATGCCCAAGTATGCCTATGAATCGGAGGTGCAATTTGCCCTGAAGCATTTGGAGGATGGAAAATATTTTCTAAGCGAATTAATAGATGATGCCCCGCCGAAGCAAAAGGAACAGCGAGAGACATTCGCCAGAAATCTTGCGGAAAAGGCGCTCAAAGTGCTATTCATCATTGAAAATATTGCTCGCAAGGAAAAAGTGTCCGTTGACGCAAATGATCTTTTCCGTACCGCCATGCTGGATGAAAACTTGCGGACCCGCAGCGAGATGGAAAAATATCTAAAAAATTTTTCCGAAAATTCAGATGATGCGCACAATATGCGCAGAAAAGCGCTCACGGGAAAAGTTATTGAAAAAATTATGTCGCAATTATCGGAAAGATATGAGAAACCTCTTTCGGTGGAGTTGAAAGAATTAACAGATAGCAATGTTGTAGAAAATTCGGACATGGCCAATGTTGGAGTGGTATCAACATCGCTAGAACCCGCAATGGAGGAAAAAAAATGAGTCACTATATGCCACTGCCATATGTATATGAGAAAGATGGTCGCACCGAGCGCTCCTGGGATATTTACAGCCGATTGCTGAAGGATCGAATCGTATTCCTTGGCACACCTATCAATGATCAGGTGGCCAATGCAATCATTGCCCAGTTGCTGTTTTTGCAAATGGACGATTCGCGAAAAGATATAAATCTCTATGTTAATTGCCCTGGCGGGGAGATTACTGCCAGTATGGCCATTTTTGATACGATCAATTTCATGCAATGCGATGTGGCGACTTACTGCGTCGGACAGGCAATGAGCTTTGGTACGCTGCTTCTCGCGGCGGGTACCAAGGGAAAGCGCTATGCCCTTCCCAATAGTCGCATCATGATTCATCAGCCGTCCGGCGGTGCCCATGGACAAAGTGCAGATATTTACATAGCGGCAAAGGAAATTTTGCGTTGGAAATTGAAATTTAACGATCTACTATCCTCTCTCACTGGGCAGTCGGTGGAGAAGGTCACAAAGGATTCGGATCGTGTTTTCTATATGACCGCCCAAGAAGCAATTACCTATGGTATCATCGATGAGATTAGCGCCAAACGGGACAGCAATGAACAGGAAAACTTATGACTCAAACAAACAAACCACCTTGCTGCTCATTTTGCGGCCGTAGCCAAGAGGATGTTGAAAAATTAATTGAGGGCCCCAGCAGGGTACATATTTGCAATTATTGCGTTAAAATTTGCTACGATGCGCTGGGAAAACCGCCGGGGAGCAAATTGGGAAATTCCGACGCAAAGTCTACTCCGATTAGCAATAAGGCTATGCCGTTGCCCATACATCGGATTTCTCCAATATTCCTAAAAGAGATTTTAGATTCCTATGTGATCGGCCAGGAGTATGCAAAGCGAACGTTAGCCGTTGCCGTTTACAACCACTACAAGCGCCTGCTGGCCATGGGAAAGGTTTGCATTGACGATGAAATCGACCTGCATCCCTACATTGATGAGGACTTGGAGGATGTGGAAATTGAAAAAAGCAATCTTTTGCTCGTTGGACCAACGGGATCGGGAAAAACTCTTCTCGCGCGCACGCTGGCGCGAGCCTTGGATGTCCCATTCGCCATTGCCGATGCAACCACGCTGACGGAGGCGGGCTATGTGGGTGAAGATGTTGAAAATATCGTTCTCAGACTGCTCCAAGCCTCCAGCTACGACGTTCAAAAGGCGGAGTGCGGCATCATCTACGTGGATGAAATTGACAAAATTGCGCGAAAAACGGAAAATGTTTCCGTTACCCGTGATGTCTCCGGAGAAGGTGTGCAGCAGGCATTGCTGAAAATTTTCGAGGGTACCATTTGCAATGTGCCTCCGAAGGGAGGGAGAAAGCATCCCGAACAGGAGTACATTCGTGTCAATACTCAAAATATACTCTTTATTTGCGGTGGTTCATTCATGGGTCTGGATCGAATCATCAACGAGCGCTTGGGTGTAAAAGTGATCGGATTCAATTGCCATGGAAAGCAGGCCGAACGCAGAGGAAATGGCTCAAAGTCGACGCTGGCAATGGTGCAGGCGGAGGATTTAACGAAGTATGGCCTCATTCCAGAGTTTGTCGGTCGACTTCCTGTAATTTCCCACCTCGAAGAACTCACCAGGGATGATTTAGTTCACATATTGCTTGGGCCTAAGAATGCGCTCATTAAACAATACCGGCGCCTATTTGCTATGGACGGCGTGGAACTAAGCCTAGAGGAAGATGCCATAGTTGCAATTGCGGAAAAGGCTCTTAAAATGAAAACGGGAGCACGGGCACTGCGCTCCATTCTCGAGTCAACCATGCACGATATTTCCTATGAAATACCCACGCTCATTGGAGCCAAACGGATCATCATCACCAAGGAAAATATCGACGCTGGCACTCGACCACTCATTATTACAAGTGGCGATGAGAAAGAAAGCGCCTAGCCGGCGGGTGAAATGGGAACGGAGCTCGGAGGGAATCGAATTTTTCCCAGAACTTCCCAGTGCACTTTGTTTTTTTCGCGCCCCAGCTGTGGCTTCGCTGGGTGTCCCGACGGCGGGTTAATTTAAATGCATCTTTGATGACAAATCTTGGTGCATGTGGTACTTAAGCCGGCAAATTATCCCAAATAGAGGACAAAATTTCACGGCAAATATAAATTTCTTTTAGTTGGAATAATTTTTTATTTCTCTATGGACAGAAACGAATTTACTTTGTAAATTGCGAAAATGGCACTCACACTAGAACAGCGACTCAATATAATGCGGGAAATTCTCAAGGCGTTTCAAGGGACAGTTGCGAGCATTGCCCAGGTTGATGGAATTCTTGGCCTATTCGATGTCCCGGCCGAGGACTTCGAAGTGCGCATATTTATTTTGGCGCGGCTGGGAGAGATTGCCAGGGAGATCTCATTGAAGGCCTACCGCTCTGAGGAACTAAGAATGCACCTTCTCGATGCAATTCAAGGATCACTCGATCGCTACATTGAGCGGGAAGATGAGCTATTCGAAGAGGTGCAATAGGAGAAAAATCTGTGACGGCTATGGAAGAAGTGGAAAAATTTTGTGCGATGATGCATCTCGATGCGCCCTCGCTGTCGGAGGACAAAATTGCTGTCATTTTCCTCGGAGAATCAGGCAGCTTGCACTTTGACCTCTCCATCGATGGCCGTGCACTCACTTACATTTTTACCGAGTGTGAGCGATTGACAACGGAGCGCATTTTTCGGGCCATGCAGTCCTGCGACCCATCACGGCTCGTTGGCTATGCCATGAATCTCGTCGCCGATGAAAGTGGCCGCGTTGGATTTCTCATCGATCTTCCCGCGTGCGACTGCCACGCAGCTGCATTTACACAGGCATTCAACCAGCTCCTGCAGGCGCAGACACAACTTCTACATGTCTAGTTAGATACCATGGATCAGCGCCAACAGAGTTCACAATTAAAGCCAAAGCGACAGACGCCGCTGAAGCCCATTGATCCGGAAAAATTTTCCCTAGACATCGGCCTGGAAAAAATTACCACCAATAGAAATCAGCAAAGGGTACCTAGGCTTCCCGAAAGGGGGGAAATTGGCCCCAGCGATGGTCGAATTGAGGAGCGCTTGCAGGAAATCATTGACTTAAAAACATTTGAGTCGATTCTCATTGACGCGCTGCGGCCAAATATAAAAAATCGTCAATTGCTTTTGCCGGTGCATTTCCGCCGTTGCCTCATCTCTCTCTGCGACTCCCTTCGGAAGTTGTCCGCCGAGAAAAACGGAGAGGAAACGGAGGAGATTAAAGCTCTTTTGTCGCTTCTGGAAACGCATCTGCGGGAAGAAACGGGAAGAAATGAATTGCTTGAACAATATCGTTTAATGATCTTAATGGGCTAGAAATTCGTGAAAGGTGAAGATAAAGATTTTTTGGAATTGCTGGGATATCTGTACCTGCAATACGGCAAGAATGATGCGGCGCGAATTATTTATCAGACGCTTTGCGAACTGGATAATCCCGTGCCCATCATTCGCCTTACCTACGCCTACTGCGTCGCCGCCGGCGGCAGTTATTCGGTGGCACTCCATGAAATTGAAAAGGTCAATGTGGTGGAATTTAATCTGCAGGAACTCAGTGGCTATCATCTTTTGCGGGGAAACATTCTGTGGCACCTGCGTCGCCGCCGCGAGGCGAGGAAGGAACTACAACTGTTTCTCGAGGCGGAAAATCAACGTGTCGATGCAAGCAAAAAGTCACGCGCCATTGTCACATCAGCCAGAATTGTGGCTAAGGCTGAAATCGTGGCAAAGGACGATGCAGAAAAGGCCGTAAAAGCACAGCCCCAGGAGGGACTGTGGAAAAAATTTTTAAGATTCATAGCAAGAAAGGAATTAAATCGTGAGCTTAGCCGATAGAATAGAGGGCGGTGTTTTACGCATCGGCCGATTTAGCGATATGTTTCTAGCGGGATTCGTCATCCTCATCATCTCATTGATGATCATGCCGGTTACTGAAGGTCTGCTGGATGTGCTGATTTCCGTCAATTTGTCCATCGCAGTCGTTATGATGATGATGGCACTTTACATACCCAATGTGCTGGCGTTTTCAACGTTTCCAAGTTTACTCTTGTTCACAACGCTATTTCGCTTGGCGCTCAATATCACAACGACGCGTATGATTCTTATCCATGCCAATGCGGGAAAGATCATCCACACATTTGGAAACTTTGTCGTTGCAGGAAATTTCGTTGTTGGAGCGGTGATCTTTCTCATCATTCTCATCGTTCAATTCATTGTCATCACCAAGGGATCGGAGCGCGTGGCCGAGGTGGCTGCCCGCTTCACTTTGGACGCGATGCCCGGTAAGCAGATGAGCATCGATGCCGACATGCGTGCCGGAACCATTGACGCCGATGAGGGAAAGCGTCGCCGCGGAAATTTAGAAAAAGAAAATCAGCTCTACGGCGCCATGGACGGTGCCATGAAATTCGTCAAGGGTGACGCCATTGCCAGTCTTATTATCACCGCAATTAATATTATTGCAGGGCTAATCATCGGTGTGAGCCAGAAGGGGATGCTCATGGAAAAGGCGGTAAAAGTCTATTCCATTCTAACCATTGGCGATGGTCTGGTTTCTCAAATTCCCGCCCTGGTCATTTCCATCACCGCAGGAATTATCGTTACCCGCGTCGCATCGGAGGAAAAAACACCCCTCGGCGCAGAAATTTTCAAGCAGGTTCTTGGCCAGCCAAAGGCCATGGTGATCGCCGGATCCATGGCCATCCTCTTCATGGCAATTCCTGGATTTCCAAAGGTTCCCTTCATCATTCTCGGTGGGGCAATTCTCGTCGCCGGACGAACTTTCCTCCATGCTTCCCAGGGCAAGGCTGGGAAAAAGCGGCGTTCGGCGTCGAAGCCAGGGGTTAAGGGTGATGCGGAGAGCGCTGCCCCCGAAGTTACCGAGGAAAAGGAGGAGCCATTTTCCATCACTGTTCCGCTCATGCTTGACGTGGCCACATCCATCGAATCCTCCATCGAGGCAGATACCCTCAATGAGCAATTGATGCAGATTCGTCGAGCCCTATACCATGATCTGGGTGTGCCATTTCCCGGAATTCATCTGCGCTTCAATGAGCATCTGGAATCGGGAAGCTATCAGGTGCTGCTCCACGAAGTGCCCATATCCCAGGGTAAGATATTGGCAAATTCGGTGATTGTGCGCGAATCGAAGGAAAATTTAGACATTCTCAATATTCCCTATCAGGAAGAAAAGCCATTTTTACCCAATTTGCTGGCCCTTTGGGTCTCCGAAAAACATGTGAGTCGCTTGGAAAAGGCAGGTATCAAGTTTTTGCGCACTCCAGAAATTTTCACCTACCATCTCTCCTTTGTGCTCAAGCGATATGCCAGTGACTTCCTTGGCCTCCAGGAGACACGCTTCCTGACGGAGCAATTTGAGAAAAGCTCGCCGGAAATTGTGCGGGAAGTGATGCGCATTCTCCCCGCGCAAAAAATTACAGAAGTTCTACAGCGCTTGGTGCAGGAAGGAGTTTCCATCCGCAATCTCAAGGCCATTTTGCAGGCTCTCATCGACTGGGGGCAGAAGGAAAAAGAGCCGGTCCTCCTGGCCGACTATGTGCGCACAACGTTGAAGCGCTACATCAGTTACAAATTCAGCGGCGGGCAGAATATTTTGGCTGCTTACCTTCTCGATCCAGTCATCGAGGATGTCATCCGCAAGGCAATTCGACAGACCTCTGCAGGGAGCTATCTTGCCCTGGAGCCGGATACGGCCAAGCGCATTCTCCGTGGGATCAAGCAGGAAGTTGGCGATCTGTCCAAATTGGATAAAAAACCGGTGCTTTTGACCTCCATGGACATTCGCCGCTATGTGCGGAAACTCATCGAATTGGATCTCTATGATTTGCCAGTAATATCTCACCAGGAATTGACGGAGGAGATTACCATACAGGCACTGGGCCGTGTCATTATGCCGCGAAATTAGCGGCGCCGTCCTGTGAGTGGTGCGCATGGCCTCGGCACCGACACAGGGCAAAAAAATTTTTTAAAATTTCAAAATAAATTCAAAAAACTTATTGACTCCCCCATACGGTGCCTTAGAACGACTGGTGTTTGCAGGATGGAGCAGTCTGGTAGCTCGTCAGGCTCATAACCTGAAGGTCGCTGGTTCAAATCCAGCTCCTGCACCCAATAGGGCTCGTCAGGCCGGCGTATGCAATGCGGCGGTTTTTGGTGGTTGTTCTCCTATCTGTCCATGCGAATTTGGGTTTTCCCGAAAAATTCTTCGGCTAGTCTAAATCTTTCAAAGGCAGATCCTTTTCCATGCTTCCATCGATTGATTTCAAATTTTCTTCTATCTTTTTTTTGTAAATTTCATATCCAATAGTTAAAAAAAATGGTATGACAAATACTCCAACTACAAATGTAACTATGGCGGGTATTATTGAAATTATCAATGTGGTGCTTGCAATTTCTATTGCGAGTAGGGATATGGGAGTCAATCCAAGGCTTATTCTTCCGATGATGTTGATAATTACTCCCAATTTTTTTATATCTGCGTCGATGCGTAGGGAAATTGACACGTCATCTTCCATGTCTTCCGGTTTTGCTATTGAGTTTGCTTTTAGTTCACAATGAGGTGCATTTTAGTCCAAATTTTGTGCCTGTAAAAGAGTGCGCCCACCGAGCCATGCCGCCAAAAACCTCGTTGTGCACATCCTCTCAAATGGGCAAAGAGGTTGGATGTAAAAAATTTGGCCTTTTTAGCCATTTACAAATGACATTGGAGCGCGCTGCCATGGGAAAACGGCAAATTTTAGGGAAAGATCCAGGTATTTCAAAATTTTTCCGTAAAAATGGGAAAATGAGCCAGCGAGCGGATACAGATGCGGCGGGAAAAAGGCCATCGGTTCGCGCTGTAATTTAGGGTGAAAAACACTATTTTAATTCATTAGCATAAACATATTTTTCGCAAAGTTAAAATGCAACTTTTCTGCATTAATCAGAAACCAACTTTCACATTTATTCTTTTTTCGTAAAAAGCAAAAATGCCATTGATTTTTTGAAAAAACTCTTGTTCCCTTACGCAACGGCGTGGCTGGCTTGTGCATGTGCAAAGATTGGCCAGGTCGTGCTCAAATAAAGGAGAAAAGACTATGTCAATATCAGCCATTCAATTGTATTCGGATCGCCTTCATAGGCAACAAATTGCACTCGAAGGAAGAATTTTCAGTGCGACGGGAAAACCTTCCGATGAAGATCAAAACAGATACGATGCAATTTGCACATCGTGCAATCAGTCTCAGGCTTTGATTGTCATGCTTGATTCTATCAAAAACTATAATTTGCCCTCTGCTTCTTCCGTGGCGCTTAGCGCCGCTCTGTGGATGGCAGCCAGCCCAGACAAACGCAGCATAATGTGGCAACATGTGGAGGAAGCGGTAGAAGAAGTCAAGGAGCAAAACAAAGAGTTAGGTCAACTAAAGTTTGAACTTGAAAAGGCAGCAGCTGACCTTGCGAATGCAAATGCGAAACTAGTCGAGGCAAAGGTTGAAGGCGAAAAAAAGCGAGCTGATGCGGAGGTAGCTGCAAAAGAAAGGCTTTCCAAAGCAGAGGTAGATGCAAAAGAAAGACTTTCCAAAGCAGAGGCAAATGCACAAGAAAGGCTTTCCAAAGCAGAGGCAGATGCACAAACAAAGCTTGCCGATGCAAAGATTGAACTCGAAGATAAGCGAGCTGATGCGGAGGCACGAGCTGCGCAAGTACGGGCCAATGCGGATGCTGAAGCAACAAGAAGGAGGGCCATGTATGACACTCAAAATTGGTTCAGTAGGACATTCATTGGCTTTAATGGCGAAAATAAATAAGTGAAAAGGTACGTGGGAGCATTACAGATGAATGGTTCAGAAAGAATGGGCGGTGGCCGCCCAAGTGTTAGACATCGGGTGGAGGACATGGATACGGGGGAGGTATACTACGGGTCGTATGCATATGACCTTGGTCCCTATAGAAATTTTAATTCGCCGGCCGATGACGATTCCAAAATTAATATTGCGACGTGGTTGAAGGTTTGTCCGCTTTTGCGAGATCCCATTAAGAAATGGCTCGAAGACGCGCAGGACAGAGGCCTCACTCTTCAGGAAGCTGAAATGATTGTTCACCGCAATGCGGAGAGAGAAATTTCTCACATTGGCGGGCGAAATGCGGAAAGGGCGCAGCAAATAGCGAATCCCGAGACCAGGCGAAATTTTCAGCCGGAAACCGAGGCTGAAGAAAATCTCGTTTATGCCTACAATAAAATTGATGAATTGCGAGCTGCCGTAGCTGAAATTAATGGAGCCATTGATGAAATAAAGTCGGGAAAAATGCCTGAATTTTCAGATTCGTTTAGGGAAATAAATCAGGGGGAAAAGAAAAAAAAGTGCAGGAAATCAACCGCTGTAGACGGTGAGGAAAATTCAAAAATCAAAAAAATTCCCTACGAACTCTCAGATGAAGCCAAAATAAATAGCGTTCCGCCCGAATTGCGAGCGGAAATGGCTGCAGCGATTGCAGAAGAGCGGGCTGCCGGTGTTAGGCTTGAAAAAGCCAACGAAAGGGCCTTAGAAATCAGACGGCAAATAGCGGAAAGGAGCCAGCGGGTTGATGCGGAGATAGCGGAAAGGAGCCAGCGGGTTGATGTGGAGATAGCGGAAAGGAGACAGCGGATTGATGCCGAGATAGCGGAAAAAAAGCAGTTGGCAAAGGCAGCGCTAGCGGAAAAAGAGCAGCGAGCAAAGGCAGCGCTAGCAGAAAAAAGGCGAAAAGCCGATGAGGAGATAGCAGCAATTAGACAGCGAGCGGGTGCAGATGCGGCGGAAATTAGACGGCAGGCGGCGGAAAAAAAGGCGAGCTCCGGGTGTTTCAGTTTTTGGCCATTCCGTGGCGGAGATTAAAGGAATTGGTGGCAAAATTTTTTCGATTTTTCGCAATGCGAACAAACCATCGCGGGGCGGGAAAAAAGTGATGGAATATCGAAAGATGTTTGCATCCCGTGGGTGCTTTTAATCGCCAAATGATATCGTTAGACGCGAATTGCAAAATTTCATTCCCGATTTTAGCATCCTAAATTTACGGCCAAGTCACCCATACAAATGGCTAGGAATGCGGCCCTAGGCGAATGAAGGTGCGATGATTTTGCCCAAAAACGTTCTTAAATTTTGCAATTAGGTCCCAACGAGGGAGCATTTTTTGAGCAATTTTTTTTCTTGCATCTGCTGTCGATGGAGATGCGAAGCGTAGCCAATTTCAGGAATTGGTGTTCCCCATCTTCCTTGAAGCCTTTTGCCAACATCGGTAGGCCAACTTTCTGTCTCGCAATGATTTTGTGGCCAGGAAAAATTTTTCGACAACAGCTTTTCGGGAATTTTGCGATTCGCGTATTATTAAATCAGTGCGCAAGTTAATTCCATGCGTGTCGTTGTAAATTTTCCAACGGAGAAAATCACTCCATTAAAAGTTATAGGAGGCTCCGACAACGAGCACGTTATTGACAAAATTCTTGCTGCAAGTGCCGTTCCATGATCCAAAAATATCCCAATAGCGGTTCACGGTGTAGTGGAAGCCAACGTTGGCGACTTTGAAGTGGCGATTTCCGGGACCCAGCACTGGAAGAAATGCATCCAGGCCCTGCATGGAAAAATTTGCATCTCCCTTGGGCCGGACCGGACGGCAGCCCCATCCCAGTTTCACATGGGCCCGCATGAGGCGATTGACCCTGTCTGTCCCGGAAAATTCACACTCTCCGCTGATGCCGAGGGTTAAATTAATCAGATCTTGGTCGGCAGCAGCAACGCTGTATGTCGCGTCATAGGCCGTGGAATCGGTGTATTTTTTTTGCTGAATGCGGTGGCAATTGAATCCCATCCACGGGCCGCATTGCCAGTTCCCATAGCACAGTAAATTGTGGGTCACAGTGCCAAAGGCAAAGAGATCTGTGCTGTCGTAGGTGTGCACCAGTTCTTTTTGGGCGTCATAGTAGCGGTGCAATTTATTGGATGCATAGGAAAATCCAATGCTCGCATCGGCATTTGTTTTGAGCCCACTGGTCCTCCTGTGTTTCAGCGTGCTAAAAATTCCACCGAGAAATGTTTCGCTGTCACGGTGACTTCCATCCTTGCTGCACTTTAGTTTGCCACTCAAATAGCCCCCAAACACACCCATACGTAGGAGGGAATTTTGCGAGTACTCATCCACGTGCCATGCGCAATCGGCACCGGCTACCAAACCGAAGAGGTCATTTCTGTGTGTGCTTTTTTCGGCCGCCGTGTCCCATTGGCTATGGGAAATAACGACATAGCCAAATGGATCGTCGGTTGATTCGTCGCAGCCAAATGAACTGCCTAGCAATTTGCCGTCAACCTTGGAACCATTGGCAACGAGCGCAAATGCTGCCAAGACCGCCCATAAATACTTCCACCTACCTAACACGTGCTTTGCCAACATAACATCTGATTATCAAATCTTCTTAGCAATTTGTCAAATCTTTCCAATAAAATTTCATTATTGTTCGAATTTGCTGATAATGAGGAATATAGGCACAAAATGCCCATTGAAAAAAATAAATCTTGCATCGCGGGCGAAAGCGTAGAAAGTCACGGGGTTGGAAGTGTAGTAAGAAATATGCAAACACTTTGGTCTTCAAATTATTAACCTTTAACCCTCCGATTGTCTCGGAGGCATTGCTATGCAAAATATTATGGAAGAGCTGCTGGCCGGGAGTGCAATGGCACGACTCGAAGCCGAGCAGATTGTGAGTGGAATCGTCGTTGAAATTCGTCAAAGCGACGTGGTGATTGATGTTGGTGCAAAGGCCGACGGGCTTGTAAAACTTTCGGAATTTGACGATCCCGGGGATATCCAGGTGGGTCAGGAAATTGAAGTGTACATCGAAAAGCTGGAGGATGAAAATGGGAGCCCCGTCCTTTGCTACGATCGGGCGCGTCAGCAAAAAAACTGGGAACGCATCGTTGCAACGACGGAAGAAGGCAGCGTTGTGGTTGGAAAAATCAAGGGGAAAACCCGCGGAGGACTGCTGGTCAATATTGGTGTGGATGCCTTTTTACCATCTTCCCAATTGGATATTCAACCGGTAAAAAACGTGGAACAATTCATTGGACGCACCTATAGCTTCAAGGTCGTCAAAATTAACTTTGAGCGGAAAAACATCGTCATTTCCCGCCGCGAACTCATCGAAGAGGAGCGTAAGACAAAATCACGCCAGCTCTTCGATGAACTAAAAGTGGGCAGCATGGTCAAAGGTGCCGTCAAAAATATTACCGACTATGGAGCATTCATCGATCTCGACGGAATCGATGGCCTACTCCACATCACCGATATGAGCTGGGGAAGGGTGACCCACCCCAATCAGGTAGTACGCGTAGGCGAGATACTCTCTCTCATGGTGATTGACATTGACAGGGAAAAAGAAAGAGTTTCCCTGGGATTGAAGCAGACGATTCCCAATCCCTGGGACAGCATCGAGCAGCGTTACCCTATCGGCGCATGTGTCCATGGAAAGATCGTCAATCTTGTCCATTACGGGGCATTTATCCAGTTGGAAGATGGCGTTGAAGGTCTCATCCATATCACTGAAATGTCATGGACGAAGAAGATCAATAAGCCCAGCGACATCCTGCGCATCGGCGAGGAGGTGGAAGCCGTTGTCATCGGAATTCAAACGAAGGAGCAAAAGATCGCTCTGGGACTGCGACAATTGGAGGATAATCCGTGGGAAAAAATCACGCTCAAATACCCAACGGGAACCGTGGTCAGCGGTCCGGTGCAAAATCTCACCAACTACGGCGCTTTTATTGAGCTGGAACCGGGCGTCCATGGGATGATTCACATTTCCGATGTGTCATGGACAAAGAAATTGAAAAACTTGGAAGACCATTTCAAGGCCGGTGAAATTGTGGAAGCGGTGGTCATATCCAATGACCCGGATAGTCATCGCATCTCCCTTGGCATCAAGCAACTCAACGAAAATCCGTGGGAGAAACTCGACGAATACTTTAAGGTGGGTGATGTGGTGAAGGGAAAGGTGGTCAAATTAACCAATTTCGGTGTTTTTGTCAGCCTAAAGCACAACATGGAGGGATTTATCCACGTTGGGCAGATCCGCGAAGGGCGCGTTGACAAGGTCCGCGACATCCTCAGCGTGGATGAGGAAATTGCCGCTCGCATCATTAATATCGACTCGGCAAATCAACGTATTTCGCTGTCTATCAAGGCAATGGAATACGGGGCTGAGCAGTTGCAAAATGAAATCAATTCCTGTAAAAATAATGGCAATTATAAGAATGAAATATGCACCATCGGAGATTTTTTAGAATCCGATCGGCCACAGCAGCAGTAACTATTCATTGCGGGGGGAAATTTCCCGCGGCGATCGGCATGCAATGATTTGATCCTTGCGTGGTTTCCGCCGCGGGGAATTTTTAGGAATTGCGCAGCTTATCCCCGATGGATAGGTCTCCCTGGTTCTCGGCGAGTACCTTATTATTGAGCAAATGCTCAATGCCAACATTGGCGCATAGAGAGTTTCCGCCCCAGGATCCGCAGCCAAGCATGAGTGACGGCGTCATGCCATCATTGCACAGCCCGATGGCGCCCTGGGTGGATGGAGCATTCACTAAAATCCGTCCCGTGGGCATGTGGTTCGCAAAGTATTCCAATTTCTTTGCATTTTTTTCGCTGGTGTGGATGACCGATGTGTGCCCTAGGCCGCCGAGTGTGATAAGCCTCAGAGCCATTTCAACGGACTCTTCAAAGTTTTTTGCCTTATAAAGGGAGAGAATGGGGGATAATTTCTCATGGGCATAGGGATTTGACGCATCCAGAGATTTTTCCTCGCTGACGAGCACGGTTGTGAGGGGAAAAATTTCCAATCCGACCATTTTGGCGATGATGTAGGCGCTCTGTCCAACAATGTCCGGATTCACTCCCTTTTCGGTCAGAATAATGGCGCCGAGTGCTGCCGATTCTTTGGAATTGAGAATGTGGGCACCTCCTTTGCACAGCTCCTCCTTCACTTGATCATAGACAGCCGCATGGGCAATGATGCACTGCTCCGATGCGCAAATCATGCCGTGATCGAATGTTTTGCTGCGGATGACATGGGCCACGGCCGATGGCACATCCGCTTCCTCATCGATGACGGCCGGTGTATTCCCTGGGCCGACGCCGAGGGCAGGTTTTCCGCTGGAATAGGCGGCCTTCACCATGCCCGGACCGCCGGTTGCAAGGATTGCATCGACGGATGGATGCCGCATGAGCTCATTGGTCAATTCGACGGTTGGGGCAGCAATCCATCCAATTATGTCCTGGGGTGCTCCGGCTGCAACGGCGGCCTCGTGGAGTAAGCGGGCAGCCGCAACGATGCACTGTGCAGCCCGAGGATGCGGTGAAATAATAATTCCATTGCGCGTTTTCAGTGCGAGAAGTATTTTGAAAATGGTCGTTGATGTGGGATTGGTCGTTGGAATGATCCCCGCAATTACGCCCAATGGACTTGCCACAATGCGCATGTCCTTTGATCCGCCGCGGTTGATAATCCCGCAGGTCGGCACATCCCTATAGCGCTCGTAGATAAACTCGCAGGCGAATCGATTTTTTATCACCTTATCCGCAACGATTCCCATGCCCGTTTCCTTGACGGCCATTTCTGCCAGCTCTGCCGATGCCTTTGCAGCCGCGGCCGCAGCGGAGCGAAAAATTTTATCCACTGCCTCCTGGGAAAATGTGCCATACTTGGCCTGTGCTGCTTTTACTCTTCTGATAAGCGTATCCAATGGCTCATTGGGAAGATCCACTTCCGCGCAATTTGAACAATTGCAAGCATTCGATTTACATTTTGTTACCATTATATTCTTCCTCCGCCTACATTTTTGCGATTGCAATGGAAAAGTCAAGAATCTTTGGAATATTTATCTCTAATGGCTTCTCCCTCGGATGCGTAACCTTTTATTTGCCTCTGGGCCATGGAGATGGATCGGCAATTGCCGCACCCGCCAACGCATCCTCCCGGGCAAGACATCACTTCAATCATGTTTCCTTTTTCGCAAATTCCCTCTCTGGCATAGGTGCGCAATTCCTTTGTAGATTCCCCGTCAATACCATCGATGGGAACAAATAGCGGTTCGCTGCCAGTGCTTAGGGCGCCGATTGCCCGCGATACTCCCCCGCTGAGGGCAAATTCCCGCGCTTCCTTGGCCGTATCGATGGAAAATTTTTCCGGCTCTTCGGCGGCGGGATTAACTTCGCGGGCCTCGAAAAGTGCTGCCAATTCCTCGGAGGTGATGGTAAATTGAACATTTTCATTGGCGTGAACTTCCTCATATTTTGCGATGCATGGGCTGATAAATACAAAAATGCCATCGGCACACTCCTTCCTCGCCCGGGCGGCGGTGTAGTATAGGGGTGTTTTCGTGTGCGAGACAAATGGGACTAACTCTGGTATGTGCTTTTTTACCAATATATTGTACGCAGCGCAGCAGGAGCTTGTCATAAATTTTTGTCCATTTTTCATCCGCTCTGCCCACTCCTCTGCCTCCTCGATCGATGTCTCCTCCGCGCCGGTAGCCACCTCATAGACGCTGCTGAAACCAACTTTTTTCAGGGCTCGGTGTAGCTGTTCCGCGGAGCAGGAAAACTGTCCAAATGCGGCCGGGGCAGCGAAGGCGATTACCGATTTTCCGTCCCGCATTTCCCGCAGAACATCCAGCAATTGGCTGCGCACCTGAATGGCCTCAAACGGACAAGCGGCCATGCATTTTCCGCAGTAAATGCACTTTTCATAGTCAATGGAGGCAAATCCCATTTTGTCCTTTCCCATGGCCCCCACTGGGCACGCCCTTTCGCAGGGAGCGATGGTCTTAGCAATGGCGCCGTATGGGCACGCCTTGGCGCATATGCCGCATTTTTTGCAAATTTTTTCGTCGATCGCTGACCTTCCGCCCTCTGCGGGCGAGATGGCGCCGAATCGGCAGGCGGCCATGCAGGGCTTGGCGACGCAATTTTGGCAGAGATCGGTAACCCGCATCGTTCCTCCCCGGCAGCGGTGGCAAGCGCAGCCCATGACCGTCAATGGAGGCATTTGAGGGTTTTTTCTATTTTCCATGGCGGCAATGGCATCGTCCAATTGCATCTTGGCTCCACCATCTTCCAGAGGCAAACCCAGCGCACTCAGAATGAGACTTCGGCGGATAGCTGCGGCACACGGTGCGCCGAATGGTAGGTCGGTGGATTCAAGAATTTTCTGCAAATTTTCCAAGACGTTTCCGCTGCGAAAGGCGCCAATGACTGCGGGCAATATTACCTGTTTCCTCGATCTATGAGACTCGGCCATGGGCCAATTATTATTTTTTATCTGAAGCAAGCAAGAATTTTTGCGAATTGCCATCGAAAATTTTCACATGGGTATTCGCCGCGGGGCTTCCATCGATATGATTATTTTTTTGTTTCGTTTGGTTTTTTAAACACACCGCCAAGGAAAGCAAAAATTCCTTTTTTGCCGTAAGTAAACCAAGTATCAGATTGTTGTTGATCACTCACCGCACTTGGAGTAGAATTTTCTATCGCAATTGGATTATCAGTTTTATTCTTAACGGCTTGCATTTCTTCGCTAATAGGAGAGTTTATTTCCATTGTCTCGGTTGTATCTGGATTATGAATTTTACTTTCAGCCATTTGGGCTATTTCGCCACATATGCCAACATAGAGATTTGCTTTATTTTCCAACTTAATAAGCGCTGTGTTCTTATCTTCTTCTAAATACCACAATGCTATCGTATTTTTAGTATTACAAAGTTCACTCACAAACTTCATTACTTCGTCCCTTAAAGGGGGAGATATTTTGTTTGAGTTCAGCGACAATATTTTTGACAAAATATCCTTTTGGTTTTCTATTGCCACGAGTAATTTTTTATTATCATCGAAATAGCGCTCCTCTATGTCGCAATGAAAATCATTTAATTGACTTCCGATTTCTTTCACATTTTCAATGTATTTATTGAGATCGCCAATGTCATCATTAATGATATCGCCCTTTATTTTTTCCATGCCAATTTCGATTTGATTTCATAATTTCCACAATGATTCGATGTCCTCTTTTTCGCGCGTAGCACTTCTAACACTAGCGAAGTAATTCCAGATTTTATTTACTTGTATGTATAACCCATTTAATTCCAAACTTTCTTTGCCCGCGTGCTGCCTCAATTTTTCTATTTGTTGGTCATATACCGTAGTAGTGTGCTCATTTTGCGGTTGTGTGTCAATGTTATTTTCATTTTGCATTTTTGCATTAATGTTATTTTCATTTTGCAATTGCTCCATCTGCGGAATTTGGTTCTCAGTTACACTTAAATCATTGCTTGAATCATCGATATCCAATACGGTATCCGAATCAGCCCTGTCGCCGCCGCAGGCAGTAAAACAAATTTTGCATAGGAGCACACCTAGTCCGATCCCCCCGCTGCGGAGGCAGCCACGATCCATAGGGTGATGGAAGCTGCCAGACAGTGCATTATAATAGCTGCCGCGCAACCGCCGATGGCAGCGCCCAAAAGCGCACACCCAATCATTGGGGCCACTTTTAGATTTGCGGGCGTTGACTTTGCCTCAGAATTGGTGATTTTATCATTTTCCTCACCCATCACTGACGGCAGAGTATTTTTTCCCGCGGAAAACATAGTTATTTGGCCACTCCTATCCTTACTCTTTCAGTATGATGCTAAATATTAATAATTTGGCAAGCAATTTTTTTAGCAATTGTAAAAATTTTTCAAGATTGCAAGTAACGTATTCACATTGGGTTGGACCAATGGAATTGCGTTCAGTGCCCATTAAAATATGTTAAATCTTTTACAATTGGACCAAACAGCTAGAGTGACAAAGTTTAAGTTTTTATGATTTGCCGACGAAAAAATGGTGGCTGAAAAATTGGCATTTCGGCGATCTCTAATAGCGGAGGTACGGAGAGAGATTGGACTTTTGTGTAGGTTTTTTTTATTATTTCTATTTTTCCCGTGGAATTTCTCTCTGCCTTTAGTTCTCAAAAATTCATCCAGCATGCAAGCTTTTATTGTCCCAAAGCTACTATTGTCCCTGTTGCGTTGACTGCAGATCATTCGGCAGGGTATGATTACAATCATTTGCCTATGAGGAAAGACTCAATTTAAATTCATTCAATTTTTGCATTGTGATTTTGATGAATTCGGTCCATGTTTCATTTCCCCATTTGAAACATACTTTGAAAATATCTTCACTGAATTTATTCCGCGAGGAAGAAAAAATTTTCTTTTTTCCCTTATTTATCTTGCTTACTGCATTCTTTATTTCACTCATTTGGTCGTTTGCGGTTTTTATAAAATTCCACCTTTCTGTAATGGCATCGCTAAATTTAGCTGATGGAGTCTTTTGAGGTGCTGAGTTTTTTGAAAATATACAACTATCCGGCAGTTGATCTTGTTCATCGCTATAATTAATTATTTCTCGAATTTCTTCCGCCAATGTTTTTTCCACTAAACTTTTAATTTCATTGGATAAAGATTTGCTCAGTGTAAGACGCGAAATGAATGATGTGGAAATGGGTTGTATAGCAGATGTAATACTTTTGACTAAATTTTCTTTCTCACTACTTATGCCATTAATAACCAATAGCTTTTCAGTTTTTAAAGAAATAATATTTAATTTGGGGAAAATTTCATTTGTATCTCTGAAGGAAATTTTACCATTGTCCATTTCAATTACAATTATAGCTTCAATCTGCTTGCGTAAGGCTTCTATCGCTGTTGCCATATTACTATCTGCATGAGCAGATTTAAAGGTTTTGAGGTCACACTCATACTTATCTTTTCCATTAAATGCATTCGCAGCAATAGCAATATTTTCAATGCGTAATGTTACTTCATCTTTAGTTTTAAGCTTTCCATTTTCAGCTTCTTCAATTATGCTAGTAGTATATTCAACAAAGGCGTTATGCATATCATCATCAAACCGTATTTTGTGTGAAATTATATCAATATTTCCCATTATGTCAGCATGCTCACCATAATCACAAATATAGCGCTTTACTTCTTTGTTTAAATTACACAACTCCACAATTTCACTTTTTTGCAGTGGCTCCTTTTTTCCCTTTATACGGGCAAGAGCTGCTTCGGCATTTTCTAAATAATTATTTATGGATTTTCTGAAAGTTTCCGTTATGGTTTGATTTTTATTGTTTATGAGAGCGTTTAAATTCTTTATATTTCCATCTATTACATTAGGCAATTCAGTGACAATATGGGAGATGCAAGTTTCTATTGCACTGGAAAGTTCCCCAATTTGTATTACAATATTTTTTATGTCATTAATGCATTTATTCAAGTCATTTATATTGTCTGCATTAATTGCACTTAATGCATTTTCCATATTCAATTCAACATTGTGTAAGCCGTCATTTATTTTTTCACTATCTTTTTTGATATATAGAATATTATAGCTATAATCGATATACTCGTTATGTCTATTTTTGATATTTTTGAATAGTTGCTCTAACTGATATTTCTCTTCATTCGCTATTTTCTTTAGGTTAGCTACTTGTTGTTTGTTTATTTCAATACTTTCTGGATTCAAAGTATTCGTTTTACTTTGCAATTGCTTTTCACTTTTATTCGATTTTAGGTGACTTGACTGGCTTGGGTTATCACTAGTAACTGGCGACGAAGCTAGTTCATTTTCCAGGTTTGAATGATCCGATTGGATTAATTTTTGCGGAGTCGTATCTGCTTCGGATATTTTAATAGATTTGAGAAATTCTTCTTCCGATTTCGAACTGTCCGTTAGTGAAACTTGGTCGATCTTTTGTTCTGGCTGTTTTGATGGATTTAAATCGCTATCATGTAATAATTCAACAGGGGCCGGATTTTCAAAATTTTCATCATTATTTTGGTCGTTGTCGCCGACGATAAAGTAGAGGAAGCATAGGAGCGCGCCTAGCCCGGCTCCACCTGCAGCGGAGGCGGCCACGATCCATAGGGCAATGGAAGTCGCCAGGCAGTGCATTATAATAGCTGCCGTGCAACCGCCGATGGCAGCGCCCAAAGCTGCGCATCCTACCACTATGACCGCATTTAGAATTGTCGATGTAGGCGTCGGCTCGGGATGGGGGGTTGATTATTCCCATCATTTTTTCCCGCCGGCAAAATACCATTGTCGTCACAATTTAGTCGCTGTGCATCCATAGTTGACTAACAGTTTGTTTAATATTTGCGGTGCGTCAAATGATTTTTCCAGTCAATTGTAAAGTAGTTCGAATGGATAATACCATGGGAAAATGCATGGGAAAGCTACATTTTTGTAAATTACATGCAAAAATTGTCTAATTCGTGGAGAGTTCAGACAATGTTTTTTTGCTTTTTCAATGAATTCTTCCCGACTAGTACATTTTTCAAAATATTTATTTCCCTTTTGTTTCAGTAGTTAATTTAGTGCTAAGCGTGGTGCGATGCGCAATTATTTTTTTTAATTTGGATTTCGCTTGAATTGTCTGAAATTTCAAAAATTTCATCTCGCCTGCTTGAGCTGTGTAGATTTTCGAGAATTTTATTTTGCTTGCTTGGGTTGCTGGCAACGGAAATTTTTGACTTGCTTGAATGGTGCGAAGTTTTGCAAGTTTCATCTTGAGCCAAATTATTTTGTTGCTTTCGACGATTGATCGTAGAGATCTCCTTTGATTGCGAACCACGTTTATTGCTGCAAGTAAGGTAAATGACGCACAGGAGAGGAGTACGCCTGTCACGGCTCCGCCTGCGGCGGCGGCGAGGATAATCCACAGGGCAATGGGGGCCGATAGGTAATATAGCACGATGGCGGCCGTGCAGCCGGCGATGGCAGCGGCCAAAAGCGCACAATTTACCGTAAAAATCACTTTCGAAGCCATGGCCGAAGATTTTTCACCGGGAGGAATAGCAGAACCGCCGTTGGCTGAACTCGAGCCTGTTTGTTCCCTAACTACACCTGATTTATTCATAGAATATCGAAAAGTCTGTCAAGCATTTCCAATTTGTCAAGTGGTTTTTCTAATCAAAACTTCGAAAGAACTAATATCTTGTGTGGATCCATTTGAAAAGCAAGAATTTACGGTAGTCGCACCTTCGGCATGAATCGCAATGGGGACTTTGAATTCGAAAATAATCTCAGCAGAACCAACGGCATTTCCCATGGCTTCGCGCATTAATTTAAAGCATTGGCCGAGTGCACATATACTCTACCAACGTCACAAAAATTTAAAAGAGAATCCAAAAAACATTGATGCGATTGGGTCTAATTAAAAAACAATTTCATCTCTACGGATTGGCCGAATCGCTATGCTCCTTCAGAAAATCAATTAACATCTTATTTACTTTCAGCACTTCAGTTTTGCGTTGTTTGAAATTTTGTTCAAGAATCGCAAAAACGGATTTCTCATACTTAGAATAACGCTTTGCTTCTTTTTTAAATGCATCAGATTCGCACTTGAACGCATCTTCGTAGGTATTTTGTGCATTGTTCATTGCCTGAGACTCGGTTTTAACCCGGGCTTCAAGGGCGGCACATGCATTAAGGAATGCCTCATCATTCTCAGGAGTCGATACTGTTTGACAGGCTGTTGATTTCTCTTCCATATCATCCAGTAAAGACTGATTGCTTTTTCGACATTTAGCGGCTTTGTAGGCAGTCTCCGCCTCCTTCCATTTCCGGTATAACTCTTTTACCGCGGGAGTTCTTTTTTTCGCTTCTACTGCATATTCCTTCTCCATTAAAGTTTTCACTTCGCCATGGAAATTGCTAAGTAAATTTTTGGTTTCCCCATCATTTTTAATGATAACATTTTTGCGCATATTTGCAAGGGTGTCGTCAATTTGTTTTTTGAGCTTTTTAGCTTCTTTTTGCACACCTTCATTGGCGACATCTGCGAAGCTCACAATGCGCTCGCGATTTTTGCGAAGATTTATTGATGCGATAAAGGGATCGATTAGTGGTTTAGCAAAAAGGGAAGATGTCTTGTAATTTTCGCGCCATGTTTCTTCGTCAAATGGAGATTCGCAGGCAGAGCGATTTGCTTTATCGTAGTCAGCAGCCATTTCGCTGACAATTCCGATAGCATTTGGACCAAGTAAGCATATTAAATCTTCCGCTGCTTCTCTAACGCTATCATCTTCGATTGCCGGTATAGTGACTATAATGTCAATTACTGTGTTGAATTCTCGGTATCCATTGAAGGCAGGAATCAACTTTGCAGGTGATATGCTTTGATTTGGCTCCGATTCCTGGGCCATAAGTTTTACATATAAATCATAGGAGTGCAATATTCTATTTCCATGAAATGCAAGGTTAGTGAATGCTCTGTAGAAACTTATTGATTGCTTTGTAATTTCATTCTCGATGGGCTGATCTTTTTTGTGCATTTCCAACAATAAACCCAATGCATTTCGCACTTCGATTAGGTGCTTTTTGTTGGAAAAAATCCCTAAATCATCAAGTTCCAACGCTGGAAAACCGTCAAACAGTGGATTATCATTTCCGAATTTCTGCACTTCGCTGGATAATAGTTCGAATTGCGCTTTTATTTTTGCAATCACGTTTTCGTCAGATGGTGACGCTTCATCAGCGTCAAAGAGAGTGATTGCAGCGTCCAATGCCCTCAATGCATTCGTTAAATTGGCGATATTTCGCTCCGCCACATTAATTTCTTTCGGATTGTCAATAATCTCATCCGGCAAATTAGTGATATTTTGCTTCGTTCCTTTGGTTTCTTCCGAGTGGTCGCCGAATATTATTATGGCAGCACCTGCGGCCAGCCCGATTGCCGCCCCGCCGCTGATAACTAAGCCGATCAGCCAGCCGGCCAGCGCTATTTTCGCCGCAAATGCCAAGACGAGTAAAACCGCCCCGCCGGCGGCGGCACCGACGACTATGCTCAGCGCGACGATGCCCAGATTGCCGCCGCTTAACTTGCTAACCGTGGCATTTTTATCGGATGTCTCGGTCCCATTTGTCGATTGCTGTTGCGGATCGACGTCCTCTTTCTTTCCGTTGATCAAATTCTCACTCGTTGGATTTGATTCATTCGATTTACTCAAATTATCGCGTGAAATCGAGTCCTTCTTCGACTTATCAGCTGGTATTTTTTCCATGATCTACCCCTTTCATAACCGTCCACTATGTGCAAAATTTGCCAACTGTCAATAGTAATTCTCCGGTTGCATCATTCAAATCCCAAAGATTAATTGCCAGTATTGCAATGGCGACTACTGCTTTGGCAGGGGCCTAAATGCGAAAACGTGGAAAATTTTCTCCAGCCAATTTTTTCAATTTTTGATCGAAACTTTCGATGTGATGGCGAGTTTTTAATTTCCCTTTTTATTTTTTAGTTTTTTTGCAAAAGCGATTTTAGATTCAAAAATGTCTCCGTAGGCGGAAGTTACGCATTTTAATCCCCTTGATTGTCTGTGGGATTTGTCGGAGCACTATCAGGTGCTTCAAAAAGATCGCTTAAGTATTTCAACTTACGGATAATTTTATCTTCCAGGTCTTTACCGCGTCTGATATAGCGACGGGCTTCATCGCAGTCCTCATGCAGCCATCTCATCATGCTTTGTAATTTTCTGCGCTTTCCTGCATCTGAAAGTATGCTTTTATCTTTGAAGACATAGTTTTTATTAATATGTTGAATTTCTCTGAATTTGGATATGATAGTATTTTTCTCATTGCCGCGAATATTGCATAGATAATTATCGACCATGTTTTTTATAGCGAATCCATGAAATTCCCTGATTGCATCTGCTATATTATCAATGTCGCTATCTTTTATCGTTTTTTTGTCAAAAAAAAGATCACCTGCGTATTCATAGCGATTCGACATATTATCAAAGCTAGTCATAAAATTTTCTTTTCTTGTGCATACCCTAATTTTGCCTTCTGCTCCTCCAATTATTCCAAAAAGTCCGACTATGTTGTCTCCCAATTTACTTAGTATGCTACCGCCTTTTGCGCTTGGCTTACTTAAAGTAATGGCATTAAGATATTCTTCTTTTTTAAAAGATGCTATAAATTCATTGGCTGTGTTTTTTAAATTTTGTAACGCTGTTTTTAATTCATTGTTATTTTTTAAACCTTGCAAAACTTTCGACGTACCTCCTACATGCCAGAACCCAGCTTCTCGGAAGAACATCTTTTTTTCTTCGTCTCTTATGATAAAATTGATTACACGTGCTTCATGAAATATTCCATTTAACGCACAATTTATTTTATCAATTCCATAATTAAAATTAGTGGAATCATTACTTTCCAAAATTTGCAACATATCATTGGCATACTTTGACAAATCTTCCAAAGATGTTATCGCTATTCGGTCCATGTAACAGCCAACAGAAAAAAACGGACAACAAAGCATTTCAGCTCCAATTATTATGATTGCGCCAATGAGCGGACCCATCAATCCCGCAAATGTTCCTGATAATAATACCGATAGAATGATTAATGCAACAGCTACGCCGAAAAGCAAAGCGCCACAGATGGTTAGAATCAATGTGCGCTGAGGAGAAGGCGTCGCAATCAGCCACTTTTTTATTTTACCACAGGGTTTCTCCTTCGTTACGATTCTTTGTGTTTCTTCTGTATTAGTTGGAGCACTCGCTGTTTCTGCATTTTCTTGAATTACCGTATCTTCGCTAACTGCCGAAAGGCTCACTTTCTTACTTCCAATTCCACTACTCTTCTCGCCGTCCATGGAAATAATTTTAACTGCAATTTTTAAATTTTCAATTATTTTTTATTTTTTTTGCAGAAACGATTCTAAATTTAGAAGTATTTCCACCGATGGAAGTTACAAATTTTGATCCCCTTGATTGCCCTCGAATTTCTCCTAAAAAGCGATACAATTCGGAAAAATCACCTAACTCTTCCAATTTATTGGGATCCAAAAGGCCCTGATGGGTATGGGTTCTGCTTGATTTGCGGTAATTCCCGAAATGATATGAACGGAAAACTTGGAATATTCGAGAACTGTGGAAGCGAGTGCAAAGGAATGCACGACGTTGAAAAAGGTTGCGACTGTTGATTCGAAGAGAATGGTAACGTCTGCATCTGCGTCTGCGTCTGCGGATTAAACGGCGGTTGTGAGCTTAGGGGATTTTGCAACGACTGCGGTTGCGGATTAAGTGGCGATTGATTAGCAAAAGGAGATTGTGCCGGCTGCTGCGGATTAAGCAACGGCTGATTAGCAAACTGTTGATTCGAAGGAGATTGTGACTGCGGCGGTTGATCAGTAATCAGATTGTCTGAGTGCGAATATGTATCGAATAATTTTTCATAGCCTTTTTCCGTTCGAAAGTATCCGCGGAAAATCCAGAAAATAATTGCCATAAAGTATCCGCAATTTGCATTTACCGCTATGGTTTTAATATGATAGATTACGGAAAGTCCTCGAATTACATTTGCGTGTGTGGCTATATCGTTGCGGTAAAGCATGTAAATATCTTTATCTTTGGCATTGGGCTTGGGAAAAAAGTTTCCTTTCCCTGTCGACTTCGTGTCCAAATAAATGTAAATATAGCTCATTATCTAGCGTTCCTAACATAAATTTCAAAAAAAACAAGAAAAAATTACAAATTCTGAGCGACATCGATCACATCTTCCAAATTCTAAAACTAATTTCCAGTATTGCAATGGTGATATGGGCCCGTGGTAAAATGTTTTAAAATCCTTAATACCTGAAAATCGTTACCGCCAGGAAACGAGCCGCGGATAATTAAGGGGGAATCAAAAATGCATTGATGTGACCGGCGTAAAAACACAAATTTTTTATTTCTTGACATTAAAAGCATTTTCCCAAAAATGCATCCACTGCCATGGCTGCCGTTGAACATACAGAAAATAATTTTCATGAGTTTCCTAAAAACCTTTTTCCGGCTAATGGAAAAACAGCCGTAATTGTAGCCGGTGCCACCATTTCCATCACAACTATCGCAGCGGGAATTATTTTTCAAATGCCCGCACTCATCTACGGCCTGTGTGTCGCCCTATCAATTTTCTGCGTGGTGATCGCTGTGTATTATTGGAAATTTAGAAAAGATAAAAATGCTGATTCTCCCTCAAACTTCAAAACTTCCATACCCTTGGAAGCTCCTCATCCCGAGGAAGAAACAAGCAATCATAATCC
>JAIRXK010000005.1 GCA_031268315.1 Puniceicoccales bacterium | reverse complement strand
GGTCCTGGTTTATTATGTTTTTGGGAATGATCGCGCTTGGGTCATTTCCGGTCTGGATCGAGTCCTGGTTCTCCTCGCTCTGGATCGAGTCTTGGCTCTTCTGGCTCAAGTCGTTCGTGTCCGGATTTTCGATCAATGGAATGTTTTTATCGCTTTCACCTGAGAAAAAATTATACAGAGCGATGCCGCCTGCGGTGAGGCTTGCGGCGCCTAGGGCGACGATGGCAACGATTCCCAGGGCGATGGGCATTTCCAGTAGGAATATCATGACGGCGATGGCAATGCCGGCCGCCAGGGCGGCAGACAGAAGTGTGAATGCCACGGCCGTGAGAAGCCGCACCCACGGAGAAGAAGTTGTCCTAGAAGAACCACTTGCTATCGAGTTATCAGGTGGTAACGGTGCACCATCACTCAGATTAACTTTTTTAGTAATAGTCGGTTGCCCACCGTGCTGATTGACGATACTATTTGTTGCTCCAGACATGATAAATGCATATTCCAACGAGAATTTGTTAATGATTTCATTGAATTTTCACAGTTTGTCAAATTATTTTATTTAAATTTTGAAATATTTTTTATTTTAGTCTCAGACTGCGATTTATCATCCTTTTCCCTCTGCCTATTCTGGACTTAGGGTTTCTACGGATCGTTTTCGCTGCTTTTTCAAAAACTGGACGTACCGTGGAACAAACCAGTCGACACTAGTCAGTTAGTTGCTTTTGTTTATTGGCAAGAAACTGCGCAAATGTCGCTAGACACGTAAATTGATCCGGCGATTGAACGAATACCTGGCGGGCCATGCGGCCATTGAGAATTAAATTTCGCATTGCCCATGCCAAGTTCAATTTGCCATCAATTTGCGGTGATGTTTGGCTGTCAATGTCATAGGTGACTTCTATGTTCTGCTCCAGCGCTTTTTCGTAGATGCAATTGAGTTGGTATGCACAGAGCATGGTTGCACTTCTTCCCATGCCTCCATTGCAATGGAACAGGGGAAGCTTCCCCTGGGCAGCTATTTTTATTTTTGAGCAATAATCTCCCAACGTTTCTAGATCCATGCCAGCCCCATCAGTGCAGTCGAGTTTCATGTAGTTCAGGGTTTTGCCCCGATGCTTAACGCTGATATAGTTATCTTTCAATTCATTTCTAATTTTAGTGTCACTAGCGTCAGAAATTTCATCGTCCCCTTGCTTGGTCAGCGACACATGTTTATCTCCGTCGTAGGACACCTTTTCCCAATCGCTGAAATCCTCTTCTTTTGGGCGATTTTCTCCATTTTGAACACCTCCTTTGACGGCATAGTTAGGGTGCATGTAGATCCTATTGGGTCTATCCCCACTCGAAAGGTCGACAATAAGTCCCACTTCGCCATTTTCAATGGCATTGAAAAATGGAGTAAATTGTTGATTGTCTTGTTTATTATCATAGGCTTCAGAGCAGAAAACCGGCGAACCGGTAATGAAGGCATTTCCAACCCGATTGATGTCACGGCAACCTCGCATTTTTTCCTTGTCGCTCTCAGCAACGATTGATGTTTTCTCGCTGGTGCAAAACATTCCGGTGGTTGTAAAATTTTCTTCGGACGTGGAGTCGCGATTGCCGTAAATTTTATAGGATTTACAGGATTCTTCATAGTACTTTATAGGCATATGTTTATTTTGAAAAGAAATCATTTCATTTGGAGTGTAGTAGGCAACGTTTCTGTTATTAGGGTCATTGGGATTTCCAGGGTGTAAAACGTAACATTTTCCATCACGTTTTTGGGGATTGAAATGAGGGCACTCGTCGGTGGTGCTAAGGTTTTCAACAAATTGCTCAGAAAATTCACTGCTAATTAAATTTTGAATCTCCAGCTTGCAGCTTTGGTACGTGGCGCCTGGCTTTGGAGGAGTTTTCGTCGCGGTCGCTGTCTGCTGCTCATTCGACACGTATGCTTGCACCCATCCTTCCTTCGAGCCCTTTCCTAGGGCATCTTTTTGCACCCAAGCCCATTGTAATTGATTTGGATTTTGATGCGATCCTTGATTCCTAAGCACTTGAGCCTGTACATTTCTATATGATCCATCTGACAGCCACACATAGACATATTTCGATTCATATTTTATATTTTGATTGGGCTGGAAATAGGCATGCTGGGAATAGGTAGGCTGAGGATAGGTAGGCTGAGGATAGGTAGGCCGTGGGTAGGTGGGCTGAAAAGAGGTGGGCGGCTGGTTGTTTGGCGATATCTCTTCCTTTTTACTTTTCGGCTCATTGAAGATCAGCCAATTAACCAAAAGTGTGAGTGTAGCGAATACGACGCCGAGGAAAAAGAGTGCGGCGGTGGGTAGGGATGTGAGCGTTGCAATCAATGTAAATGCCGTTAGTGATGCCACGGCTATGGCCACACCCGTTAGAACCTTTAGGAGAAACGATTTTTTTGCCCCTTTACCATCGCCCGCATTTTCTGTGGAATTGTTGTCTACACCCATCTGCGCTGGAAATTGATTATAAGTTCCGCCTACGCCTACGCCGTCCATAGCCATGGAAGATGCTAATAAAAATCGTGTAGATCGTCAACAAAAAATCTAAATACATGTAAATTTCTTATAACTATTACCAGTGCAAAAAGTTACCCATTTGGTAATTGGCTCAAAAGAATGGTACGATCCCATATCCCAGAAGCAGGGGACGAAAATTTAAATTTTCCCCGTCAAATTTAGTCAGTAGATGTCTCTGAAGTAGTGGCGATTTTTGTACATGTTGGAAATGTACTTTTTTGCATCTTCTTCGGAGAAATTTCCATGGATTTCCACCACTTTTCTCAATGCAGCTTCCACATCAATCGCCATGGGAGTGGCACTGCCGCACACATAAATGGATGCGCCACCGTGGATCCACTGCCAAATTTCTTCGCCGTGTTCCAAGATGCGATCTTGCACGTAGATTTTTTCTGGCTGATCCCTGGAAAACGCCAAATCCATGCGATCCAAAACGCCGATGTTCTGGTAGTGATTCAAGTCTTCCTCGAAGAGGAAATCACTTGCGCGGTGGCGATTTCCAAAAAATAGCCAGCAGCGGCCAAGTGAACTTCCTCGCTTTTTGAAAAATTTACGGTGCTGGAAAAAGCCAAGGAATGGGGCCAGTCCGACGCCGGGACCAATGCAGAGAATGTCATTATCCAGATCCTTGCTCAATTTGAATGGCGTGGTGATGGAAAAGACGTCTATGGGATCTCCGATGGGCAAGTGCTCATTGAGCCAGGAAGACGCAACTCCCGGTGATACTCGTCCACCGATGCGCTCACGGTATGCAGACGCGATGAGCAATTCGACGATATTGGGGTCCTTCAGGGTGCTTGACGCAATGGAATAGAGTCGAGGATGCAGCTTCCTCAGTCTGGGCAAAATTTCCTTCGGCTTCGGGGGATGGTCGAGAAATTTCTCTAGAAAATCGCATACGTCGTATTTTTTGACAACTTTTTTAAAATCTCCTGCAATCCAAGCCTCCAGGGAACCGCGCATGTCTTCCCGCACATTGTTCTCGAGCATCCACATTCCCAATTTTCCGGGAACTTCGGAAACGCATACATATTTTTGCACAATTTCACGGACCGGAACTCCCGATATTTTCATAGTTTTTTGGTTTAAAAATTTCAGAAAACGGCAGACACTCTCATCGGAATTTTTCGGAAGCACTGCCAGCCAATCGCCGGGAGCATAGTTTAATTTTCCTCCCGTATCCAATCCGATGGAGAAAACATCTTTGTCGCTGCCATCCCGGGAAACTTTTTTCCGAAATGCCAGCCGCGCTGTCAGTGGATTTTCGCGGTTATATGCCATGCAATACTCCTACGGGGCCGCCGGTGGGAATGCAATGCTTTTCATGAAAAAATTTCCCTCGACCAAAAAAACGGCCAAAAATAAGCGTTTCAGCCAATTTCAAAAGTTTTTTTTGACCGCAAAGGGACTCATCGCGTTGATTCGACCACGGAATACCACGTTCGATGTCCGTCGAAATGCCTAGGACAGCTCACATGCTTTGCCGTAGGAAAATTTTGCGGCAAAAAATTTTTCCCAATTCCAAATTTGCACCCCTTTTAAAGCAGTGGTCACAAATGAAATTTTGACAATTAACCTTGAATTTTGACCCCCGTGAACGATTATTGTTTTTTTTTATTTGACTTTCATTAAAATACCTTTTTCCTATATGATACCTTAGGGAGGTAAACATAATGAACCCATTAAATCAAGTTTCGCCGCAGGCGAATCCGAATTTTACGCCGCCGCCGGGGAATCAGTCGAATCAGAATCAGTTTCAGCAGACGAATCCGTCGAATTTTCCGCCGCAGGCGAATCCGAATTTTCCGCCGCAGCAGTTGAATCCGAATTTTCAGACGCCGCAGGGAGGGCCGCCGCAGCCGAATCCGAATTTTCAGACGCAGGCGAATTTTCAGACGAATCAGAATTTGCAGTCGCAGCAGCAGAATCCGAGTTTTCCGCCGCAGCAGTTGAATCCGAATTTTCCGCCGACGAATCCGATTTTTCCGCCGACGAATCCGAATTTTCAGCAACCGATTTTTCCGACGACGAATCCGAGTTTTCCGCCGCAGCAGCCGCCGTCGAATCCGAGTTTTCCGCCGCAGGCGAATCCGAATTTTCCGACGACGCCGGGGAATCAGTCGAATCAATTTTCGCAAAGTAAGATAAATCCGTCGGCGCCGGCGCTGCAGCAGAATACGCCGCCGGCGCATGCGCAACCGCCACCCAACTCCCCCCCCACGAATCCCGAAGAGTCAAAGCCGCCGATAGGGGAAAATGCGCTGCAACCCTCCTCCAAAGAGAAAGAGCAGAAGGGCCCAATCCTTGCCATTTGCATCTCCGGTATCGTTGGCATTCTGGCATTTTGTCTGATTACCCTTGCTTTGCCGGCCACTTTTTTCAGCATCATTGCATCCATGGGAATCGTGTCCACCGCTGCTTCCACGGCGATGCTCGTGGTTATCGCCCTGGCCATCGCCGCTGCGATTAGCGCTATCGTGTATTACATAACCTCGCCGAGTAGTTCCAACGGAATTACCACGGGTGAACCGGAACCGGGGAAATAGTTGGGGCCGCCGGTGGAAATACAGTGCTTTTCATAGAAAAATTCTCCCACGGCCCAAAAATTGTCGAAATGCCTACCGCACTATGCTTCATAGGCGAAATATAGTGCGGTAGCGCTGGAAAAAAATCGTCTAAAAGTGGAGATGTGGATCCGTAAATGTTTTAAAATCCAAAGCGCAAATGGATTTAAAAACATACGCAAGCGTTGGCAGAGTGTTCACATAGTTTTACTAACATTCGGCCGATCGCAAAAATCAAAATCCAAGATTAATTGCCAATATTCCGATTGCGATCACTGCTTTGGCCGATGTCCATACTCGAAATCGGGAAAAATCTTCACCCACGAATTTTTTTAATTTTTGATTAAGATTTTCGATGCGAGAACGAATTCTCAGTTGCTGCTTTTCCTCGGCAGTGTTCTGTATTTTCATGTTTTTTCTTTTCTTAGCAATGAATCTTAAACCATATTCTATTAGTCGTTTAGCCCTATCGCTGGAAACGTAGCCACTGTCGCCGATTGCTGTGCCAGTGCAGTTTGCGAGCAGTTTTTCTAGGAAGCAAATGTCATGCGCGGATCCATTTGGAAAGCAAAAATTTATGGCAATCGTACCTTCGGTATTAGTCGTGATATGGACTTTAAATCCGAAAATGGTTTATAGTAGAACTAACAGCTTTTCCCGTGGCTTCTCGCATTGTCTTAAAAACATTTGCGCGAACTTGTAAACATAGTTTTATCGTCGTAGAGTCGATAATAAGATTTCTTTAGGTTGGCCTCCAGCAAAGTGCGTCTTCCAAAATAAACCAAATTTTTGGCAAATGCTTCATAATTGCAGTGTAGTGTGGCAGTTTCGGGAAAAATCCTTCCAAAAGAACGCGCATTGGCCCATGGTAAAATGTTTTAAAATCCTTGACACCACTGCGTTGCCAAAAGATCAGCAGCGTCAAGAAATATGCAATGGATAGCGAAGGAGGACGTCCTTTTTTCAATTTAGATTTTT
>JAIRXK010000027.1 GCA_031268315.1 Puniceicoccales bacterium | reverse complement strand
TTCTAATTTACTTCCCTGGAAAGTATTAGTAAAATTGCATCGGAAGAAATAATAGCCTTTTCAAAAGGGCAACCATCTCCCAAAGGGTCACTTAATACTGAGATTTCTAAAAAAAGATTACGCGAATCGCAAAATTCTTTTCCCGATTTTAGCATCCTAAATTTACGGCCAAGAAACCCGCATAAATGGCTGAGAATGCGGCTCTAGGCGAACGAAATCGCGGTAATTTTGCCCCAAAAAAGTTCTTAATTTTTCCAATTACAGTTTCAACGAGGGAGCGTTTTTTGAGTAATTTCTTCTCTGCTTGGGTGTTTGCCTTCATATTTCTCCTGTGTCGCGCAGTTAATTGTATGTCTTTAGCTTGAAGCTGATTGGCCAATGGAGTTGAGCAGTATCCGCTCGTAGCCATGCTCAAGAGGTTTCCAGATTGCTTCGTTAATTGCTTCAATAAAGCCGTACAAGAAGGCTTTTTGGAAAGAATAGGTGCAAAAATATTCCGTGTATTCCTTCGTAGAAGGCTCTAAAATTGAGTACTTTTGAGCGCATAACCTCTGCATAGATCGTTCTGAGAAAAACGTTTACTCGGATGGGCACGATGCCGTGATATGGCAGTCATTTTTTTCTTGCACCTTTTGTCGATGCGGCCAAACGGTGCAACCGACTTCAGGGCTTGGTTTCCACATCTTTCCTGAAGCCTTTTTTATCAACATCGATAGGCCAACTTTTTACCTCGCAACGATTTTGCAACGATTTTACGGCCAGGAAAAATTTTTCGACAGAAGCTTTTCGAGAATTTTGCAATTCGCGTAGCATCATATTTTTGATGCATTGCTTTTACTCTGTGGATATAGAGCTGAAATTTTAAAAATTGTAAGAAAATTCTTTTGGCAACATTGATTGTTTAATCCTAGGTTGCACTGGACTGCATCAGCGCAAAGAGGATGCTATTTCCATTAAATAATCCGTGGACAATGATGGGAACTAGCAGGGATTGTTCTCGCTCGTAGAAGCGGGTGAGAAATACGCTGAAAAAGAAGAGCGGAATTGCGGCGAGCAGGTTCCAATGGAGAAGAGCAAATACTGACCCAGTGACTAATGCCGATGCATTGGGCGAAATTTTCCCAATGAGATATCGATAAATTCCGCCGCGAAAAAAAAGTTCTTCGATGGTGGGTGCCAACACAACGGCGCTGAAGGCGGCAAGAATTATCAGATGACGTGGCGGATGTAATTGAAGAAATTGTAAAAATTCCTGTCCCTGCAGGGAAATAGTAAAACCAAATCGCCGAAAAAGTAAGAGAATAGCTATCCAAAGCAAGGAAATGGCAAATAAAACTGGATTGAGGAAAAGGTAGAAAAAAAAGGTGACCCTCAGGGTTCTGGCCCAGCAATGGCCTTTTATTACTAGCGTAGATGCATAGTGGAAAATATTGCGCTTCATGGCCATAATTAGGGCAAATGCCAGCAGCAATTGGCACACAAAATGAGTAGTGATGGGAAAAAATTGTCCTTCCCGGTGAAATTTCCCGACGAGTGAGCCGACGGGGAGGTTGATGATGAACAAAAACAACCAAACAAAGAGCAAAAAATTTATCCATGAGGTACGCCAGGGAAGGGGACTTATCCGTTGCGGAACTGCCTCTCTGTGGAGCCAGTTATAATATACGCACAGGAGCCCAGCAAAAAATTGAATCAGTGTAAAACATAAAAACCAGTTCAAATGACATTTCATGACCATGCGAATACCTAGGAGCACTCGAACGTTTCGCAATAGCAATGAATAAAAATATTTCGTCCATTGCAAAGGTACTTGATCGCCTTTTCATAAAAATTAATCAGCTAAGATATTTTGCCACGGCTAAAATTTCAACTGTGTACTACAAGGATGATTCCATCATGAATCTGACGATTGGCCTGCAAAGTGAGAAGAATCACTAGATACACTCCCGGAGGTAATGCTTCTTTGTTTGGGTGTCCCAGCACCCTTCCATCACGTTTCACAAAAATGCTAACGCGATCTTCACGTTTGCCATCTGCGAGTAGCGCATTTGCCCCGTAGGGTCCTTCCCCGAGCAGTTCACTAATTTTACTCCCTTTCGGAGGTACGTCCACGACTATGACTTGATCGCATTTCTTGTCAAAATTATCGCGAATTATCTCCAAAAGGCAGACATCCACTTTCAAATCTTCACTGCCATTAAAAATTTTACTGAATCCAAATTCATCAATTGTTTTTATTATATTGTCCATGCCACCATTTGTTTTTATAAAAAATTGTCTCACCGCTACTACCGATTTGCACACGTCATAGCATATCTTTACCTCTTGTCCTGCAAGGCTAACTGCAATGTTCATACACCAGAACTGCCACAAAGCCAAATGCTTGTCAAAAAAATTTTGGAAATTTTTTCGTGGAGTACACTTTCATTCATTTCTGCAATCCTTAGCGCGTTGTCCCTTGCTGAAAATTGCGGCCGGAGCATTGAATTTCAATTTTTGCGATCCGCTGAATAAATTCTTGATTTTCGGACCGGAAGATTTAGACAAGGGCAATGCAGGTGGGAATTATTGGGCTTCCTAACGTTGGGAAAAGCACGCTGTTTAATGCGTTGACACGGACGCGAAAGGCCGAAGCATGTAACTATCCGTTTTGCACCATCAATCCAAACGTTGGCATCGTTGGAGTTCCCGATGTTCGCTTGCAATTTTTGCAAGAAATGGTCAATACATCCGTCGTAATCCCCGCATCCATTGAGTTCGATGACATTGCAGGATTGGTTGCCGGAGCAAGCCGCGGGGAGGGACTCGGTAATAAATTTCTTGGTACTATCCGGGAAATGGATGTCCTTGTTCACGTGGTTCGATGCTTCGAAGATAGCAACATCATTCATTCTTCGGGTCCCATTGGCGCCCTAAGTGATGTGGAAATTGTGCAAACGGAGCTTATTTTAGCCGACCTTGAAAGCGTCAGTGGCCAATTGGAGCGAAATCGCAGAAAGGCAAAGGGCTCTGATAAGGAGGCAATGCAGCTGTGTGGACTTTGCGAACGACTGATTCCTCACTTGGATAGTGGATATCCTGCCAATTTAATGATGGTCGATCTCAGTCCTGCGGAAATGTTGCTTTTTCGGCGGCTGTCGCTGCTGACCGCAAAACCCGTCCTCTATGCCTGCAACGTTGGAGAGGTGGAAATGGCAAACGCGGAAAGCAATCCCCACGTATGTGCCATGAGGAATTACATAGCCACCGGTAAACCGGCGGCGCTTTGCGTCGTAAGTGCGCAGATCGAAGAAGAATTGGGCCAACTTCCCCGGGATATCGCGCAGCAATATCTGAATTCTTTAAATGTTTCGGACAGTGGCGTTGATAGCCTCATAAGAAAGGCCTACGACCTGCTTGACCTTGCCACATTTTTTACCGCCGGCGAAAAAGAAGTGCGGGCCTGGACATTTCGCAGAGGAATGAAAGCGCCGCAATGTGCCGGAATCATCCACAGTGACTTTGAAAAGGGCTTCATTAAAGCGGAAGTTGTTTCATTCGATGACCTCAAAACATTTGGTAGCATTGCGGAAGCAAGGGCGGCCGGTCGCTACCGTATGGAAGGAAGGGACTACTCGTTCCAAGACGGCGATGTTGTATATTTTCGTTGCAATACCTGAATTACATTGATTCATTCAAAAAGAGAAGCTTGTGAAATTGCTATAATGCGTAGAATGGCATTGGCTCAGTATGTATGCCAATGAAAGTCATTTGCGCATTAAATAGTAGCGCATTACATCAGTCGCATTGGATGATTTATACTATTTTCCCAGATCGAGAATAAAGCTTTATTGCGTTAATTATAAAGTAATTACATATTCCTTCTTTTTGCCATGCTGAAGAAATTGCGCATTTTCTGCAAATAATTTTTCAGTTGAAATTCACCGCTCAATTCCATCAAGGCCTTACACATTTCAATTTGCCGCAACTCCTTCTACGGCAAGATTTCATCGCATTCAATGACGCAATCAGTGCGAATGGTGAATGCAAATTTTCAAAATGAATTCCTGCCGATTCCACATTTTTCCACTGCGTGGCCATCGGCGGATGCCAAAACCTCCATATTCTTCGCTGTAAAGAATTTGCATCATTTCCATTCAATCTGACAACACACCTTAAAATATCAATGCAAGTCAATCGCGCACTATTGCCTTTGATCATTCGGAATTTCTTCCATGTGAGATGCTTAGAAAAATCAAAATGTTATCTTTCCCCTTTTGCCATCCAAAATTCGACCAATCTTTATCGTTGATCTAGAGTCACTTATACGCTTTTTCCGCCAATTTAGCCAGGGGTGCTGAAAATCTTGCAAAAAATGCGGTCACTGTTCCATCGTTGCGGGATCGGCTCGACGATATTCGGCGACATATTTTAGAACATGTGAGCGAACTCAATCGCCCCAATAGTTGTATGAAATGTATCGATTTCAATGCCCAAGGACGACTAATTTTGCCAAAGCAGCAATTGCGACAAGAGTACTGGTAATTAGTCGTGGATTTAATTTTTGCGGTCGATCGTATTACCTATATTACAATTTTACAATTGGTCAAAATTACGTGATTGCAGTGAATTCATTGCCGGCACTTAACAATTAGAAGAGGGATTGGCAGGAAGCGATGGGATGACTTTTTGAATTGAGATTTCAATCAATTGCTCCGCAAAATGGATGGACAAATGGGCGCTGTATGGAGATGAATTATCCGCATGCGTGAACCAGAAGTGGACCCTTTTGCCCGCGGAGTTCCGATAGAGAAGCAATAATGGAAATAGCCGTCGAATTATTTGATGCCATTGGGAAACCACTCACCTATTCGGTTCCAAGGGAATTCGAAGAAAAAATTACGGTTGGGTCACTGGTCCGAGTCCCACTGGGGAAGCGCACGTCCCTGGGCGTTATTAGGGACGTAGGACCGTGCGATTGCGACATTCCCATCCGGCCAATTTGTGAACTTCTCCAAGATGGTCCCACCGTCGGTAGCGACCTCATGAAATTGGCGAATTGGACATGTCGCTACTATGGAACTCCGTTTCACGCGGCGCTGAATGTGATCTTCCCTGCGGCAATTCGCCGAAAGAAAAATTGGCATCGCCTGCCCGCAAATGCAACCAATGAAAATATTTTTCCGCCGCATAGGCATGGCTGTCTTTTCTCGGAAACACTGGCCATCGATGGTTTGAATAGAGCACTTCTGAAATCCAGCCTCATCGCAGAAAATTTCCAATGCATTTTACTCCATGAAAGTAATTTTAGGCGGCGTGTCAGTGCCTATGTAACCCTCGCCAATGATGCATGGTCGCTGGGGAAAAATGTCCTCATTGTCTCCCCTAAAATTCGCGATGTGCTGCGGCTGAAAATGCACATCAAAAATGAACTATCGCCATCGGCCAAGCCTAATGTCCTGTGCTGGCATAGCGATCTCAAACCGTCGGAGCAATGCGCGCTGTGGAATCCTATTTGCCGCGGATCACCGCACATTCTCATCGGAACATCCGCGATTATTTTTTTTCCACTGCAATCACCGTCGCTTACCATCGTTGACGAAGAACATGACTCAGCCTATAAGCGGGAAAAATTTCCCCACTTCTGTGGCCGTGACTGTGCTGTCTATCGGGCAAAGTTAAATGGTGGCCTGTGCCTACTGGGCAGTGGCAGTCCGTCCATGGAATCCATGCATGCGGTAAATCGAAAAAAATATGGCTATTGGAAGTTTGCTAAAGAAGATGAAATTGAAAAAAGTTTTCCCAATGTACACGTGGTTAACTTGCAATTGGCTGACCGATCTTTTCAGCTACTGAGTGAGTTGCTCATAAAAAAGATCGACAATTGTCTCCAAAGGAAATTGCAAATTGTCCTTCTTTTCAATTACTTTGGCTACGGAAAGGGCATCATCTGCCGCCGCTGTGGGACAGAAATTGTCTCGGGAAATTTAGATTCCCTGCCGAAGCCGGGGAAAAATTTTTGCCCAAAGTGCTGTCACCGCTCACTGCGCATCGGCCGCATGGGAACGAAGGCCGTTGAAGAAATTCTCCACTATACTTTTCCAGATGTTTCCATCGTACGCTGCGACCGTGGCCCAGGAACTTCGCAGAAACTTGTCCAGCAATCACTTGAGAAATTTAATGAAAATTGCTTTTCCATTCTCATTGGAACGAGTTTGGCAGCGGACGCCATCCGGGGGAAAAACGTTGGCCTTGCTTGCCTTCTTTCCTCGGACCAAACCTTAAATCGCTCCGATTTTCGTGCCGCAGAGGAAAGCTTTCAATTTTTTCAGCGCATTTATTGCCTCTGCACACAGCGGGACGGTGATGTGCCAATCGAATTGGTTTTCCAAACGCGCAACCCGAAAAACATTCCTCTGCAGGCGGTCATACAAAATCGACCGGAGCTATTCTATGATCAGGAGTTCGTCGATCGCAAAAGTTTAGACTATCCGCCTTACCGGCGACTGATCGCTCAAAAATTTTTGTCTCGCGAAAAAGAAACATTGGAAACCCATGCAATGGATTGGATGGAAAGTTTTATGGAGCAATACGAGGGCAATGGAATTTCCGTCAAAGGTCCCTTCGAGGGCAATCGGCACCTGGGGCAGCACAGCCAAATTTTATACTATCTCGCAAAAAATCCAATGGAGGTGACAAAGGCAATAGCGGCTATGGAGGCATCTCGACCCAGGCCCAACGGCATCGAATGGATGCTCGATGTGGATGCAAAAAATTTTACTGATTTCCTTTGACATGCATCCCGTGATTTCTTTGAAAGGATGTGCTATGCCAAGGGAACATGTGATTATTGAATGCACGGAAGCGAAGGCGGAGGGAAAGCCACCGTCCCGCTACATGACAACGCGGAATAAAAAGCTGCAGATTGAAAAGGTGGAGAAAAAAAAATACAATCCATTTTTGCGTCGGCACACTCTCCATAGGGAAATTAAAGGTTAGTTGCCATTTGCTTTCCGGGGCAATTACGGATTATGGCTAAGGTATTCCCCGAGGATATCGCCAATGGAATTAGGCCATTGCGCCTGTGTGTTAGCATGATGGCGCGTTTGCAATTCCCGCTGTTGTCGCATGATGTAGTCCATTTTTTGTGCAAAATTTTTAACCGAAATTGCGGTAGCGCCTTCGTGATTAGCTGAGGCGCACAGTCCGCCGTCGTTGCTGACCACTTCTGCAATGCAAGGTGGTTTTTTCTTTTGCAGCTTGGCAATAATGCGTAAAATTTCTGCATCTGCCGATTGTCCGCTGGGCGTATGGATGATGGTAAAATATGGATTTTTTCCGTGAAGGTAATTTTGTGACTTTAGAAAAATTGATCCGCCATCCACCACTGCAATAATACGGTGATTTTCCAGGGATGTCAGCGGTGCAACCCATTGAAAAAGGCATTCCGCCACGGCAATGTGCCCCAGATGCATTTGCGCACGAAAATTTTCCAGAGAAAAAACGATATTATAGACATCCAAAATGGTGCAGCGATTCATGGGACCAATTATAGTGAAAATGAAACCCTCGGCAAGGATTTCATTAGGTGGAATTTTCCGATAAGGCATGGACGTTTTCCAAGCGAAAATAGTCCATGCATAGAAAAATTTTCCGAAGATCAATCGGATGGGTCAGAATTTCATTCTTTGGTATTGCAAAATTTTAGCGGCGCAGGCCAAGCATAGAGGATGTCTATAGGCTAATTAAACATCCGTTGAACGTTCAGCATCTCCATTTTGCCTGGAAAAATTATCATTGTCCGTATCAATCAGCATGGCATCTCGCTCTACGCTCATATTGGCAAGATTAACGCATGGGCGTATGGCGAATAATTTTCCAACACATACGGGATATGTGTCGCATCTAAAAAGCGCCGTAAGCATATGATAAATTGTGTCATCCTCATTTTTTCTGAGAAAGGCATACAATTGAATGGCAATTTTTTGTATTTTTGCTACAATTTTGCCTTTCTTATCATTATCTAAGCTGATTCCGAATTCTTCCAAATTTTCAATTTTGACACAAAGACTTTCCACTTTTCCGCAAACATCACTGAATGTAATAACGCGTTTCTTTAGATACTCTCTTGCCTTGCGAATGGCAATTTCTGCCACTCCCCCAAGGGCGCCAACGAGTCCAAACCATGTGGCAATGTCATCGGAAATGAAGCCACTTAATCCGGAAATAAAAATCCCACTCCCGATGTAAACGAGGATGTCCGTGGCGTAATCCAGAGCATAGAAAGTGTTCCTGCATGTCTGGGAAAGTTTTTTGGGAATGGTAATGGTTGTATTAAAATAGGATGCGTCATTTGTACCAAGTCTCGGGGAAACATTTTCACGAATGGCCTGGGGATATAATACCTGTTGATTGTTGTAGTGCAGGCAATGGTCAAGGAAAACTTGACTTTCCGTGCGCTGGAAAGATGCTGATGATGTTACATAATTCATGGTAACCTCCTGCGTGAAACTATTTTGTCCACGCAAGAAGAATACATAGCAGAATTTAAAATTTTTGCAAGCTTTTTCTTCCTCACCAGGCAATAATCGCTTAAAAATCAGCCATTTGCTGCACTCACGCGCGTCCAAAAATGACCTCCAGAGCATGGAATGCCGCATTTTTTTCCGCAACTTTCTTGCTTGGTCCCGAACCAATTCCCAGCAATTCTGTTTCATAGTAGAGCGCAACCTTGTAAATGCGGTCGTGCAGCTCACCTTCTTCAGTGATGAGACGATATTCCAGCTGTTTTTCAGAAAACATGGCGCCGATGCAGCATTCCGGATTGGTTTTTTTTAATTCTTTTTCCAGCTGCTCGTGGAAAGGATCATAGCAACGCAGAACCATTTTCCGGGTTTTTTTATAATTGGAGTCCAAAAATATGGCACCGACGCATGCCTCCAACGCACTTCCCTGAATGAAGTCACGCTGCTGAGGATTGAGTATGGTCTTGCTGCGTATGTATTGATTGATGGAAAATTTCCGCCCAATAAATGCCAAAAACGCTTCACTGGTCAGCGAGGTAAGGCAAATGGACAACCCCTCATCGCCCCTATCCGGGTATCGGCGATAGAGTTCTTCGGAAATGATAGAAGAAATGAGGGATGTCCCCAAAAACTTCAATCGCTTATAGTGGGCTTGGAGGGTTTCCTCATTGCACCATGACGGATGCGTGAGCGCCCACTCCAACAATGTTCCATTCCGGAATTTGTAGCCGATATTTTTTTGAAATGTTCGCAAATCCTTTCTATCCATTTCAGACCCCCCATAGATTCCTTTCTAAAATTCCAACCCGCTATTCGCGTCCTTCGAACCGCTTGCGCCCTTTTGAAAATTTATTATGGGCAATGCAAGAAAAAAAACAAATTTATGTGATTTTGAAAATTTTCTTTTCCTTTCATCGCCGCTGGAAAGATTTAAAAATCTGAATAATAGAATTGCATAAGTGAAATATTGAATTAAACTTAACGCCTTCACTCATCTGTGATTCCGCCATTGCGCCAAGCCACATCGACAATGGTACTTTGGCGGCCCCCAGCATCAACATCAAAATGATTCAAAGCCATGCAGGGAAAATGATGCACATCACTTTTCTGTCGTCGCCAACGGATTTGGCTGGGTCCGGGTGCCACACCTCCTTGGGAACGGAATTACCCTCGGATTTCTCCAATTTGCTGGATTAACTCCAGTTGATATGGAAATTTCAAGGGCACATTATTCTCATCAAATGTAAGCCGAATGAAGTTACATCTAATCTCTTTTGCCTCAACGTCTTCTTGCCGTCCGACAGCCGAGGAAATGTCACCATTTGTCCAACGAAATATCGCGGGCCACTTCACTTTTTGCAAATGGCGCACAAAACCCATTGGGAAGATTAAAAAAATGACTTCCCGCACTCGATATACTCATTGATGGTCCGAAATAGGATCGCCAGCGGCAGCACCTGTCTGCACTAATTCATATCAGCCTCAATCTTGCCAATGGAGTCTTATAGCGGTTCTACAATGAATATCCAAATATACTTCCATGGTACTTCTTTAAAAAGTTTTCAGAGATTATCAGCCATTTTACAGGTAAAAGCTGTGAAAATTTAGATTGAAAAGCCAAATTTGGTCAAATTTTGCTACAAAATGGCAATTATGGCCGGCCAATTGCCAATTGACCGTGCAAGTTACAATCGAAATTAAAAATTTTGACCTTTTAATCGAATAAAAACCATTGCATCGCGCCTTTTTCGTTGCTTAAATGCTATTGCCTATGAAAAACAAACACATAGAGGCATTTATTGCCGAAGATAGGGAGGGATTGCTGGACCATCGCTGCTCCACTATCTCGAAGGACCTACTTTACCTTCCTGGGAAGGATTTCATTGAGCAGTCGTGGCAGGATTCGGATCGCATTCCTGCCGCACTGAACAATCTTGCGCGCATCTACAATTCTGGGCGGCTCGCGGGAACGGGATATCTTTCCATTCTTCCCGTGGACCAAGGGATCGAGCACACGGCTGGAGCGAGTTTTGCTGCAAATCCGCTCTACTTTGACCCGGAAAATATTGTCAAACTTGGCATTGAGGGAGGGTGCAATGCGGTGGCATCCACCTTGGGAGTGCTGGGCGCCGTTGCGCGCAAATATTGCTACAGAATTCCCCTGATTGTAAAACTGAACCACAATGAATTGCTCACCTATCCGAACAAACACGATCAAGTGTACTTTGGGCAGGTCAAGCAGGCTTTCGACATGGGAGCTGCAGCCATCGGTGCAACCATTTACTTTGGATCCCCAGAATCCATGCGCCAGCTGATAGAAACCACCGAGGCATTTCAACTGGCCCATGAATTAGGAATGGCCACCATCCTCTGGTGCTACTTGCGCAACCCTGCCTACACGCAGAGCAGCAACGATTACCACTTGGCCGCCGACTTAACTGGCCAAGCCAATCACCTAGGGTGCACAATCGAAGCGGATATTATTAAGCAGAAGTCTCCGGAAAATAATGGTGGTTTCAGGGCAATAAAATTTGCCAAGTATGACGATCGCATGTACGAGCAGCTTTCTTCGGAAAATCCAATTGATCTCATACGCTATCAGGTCGCAAATTGCTACATGGGTCGATGCAGCCTGATCAATTCCGGCGGAGCCAGCGGATCCAATGATATTCAAGAGGCGATCAGGACTGCCATTGTCAATAAGCGCGGTGGTGGGGCCGGATTGATTTCCGGAAGAAAGGCATTTCAACGGTCCATGCGGGAAGGCGTTGAGTTACTGCATACCATCCAGGATGTCTATTTGGACTCTTCAATCACCATTGCCTAGGAATGCAAATGGAAAAGGAAAAGAAATATTACCTTTTTCCTAAAAATCGTTTGACTTGCCGTGGAAATTTCGGTGCATTCTCCGCAGGAGTCCTATGGATAGAGAAGAAATTGAAAAAAAGGTAAAGGATATTATAGTTAAGCAGTTAAATGTCAATGATGAGCAGGTTAAGCCGAATAGCGCCTTCGTGGAAGACTTGGGCGCAGATTCCCTTGACCTGGTTGAGTTGGTCATGGCATTTGAGTCGGAGTTCAGCGATGAAATTGCCGGAGAAATTCCGGAGTCTGATGCAGAGAAACTGCACACGGTGCAGGATGTGGTTGACTACATTCTTTCGCAAAATTCCTAGATTTTTTCGATGGGCGTTACTTTTGTACCATGGAAAGTGAAGCAAAAAGTGCGTGCGAACGTGTCGTCGTTACGGGACTTGGCGCAGTAACTCCGCTGGGCAATTCCTTTGAAGCGAGTTGGAGCGCGCTCCTCGACGGGAAAAGTGGAATTCGCCGTGCGACAAAAATTGATGTGAATTTTTTCCCATGTAAAATTGCAGGCGAGGTGGTGGACTTTGATCCGTGCCAGTACATTGACAAAAAAGTGGTCCGTCGCAATGACACATTCGTACATTTCGCCGTTGCGGCCGCCAAAATGGCGGCCATCGATGCGAATTTAAGCCTCCAGTGGAAGGATCCCTATCGCGTGGGCGTATTGATTGGATCCGGCATCGGAGGACTTCAAACCATCGACGTCCAATCAAAAATTCTACACAACGATGGCCCAAGGCGTATTTCACCGTTCATGATTCCCGCCCTCATTGTCGATATGGCAAGTGGGGTTACGGCCATTGAACTTGGGGCAATGGGTCCGAATTTTGCATGCGTGTCTGCCTGTTCGACGGGTGCCCACTCCATTGGAGATGCCTACCATTTCCTTCGACTCGGAAAGGCTGACATCATGTTTGCCGGCGGAACGGAGGGAAGCGTCAATCCGCTCAGTCTCGCCGGATTTTGCTCAATGAAAGCGGTTTCAACCTCTCACAACGATGAACCCGAATTGGCAAGTCGTCCATTTGATGCCAAAAGGGATGGCTTTATCATGGGCGAGGGTGCTGGCGTAATTGTCCTAGAAACATTAGCGCATGCGCTGGCTCGCAACGGAAAAATTTACTGTGAATTGGTTGGCTATTCGGCGAACTGCGATGCCTACCACATTACAGCCCCCGTTTTGGATGGAAGAAATTTGGCAGCAGCCATTTGCTCCGCACTCAAAGAGGCCGGCATAGGCAGTGAAGAGGTTGACTATATCAATGCCCATGGCACGTCTACCCTATACAATGATCTCTGCGAAACCAATGCCTACAAATTATTCTTTGGAGATGATGCCTATCGCCTGAATATTAGTTCCACAAAAGGCGCAACGGGTCACATGCTTGGTGCGGCCGGCGGATTTGAGTCGGCGGTCTGCGCCAAAGTTATTTCCACGGGAGAAATTCCACCCACTATCAACTACGAAAACGTGGATTCCCAATGCGATCTAAATTACACGCAAAAGCGATGCAAAAGAGATGTGGAGGTGGCGATCAATGACAATCTGGGATTTGGCGGCCATAACGCCGTATTAGTTTTTCGCAAATTTGTGCACTGATGTGACTTTGCGGATGCTTCTGCGGATGGGTAGACGCGGCAGTGGTTGCGCATGAAAATTGGTCATAAATTTGTCCATTTAAGTGTTCAACCGTCGATTTTATTCAAAAATTCGAACAGGAGATGCTTTGAATCCCGTGAGTCCATATTGACGGTGAGATCGATGCAAATTTGGTGGCGAAACCAGGTATTTTGTTTGCGTACCAAGCGATGCGTGTGTGAAACAATGTGATCCTCAACATCACTTTCCTTTAGGCGCCCATTAAGCACATCCAACATTTCACGATAGCCAACGGACTGACAAAGGGTTGCGTGTTGTTCGAGTCCCTGTGCTTTCAGTTTTTTGACTTCCTCAATCAATCCGCGATGCAGCATAGATTGGACACGCATGCGTATGCGATTTTGCAGTGAATCCTTTGACCAATGGAGGTAGATGGTGTATTTTTTTAAATGGTCAAAGACCCCCATTCTTTTTTGGAACGTCGCAGCCATTTCCTCCAAAGACTTTCCAGATTCTACACATCGTTCTAGCGCATGCAGTGCGCGAACGGGATTGCACATCAATTCCCTTGGCAGGCGTTTTTGATAATTCAGCAGACGTTTTTCTATGCCCGCCATGCCTTCATTGGCATAAATTTGAGCAGCAAATTTTTTTGTTTCTTCTGAAATGGAAATGCCATCCACGATTGGTCCATAGAAACTTTTGAGATAAAATCCGCTGCCCCCAACCACGAAAATATTCTTCCCGCGGGCTTGGGCACTGAGGACAATGTCCTTCGCGTAGGCGACATACCTACCCACATTAAAATGATCGTTAATTTCCACCAAATCAATGCCATGGTGAGGAATTCCTTTGCATTCTTCGCCGGTAAGCTTTGCCGATCCAATGTCCATTCCCCTGTAAAATTGAATTGAGTCGCAGGATAACACTTCTCCATTGAACGCTTCGGCCAAATCAACGCCGATGGAAGATTTTCCCGAAGCGGTTGCGCCGCAAACAATGCACAGGCGGTTGTGAAAAATTTTCACTTAAAATGACTCCGCCAGTGATGTGATTGCCAGCAGGGTGATCACGAAAAAAAGTGATGGAAAAAAAAGTTGCAGCGGATGGCTCTGCATTACGTGGACACCGTCGACGATCATATTTCCCCATGAGCTGTGCGGGGGAGAAATTCCCAATCCAATAAAGCTGAGAAATGCTTCATCGAGAATAACCTTCGGCAATAAAAGAATGGCGTAGTGGCGGATGGTCGTCCAGAGACTGGGTAAAATGTGAAGGAGCAAGACACGCCAGTGGGACTGTCCAATGCCAAGTGATGACTGGACAAATTGGCAGCTGCGTAAACTTTGCGTCTGCGCACGAATAACCCGCGCAAACGTAAACCATGCAGTAATTCCCAATGCAACACATAGAGTCCACATCGCAGTGCCGAAGTATACCATGAGAAGCATGGTGAGAAGTGTTGTTGGCAATGTTTGAAAAACATCCACCATGCGCATAATCCAATAATCTAATTTTCCTCCCACATAGCCGCACAAAAGCCCAACAACCAGCGCAATGAATGTGGCAATTGCCGTTGCAAAGAGTCCGATGGAAAGGGAAATTTTTCCACCACACAAAAGACGTGCCAGTAAATCCCTCCCCAAATAGTCGGTTCCCAGGACATGCCACCTCGATGGCCCCACTGAAACCATCGATAAGTCCTGCGTCGTTGACCAATCCTTTTCCCATGGTGAAATCACACAGAGAAAAGCAAGTATAACCAGCCAAACCACCTGCCAACGAACACGCATTGGGAATTAGCTTAGAGAGCGCAATTTTTCCGTCAATTCAGCTTTTGTCCTTGCTCCAGTCAATGTTTCCACCGCAACACCATTCTTGAAAAAGATAATTGTCGGAACGGCGCGAATGGACAACTCTTCCCCCAAATTCGGCGCTTCATCGATATTGACTTTTGCAATGGCAACCTGAGAATTGAACTCCTGCGCCAGAGAATCAATGGCAGGCGCCATGGCCTTGCAAGGCCCGCACCAGGGCGCATAGAAATCCACAAGCGCCAGGACATTCTTTTGAATAAAATCATGGAAATCAATCTGTTGTAAATCAGTCATAGTGCTCCCTTCATCGTCCAAGCTAGATGGAATGCCAAATCTGTAAAGGCATAAATTAATTATTAATTCGGCCGATCGCAAAAATCACTTTTTGAGATTGCCGAGTAACCCATTCGCATTGAATAGGTTATATGGTTCCATATTCAATGCTTGCCGAAATATTTAAGGCTGTTTTCGTATTTTGCGATAAAAATTTGCAAAAATCTAAATTGAAAAAAGGACGTCCCCCTTCACTATCCATTGCATATTTCTTGACGCTGCTGATCTTTTGGCAACGCAGTGGTGTCAAGGATTTTAAAACATTTTACCATGGCCAATGCGCGTTCTTTTGGAAGGATTTTTTCCGAAACTGCCACACTATACCGCAATTATGGAACGTTTGCCAAAAATTTGGTTTATTTTGGAAGATGCACTTTGTTTAAAGTCAACCCAAGAAAATTTTATTATCGTCTCTACGCCGATAAAACCATGTTTGCAAGTTCGCGCTAATGTCTTTAAGGCAATCCGTTAAGCCATGTGAAAAGCTGTTAGTTCTATTAAAATTGTTTTTGGATTTAAGGTACACATTGGCACTGATGCAACGGGCAAAAAGGCGATAAATTTTTGCTGTTCAAACGGATCCGCCCATGACATTTGCTTCCTAGAAAAACTGCTAGCAAACTGCACTGGCACAGCAATCGGCGACAGTGGCTACGTTTCCAGCGATAGGGCTAAACGACTAATGGAACATGGTTTAAGATTCATTGCTAAGAAAAGAAAAAAAATGAAAATACAGAACACTGCCGAGGAAAAGCAGCAACTGAGAATTCGTTCTCGCATCGAAAATTTTAATCAAAAATTAAAAAAATTCGTGGGTAAAGATTTTTCCCGATTTCGAGTATGGACATCGGCCAAAGCAGTGATTGCAATCGAAATATTGGCAATTAATCATGGATTTTAATTTTTGCGATCGGCCGAATTATTTATTTTCGCCACTAAAGCCAATGGATATCCTACTGAACCAATTTCGAGCGTCATGCATGGCCCTTCTCCTTGTATTTGTACCTCCGCATCAGCTCACTTTTTTTCGCCTTCAGCCTTCGCCTCGACTAGTTTCGCATTTGCATTCGCAAGGTCAGCTGCTGCCTTTTTAAGTTCAAGCTTTAGTTGACCTAACTCTTTGTTTTGCTCCTTGGCTTCTTCTACCGCTTCCTCCACATGTTGCCACATTGTGCTGCGCATTGCACGATGTGCAAATTGCATTGTACCTGTTTCGATCTTCATCGGAAGGTCTTCCCGTCGCACTGAAAATTTTGCACATGCACAAGCAAACCACGCCGTGGCGTGCGTAAAAAAATGAGAGTTTTTTCAAAAAATCAATGACATTTTTGCTTTTTACGAAAAAAGAATAAATGTGAAAGTTGATTTCTGTTTAATGCAGAAAAGTGGCATTTTTCCCGCTGCATCTGCATCCGCTTGCTGACTCATTTTCCCATTTTTACGAAAAATTTTTGAAATACCTGGATCTTTCCCAAAAATTTGCAGTTTTCCCATGGCAGCGCGCTCCAATGCCATTTGCGAATGGTCAAAGATGCAAATGCCAATTTTCGCCGCATGCCCGCCGTGGTGGCTCCCACGCCTTGTCCGCGCCCGTGCGCATTCCGCGCACGGGTAGAGCCGCGGCTTGTCCCGAGGAAAGCGAGAAAGCGCCGGCCAATTCATCCGCGGCACCGGCCACATTCCATGGATATGGCCAGACGGCGGAGAATGATGGCACTGCGTGGACATCCCCCGGTAAAGCAGTCGAAGATTTTATGAAATTCCCTGCCGCAGAGCGGCTCGGCGGAGCAATGGGCCCTATGGAACGGAATTTTTAGGCCGGCCCCTAGGGATGGCTTGGGGAGGGCAAGGAGGGCTCCACCACTTCGGAGCCACGCCCACTTTTTTCT
>JAIRXK010000025.1 GCA_031268315.1 Puniceicoccales bacterium | reverse complement strand
TTCTTTCCTCCGACAACAATTATGGGCCGATGATGTACATCACGCTGCACTCCATTCTGCGAAATGCCAACAGTGGAACCTGCTATGACTTTCACCTGCTCGTTCCCTCGGATTTTTCCGAAAAATACCGACACGCAATCGGCGATCTCTGTAAAAGGTATCCCTGCCGAGTCACCTTTGTCGACATGGGTGAGCGCATGAAAAATGTAAAGCGAGAAAAATATGGCGTCCCTACATTTTACCGCCTACTTGCCGCCGAAGTATTGCCCGATCGGCAAAAATGCATTTGCCTCGATGTGGACATCATTGTTCGCCACGACCTGGGGAAGCTCTACGGCATTGACCTCGGCGATTGCTACGTTGGCGGGGCCAGGGATGTTGCATTTGAAATACTTGATAAAAACTACGCCCTGGCGATTGCGCCAAAGAAGTCCGATGGGTGGATCAACGCTGGAGTCTTGCTGATGAACTTGGATGCCATCCGCCGCGATGGAATGACGGAAAAGTGGGTGGCAATGAGCGAGCATGGCATGGACGGAAAGCGGCCATTTCGCCTCGCTGATCAGGATGTTATTAATATCAGCTGCTCTGGAAAAATAAAATTCATAGGACCAAAATTTAACATGCTTGCATCCACTTTTCCTATTTGCACCGCATCCGCAGACAATCGCAGGTGCTACGAGGAAGCCTTCGGAAGTAAACCCCTATCCATCGCCATGGAGGACCCCTACATTATCCACTTTGCCGGGAAAAAGCCGTGGAAACAAACTTACGATGACCCTTTTGTCAATGAGTGGTGGTTTTTTTGCAGAAAAAGCCCATTCTATGAGAAATTTTCACACCTATGTGTGGCTCGCAACTCCGCACTTCGCTACTCAACATTGAACTATTGCCGCTACCGCATTCTGACTTACTTTTCATCGGGCGATAAAAAAACTCGCCATGGAGAAAAAGCGCTGGAGGTGGCATATGGAATGAAAATGGAAAAGGCGAAATAAGCGCAAAGGATATCTGTCTTTTAGGTATGTTTTACTAGCGAAATCTCCCATAACGATGGTTTTGGCGGGTTTTTCTTATGAAAATATCCATTGCGACGTGAAATTTTTCCCGATTTCCACGCAAATTATCAATGGCTGCAACGCGAATATTTTTGTAATAGGCAGGAAATGCGCAAAAATTTTTCCACACAATTTCATCCCCGCGGAGCATATTTAGGATATCCTCCGGAAAAACATAGTTATTTTCATCCAGATCCGGCAATACCGCATAGCCCGCCGGGCGCATTTTTCCAGATTTAATCAACAGGCGTGCATGTTGCTTATTAACTTCACTCCAAGAGCTTTTTTGGGCCCGCGGCGTAAATCGCTGCGACAAAATATCATCACTGTGACGCTTGACCATGCCATCAATCCACCCAAAGCAAAGGGCTTCTTCCAGTGCCTGCACATAGGAAATCCGCGGACGCTTTGTGCGCACGTAGGGAAATAGAATCCAAACGCCCCGCTTCGATTGCCCATTATCTTCCAGCCACTGCCGCCACTCTTCCTGAGCGGTTGGGAGATAGTATTCCATGTCTACCATTGGTATTTCTCCGAAATTAGTTTTAATCCATTCCATCTGCACCTAGAATTGACTCATGGTGCGGATCTGAACATAGCTAAAAATGAATTCGGATTCGTCAAGGGACATTTTTCAGGCACACGCGAAAATTGCACTACGTCGGGAAAAAGATGCCAACTTCCCGCATTTCTATATTTGCACTCGATATATTGGACGGTATCTGGTGATGCATAGAGGATGAGTAATAGCATAAACTTTTTTCAAGGCAGATGGCAACATTTTGCAGAGAGGGGCATCGATTGATGGCAATGTGCGTGCAGTTTTCCAAAAAAGTCATACTTGTAAGGTTTTCGCAGTTGATAATTTTCGCACAATTCATTGGGAAATAAATGGTAATAGATAAAATGCTGTGCATCCCTTCGATGTGAAGTTTTTTCAAATGAATCATCGCGCGGAGAGCGATATCTAATGATTTCGTCGTCAGATACAAACATTTTACTAGGGTTAATTTAGTGAGGCCACTAAATCCGCCATTTCCAAGATGAAAAATGTACGTTAGTATCGGCGCTTTGTGAATAATTAGCTGGTAAAGCCTCCCGGGCAGAATGCCCAATGCTTGGCAGGCAGGGAAATTTCGCAGTCTCAGGCTACACTTAGATTCGTCCTCATCCGCTGTTGCAGAGAGATCAGTGAATACAATGGCTTTTAATTTTGGACCATTGCAAATAGACACTTTTAGCAAATTTTGAATAGAGCAGAAGCATGAATTAAATTTTTCGATAAAAAATTTTCGTCGCAGACTACCTTCGAAAAAGGCAACTATTAGCATATGCAAAGGCAGGCTACCGCCCATGTTGAGAGACCAATTACCTGGTATTTGATTCTTTGACGTAAAAGAAAGTAAGTTGAGTGCCTGCTCTGGCGTATCAAATTTTGCTGTGACGTCATTTCTACTTTCGTTGAAAATTTCCAGAAATGTTGCATCACTCTTTTTATTTTTATACTGCGCTCTAATGCATATGCGCATACTTGTAATGTGAATATTCCCATCGCTGCAGATGCTTGATCTCACTGTGAGTGTGATTGCAATCGAGGTAGGTTGAGATTTTACGATAAAATCCTTCTGCCTCTGAAAAAACTTGTCGGTAACATTGTCCTGGCTAGACGCTGTGATTTTCTCGAATGAGCACTGCACTTCGTTGGAAAGATCTTTTGGATCCCCCATGTGGCAGTGACAGATAATGGCCCTATGTAATTTTGAGCTGTAGCTATGTTGCCCGTTCATCGGGCCGGCCTTAGCACATCTCTGTCTCATTGTCAATGTTTTTTTACAAATTTCAAAAAGCGGCCGATTGCAAAAAAGTCTTTCCTAGCCGGGCGATTTAATTTTTTCGTGAACGCTGCTGTCGCATCTGCTAATATGTGCTTTGAACCCAAAAATAATTTTTGTGATCGATCGGAGGAAATGTTGCCCCGCTTCGGCTAGCTAAAATGCCTCCAAAATTTTGGAATGAGCGGAGCGAAAAGCGCCTGCATTTCCAAGCGTCCCAGCAGCATGACTAGGGAAAGAAACCACTTTGCGTATGAGTGTAGATGATTGAAATGGCCTTTTTCTAAAAACTCGCCGGAGGCAATCCCCCCATTGGAGAGACAGGCAATGTAGCTGGACAAGGTGCCTTCAAAGGAGAGGGAAGGCTCCATTAGAGCATAGAGGGGAAGGGAAAAAATGCACACAAAAGTAAATAAAATGAGGTAGTGGATCATTTGCTCCTGATTTTTTTCAGTACAAATTTTGCCATCGATGCGAATGGGGCGAATGATGCGCGGCCGAAATGAGCGCTCTCCATTTGCCCAAATGAGTTTCATCGCCACCAAAATGCGAATAATCTTCACTCCACCGGCCGTCGATGCGGAGCAACCGCCAATGAACACGGCAATGATCAATAAAACAGTCACATTTGGAATCCACAGAGAGCTGTCAAAGGCGACAAATCCCGTAGTACTTAAAAATGAAACGGCGTGGAAAATTCCCATGCGAAGGCAATCGCAATAGCCCTCGGCATGGCCATGGGTATGCAAGGCCGCAAAAATCGCGATGGCAAATAAAGAAATGAAGGCAAAATAGCCGCAGCACTCTGAATTTTTTTTGATTTTCTCCCAGTCCAGGCGCAGGACAGCCAGGATGCATAGGAAATTCATGGCCCCCAATAGCATGAAAATAATGGTAACCCATTCGATGGAGGAGCAATGAAACCAGGCAATTCCGTCGGAATGGGTGCTAAATCCTCCGGTTGAAATGGTCGTGAGGGCATGGCAAATGGCATCAAATAGGTCCATTCCAGCCCAGTAAAATGCGAATGAGCAGCACAGGGTAAGCAGACCATAGATGGCAAGCATGTGGCCCATGGCACTCTTCAAGCCATTGAAAAACAAATTTTCGTTTTTTTGCATATTTTCATTGGAAAAGAGCAACTTTGGTACCGGGCCTGCCGACGGGAGAAAAAGGACGAAAAAAATAACAATCCCTAGGCCGCCGATCCACTGGGATATTGCGCGAAAAAAAAGGAGACTGCGGGGCAAATGGTCCAAATCACTTAGGAGCGTCACACCCGTCGAAGTAAATCCGGATGTGGATTCAAAAAAAGCATCGGCAAATGATAAGTGTGGCAAAAATAGCAAATAGGGCAATGTGCCGATGAGAATGAGAAGCAGCCAGGAGGAACTAATCGTGACAAAGACCTCCCGCTGGTAAATTCGCTGAGAAGATTCCCTCCCGCAAAAATAAAAAAATGCACCAAAAATCACCGTAGCAAATGCGCAAAGCAGCCATCCAACGCCCATGTACCGCTCCTCCGGCTGGACCATCGCAATGCCCAGACACAGCGTGAAAATTCCAGCCAGCGTAAATTGCGCGATGGTCAAAAATTTTGCAATGGTCGAAAATTTCATAAAATTTACTTGCAACGAACAGCCAATTTGTCCCAATGGCACCATTGCTCGATGGTGTAACGGTAGCACAGCAGATTCTGGATCTGCTTGTCAAGGTTCGAATCCTTGTCGAGCAGCCATCGCCGGGGCGTAGCTCAGTCTGGCTAGAGCGCTTGCTTTGGGAGCAAGAAGTCGCTGGTTCGAGTCCAGTCGCCCCGACCATATCAACCGGTGAAATTTCATCGGCGACGGTTGGACGGCACGCTTATCACCGGTCGGCAATTGAACGACGGGCAGCAAGGGTGATCGTCTTTTTTTTAATTTAGTTTTTTGCAAATTTATATCGAAAAATACGTAAGCAGTCTTAGGTCGTTCGGCAAGCATTGGAAATGGCGCCATACAATCAGTCCAATGCGAAGGGGCTACTCTGCAATTGCGGCGAATTCGGAAAAGTAACCCTTGCCATGGGTTTGAATTTTTACCATGAAGCACCATGCGAAGGGATGATTTGCTACGGCGTACATTTTTCTATGACAGCCTGCGCCATATTTTCCAGGGCCCGATGGATGCAATGTTCTTGGGCATCTTTTTAGTGATTGCCATTCGATTTTTCCATGCATCGGTCGCATGGAAGGCATTTTTTGTTACGCTCTGCTGGGCCGGTGGAATATTTTCCCCATGGATTGTCCAATGGATATCCCGATTTGCATACACGGCAACACAGATGGGTGGGATCTTTTTCCTGGGGACAGGCATATGCTTCCTCTGGGCGTCCTGCGCTAAATCCTTTAGCTCCTACATTATCCTAATGGCCATAGCCAGTATTTTTTACCGCTCAGAAGGACCCATTTTGATCAATATGTATGTGCGCAACTATCCGGATAATAGGCGGGCAACCTATTTTTCTATTACCATGATGTTTGCTGCGTTAGCGTCCATTCTTTTTAGCCAATGGAGCGGTTACATGCTGGATAAAAATTTACATTACTATCGCATTTTGCTGGTAGTCACTTCTGTCTGCGCATTTCTCTGTTCCCTCTGTTTTTTACGCATTCCGTCGCCGCCCATGGGAATGGAGAAGGCGCAACGGAAGAAGTGTCACTATCTGCGCTATCTGCTCACTGATCGCCGATTTGCGAAATTGTCCCTGCACTCATTCATCATTGGATTTTCCTATCAGATGCTCATTCCTATGCGCATTGAACACCTGGCAAATGTCCGCTACGGAATGGAGTTGAGCAATTTATCCATCATGCTTCTCACATTGGCAATTCCCAACGCAGTGCGGGTGCTGGGCACGCCCATTTGGGGAAGGTTTTTTGATCGATGTCCGCTCATTCCCATGCGCATAGCCGTCGGCCTATTTGCATTTTTCGGCTACCTACTCTTTTTTCACAGCCGCGAGTTTGGCTTTCTCCTATGCGGAGGCAGTTTTCTCGGCGCTGCCATGGCCGGCAGCTTTATCCTTCACAACCTCTGGATAGCGCGCATTGTCGATTTGGACAAAGTTGCGGCCTACATGTCCGTCTACGTATTAATCACTGGCATTCGCAGCATTCTTGCACCAATCGCCGGCTATGCAATCCTGTCCATTTCATCGCCTGTCTTCGTCAGCGATGTTGGGGCGATTCTCATTCTCATTGCCATAGTCGGCTTTTGGTCCATGCGCAACGATAAAAGCATCCGCTAGGGGACATATGGGCCGATGCGTGGAAAAAGTCAAATCATTGAGGAATTATCTTCCATTGGCCACCTCCCAAATCGCCAGCTGGGACAAAACTTTCTCATCGACGGCAATGTGGTAAAATTAGCCATTCGCTGGGCAAAAATACAACCGGGAAATCAAATCGTGGAAATTGGACCCGGGCTTGGAAGCATCACTGCCGAACTTCTTGCAGCCGGCGCCATTGTCCATGCCGTGGAAATCGACGGGGTGCTGCTGGACAAATTGCGGGAAAAATTTTCTGCCTTTCTCGGCAATTCCCTGTATCTACTTCATGGCGATGCTGTGAAATTTCCACTGGCAGGAGTAGACGACGGGACTGCAGGGGCCAAAGGCGCCAAGGTAATTGCAAATTTGCCCTATGCCATATCCACGCCTTGGATGGAAAGCCTACTACAGGGGCCATTGCCTCAGTCCATGACCTTACTGCTTCAGAGTGAAGCGGCGCAGCGGCTCACGGCGCAAGCGCACCCTAGATACGTGGGAGCAATCGGCATTCGTCTCCGCAGCGCCTACGACCTTTGCTGTAGCCGCAGGGTTGCACCCACATGCTTCTATCCCATTCCAAGAGTGAATTCCACGCTCATTCATATTGAGCGGAAAGAGAAACCATTTCTCTTTTCTCAACCTTGCTACCAAACGATTCGCCTCCTCTTTCTCCATCGCAGAAAGCAAATGCAAGGAATTATAAAAAAATATTTCGATGACATTCGAAGGCCAATTCTGATCCAGTGGCTCGCGTCCATTGGAAAAGCAGCGATTCGCGCGGAAAATATTTCCATGGATCAGTGGCAACATCTGGAAATGCTATTGCAAAGGTAAAAAAAGTTGTCAAAATAGGTTCATGGGAAAATGTGCTTTATTAATTCTCCATGAAAAATTTGAGGAGATTGAGGCCGTCGTTGTTATCGATGTATTGCGGCGAGCGGAAGTGGAAGTATGCATTGTATCCGTTGGGCAGGAAAGATTGGTTCACGGCGCCCATGGATTGGCGATAAAAGCCGATAGGGATTTGGCTCAGTGTGATCCTGCCGCATTTGATGCCCTTATTATTCCTGGGGGACCCGGCATATTCGCTGTCCGTGGAGATAAAAAAATAGCGGAAGTCATCGGCGCATTTGCCGAAAATAAGCGCATCATCGGCGCCATTTGCGCCGCCCCGCTACTGCTTAATGACTGCAATCTTCTTTTTAATCGTCACTACACAGCTCATTTTTCCGTATGTGAGGAATTAAAGCATGCCCAAAGTGGAAAAGCGATCATGGAAGATGGCAATCTCATTACTGCCAATGGCCCTGGCGCGGCATTTTTGTTTGCCTTGGCGTTGGCCCGTCGACTGGTTGATACGTCGAAGGTTAATACCGTTGCGAGAAATATGTGCTATTGAAATGGTGTAAAAAAAGAAACAACTGTACCAGTGCATACCGCAATGCAAGGAAATCGCACAATTAATCTTGAGTTTGTTCTATAAATTGGTCGAAAAATAAGATTCAAACTTACAAGTGAATTCTCACTCATGAAGTTATTGTCATGGATTAAGACAGGTGTTGCGAATTTTTATATTCGTGTAGACACTCGTCCATAAGCGTGTAATCTTGCCCATTATATGGCTGCGAATAACTGAGATGATTAATAAATTCGACATAATTAGTATGTAATAATTGATCAGCATTCACAATAATTAAAGGCGAATTGCAAAATTCCCGGAAAGTTTTTGGCGAAAAATTTTTCCTTGCCACAAAATCGTTGCGTGGTAAAAAGTTGGCTTGCCGATGTTGGTAAAAAAGGCTTCAGGGAAGATACGGAAAAACAAACCCTGAAGTTGGTTGCACAGTTTGTCCACATCGACAACAGGTGCAAGAAAAAAATGACTGCCGTGTCACGGAGTCGTTGCCGTCCGAGTAAACTTTTCCCCGGCGAAATTATAACGATCTATGCAGGGTTTATGCGCTCAAAAGTATGCAATTTTAAAGCTTTCTACGAAGGAATACACGGAATATGCGCTCATTCTTTCCGGAAATGCCTTCTTATACGGCTTTTTTGAAGCAATTAAAGAAACAATCTGAAAAATGCTTGAGCCTGGCTACGAGGGGGCAGACGCCAAAAAGGTCAAATTTTTTACATCGATTCAACACATTTGCCCGTTTGCAAAGGCGTGCGCAGTAGGGCGTACAAGGGTTTTTGCGGCATGGCTCGATGAGCGCACTCTTCTACAGGCGCAAAATTTGGACTAAAAATGCACCTCGTGGTGGACAGGAAAGCAGATTTTGTCCTAACACCTAGAAGTGTGCATGATATCAGCTGTGCCGAAGAAAGGAGTGCTCAAAAATTTTCGAGGGACCGTTATCAGCGACAAAGGGTACTGCTCAACTCCATTGGCCAACCGGCTTTAAGTTAAAAGATACAATTAATTGCGCAACACCGGAGAAATATGAAGGCAAACACCCAAACAGAAAAAAATTGATCAAAAAATGCTTCCTCGCTGAAACTGCAATCGGAAAATTTAAGAACTTTTTTTGGACAAAATTATCGCGTTTCCGTTCGCCTAGAGCTGCATTCTCAGCCAGTTGTGCGGGTGTCACGGCCGCAAATTTAGGGCGTTGAAACCGGTGAAGGAATTTTGCGATTCGCGTATTATATGATTACCAACAATTATTTCATTCGATCAATTCGTTTCAAAATTTTTTTTGACCCCGGCAGATGAAAAAATTGATGATGCCAATCGAAATTTTTCATTGCATTTCACGATATATGCCTAATCCTCGCCATGGTGCGGTCGATGCTATTTTCTATTCTCCTGCGAGTGTCGGGTTTCTTTCTCCCGTTTGTCATTGTCGTCATTCTTCTATGGAGGCCTTTCCGGTCGGAAAAAATCCTCGGTTTACTGCGCAATTCCGCATTGAATTCTTACATATTTCTGATTGCAATCGGATGCTTTTTTTACAAAATTTCTCACGCTGTGGAGGCGGATTTTGCCGGTCATCGTCGTGCTATCATTCAATTTTTTGCGGCACTCGCCGTGCTTTCGCTATTCTTTAGCAGGGGATTTCTTGGCGTGCGTGGTCTTGCAATTTTAGAATTGCTTTGGGCAAATTATGCGCTACGTGAATTCGCAGGCCATTTCTCCTGGCCATTCCTTCTAATCAAATTGGGAATCTATGGGATCGTCGTCGTCGCCATGTACCTGGCTATTGCGCCCGAGCGCCTGCGGGATTGGCTTGTTGGGCCATTTCTGCAGAAAGTTAAGAAAAAATGAAAATTTTTTCAAAAAGCCCATTGACATGCTAGAATCCTTCACTTTCATGGCTGCTGAGATGAGAAAAGCTGCATCGTTAAATTCGCTTAAGTCGCGACACCCTGCGTGCAAAGTCGTGCGCAGGAAAGGTCGTGTATACGTAATCAATAAGATTGCTCCCCGCTTTAAGGCAAAGCAATAGGAGGGTATTCCATGAAAAAAGAAAGACATCCAGAATTAAATCCTGTTTGCTTCATTGATGTATCCAATGGGAAGAAGTTTTTTACCGTGTCGACGGCGAAGGCCCGTGAAACCATGGAAGAGGATGGCATTACCTACGGTGTTATCTACCGCGATATCACGTCCGCTTCGCATCCCGCCTACACTGGAATCAAGCGCTTCGTCGATGCTGATGGACGCGTGGAAAAATTTGAAAAGCGCTTCATGCGCCGTAGGAAGTAGTTTTTCGCTTCTGCAAACAGTGGCGCATTTACTGCAGCTTGGGCAGCGAGCAATGGGGTAATATGCTGTTTTAAACTGCTTTGCCGTCTTAGGAGCGAAGCTCATTAAGAAATTGTCGAGATGGGCTTTTATTTTTTTTTGCTTCCTCAAGATTGCTGGTTGATCGCTCTTCAAATGGCTAAAATTTTGCATCCAAAACCATTAAAAAACTACGCGTGGACGATCGATGAGCTATTGACGACATTTTCTGACGGTGATCTATCGCCAGGTTTTCCGTCGTGGAGGTGATAAAAAATCTGCGAAAGTTACTAGAGAGAGAAAATAAGCTTCAATAGCAAATCATACGCATTTATTACAAAATTGTTAAATAGCGAAACTTCCTTTAACGCCTCATAGTTACTGATGTAACGGATAAAAAAGTGATAAATTTTTGCATTTCAATAAATCTGAACAGACTTTCATTAAAGCCGCCGAGGAAAAGTAGCGGCTAGAAATTTACTTTCGCATTGAATTCTTTAATTAAGAGTTAAAAATTTTTCCCATTTTCGGATCTAAAATCAGCGGTTGCGATTGAAGTATTGGCAGCTAGTTTTGACTTTTCCAGAAGATTCGTTGGGAGCATGAGACATGGTATAATCGGGGTGAAAAAATTATTCGCAATTCCTACGCTGCAATGATTTATCGATGCATCAGTAGGCGCAATTTCACTATGTTTTCGCAAAACACACGTGAAGCCACGCTCACTTATGCACCATATAGGTATGAAGCTGAAGCTGAGCAAGTATTTGCGGAGAAATTTTCACACCCCTGTGCTCACGCACAACTGCCATTAAAGCGATCGTTCGTTAGCTTACAAGGAAAAATATTATATATTTATTGTAAATCAATTGTAAATCAAAGATTCTCCTTATCGGGATGCTACAATTTTGACAATGAAGCAATTTACCCGGAAATACTTTATCTTCCACTAATTTTCAGAAGGCATTTTTCAAGAGTCGATTGGCCCCAAAAGATGTTTGGCCATGCAGGCATAAGTGCATTCAGAAGCAATTACAGCACAGATACGTAGCATACATCCCAAAGCAATTTTTAAAAATTGCAGATCAAATTTAACAGAAATTTGATTTTTCTCCAGAGAAATTCAAGGAGATTTTTGAAAAAAATTAGTAGTAGACTTAGTAGATTGAAAAAAAATCACGATATGTGTGGCCGATCGCATAAATCATTTTTTTGATCACAAAGTAATTGGACTAGTTGCATAGTGCCTACTCAATGATTGTCGCAATACTTAAGTCTATTTGCATGTTTTGTGATAAAATTTTTAAAAATCTAAATCGGAAAAAATAGTTCCATTGCTTATTTTTTGACGCTACCAATTTTTCGGCAACATGATGATGGTGAAAATTGTAAGGCACCATTTTATGTGTGCGTTATTTCAGAATGATTTTCACAAAATCACCAAACTACACCGCAATTATGAAGCATTTACTAAAAAACTAATTTATTTTTGAAGACCACTCTTTTATTAGAGACTGGTTTTGAAAAATCGCTATCATCATTACGCTTACAGAATTATATTTATAGATTTGCGTTAATGGCATAAAAATAGAAAGTAAAGTCATTGAAAAGCTGCCAGCTCTACTAGCATTATTCTTGAACTTAAAGTGCACATTGTCATCGATATAATAGTGAAAAAGCGATAAATTATTTTCAAAGGACATCTGAATTCGCTCCACCGGAGAAGGAATATTCATTCTGCATCAATTATTTGTGAATGCCAAATAAAAAGATTAAATTGGAAAAACTCAATGAAGGGAGCTTGCGGCGTAATCGCGCGCATGGATAAATGATAAAAATAAAATGAAATTTTTGGAAATTTTGAGCGGAAAATTTTGCAAACATGTGGCATCTTATGGTTGAAACTTTCGAATAATTATCGACACCATCCACATTTAAGCACCTCGAAGTGAAAATCTTTTAAAATAGCAAAGTGTCTGAGGTAGCGCATTGCGAGGGTAATTTTTTGAAAAAGCATGTACATTCACGGAAAAGCTTACCGGAGAAGGTGTTTGAATTGCATTTTTTTAAACACTTATATCTATAATCTATATGCTAAATTTACTAGACAACTTTTAGATCCAAGACCAACTTGTTAAAAAAAAGCACTTTAAGTTGTTTTTTTATCGCAATGGGAACTAAAATGTGTGGAAATTAGGGCGAGGAATTTTCCTTTTTTTGCAGCAAATCTTTCTTGCAAGATTGCTCGTCGCATGGACACGAAATTTCATCGATGGCATCGTACTGTTGAGGCAAAGGGTTCCATTTGCTGCACTGCAAATCTTCTTCTACGCATGGGTATGGAGTGCTGAGATCTTTTTTTTCAACTCCATAAAATCCCTCGATGACCACATTGACGCAGTTGATAGTTTGTAGGCCAAATTGATTGCGTAAATCTTCAAATACAAGCTCTTGAATTTTTAGCGAAATGCCCTGCACGTTGCTTCCGACGGGAGCTCTAAGGTGAATGCAGAACCATATCTTTCCCTTCTTAATTCCTATGCATATGCAGGGATTGCAATCGCAAATAACTTTTTTACAAATATTGCGAACTGCGCCGCGTATGGCTCGAACGGAGGCGCAAATGGAGCCTGATTCGCCATCGAAAATGGGGATTTTGCGGCACATTTTTCGCACTATGCACTGCACGGCCAGGAAGAAAAATAGGAAAACAGCGACACACCATAGCCCAAATGGGTGGCAGTGGTAAAATTTCACAAAACGAGCAACCAAATTTCCAAAGTCCATGGGCAAGCAGCATGGGACATAAAAAAATTTTTCCAAGTCTGAAAATGAAAAACGATTTCATTGGACATGACCGCAAAATATATGCAGTAATTTCGGTGGGAAATAGGATGATTGTTGCATTAGAAGCGTTTAAATTGGGATTATTTACGCGAAAAAATTTTCTGAAAAATGCCATTGGCGGCGTAGTCGTTGGCGTCATTTCGCTTCCGCTATCCATGGCCTTTGCCATTGCTTCTGGAGTTACCCCAGAAATTGGCATTTACACGGCCATTGTTGCTGGATTGTGCGTTTCTATTTTTGGGGGAAGCCGCTACCAAATTGCGGGTCCAACGGGTGCATTTGTGCCACTACTTTACAGTGTTGTCGGTGAATTTGGCTTGGACGGATTGCAATTGGCAACCATCTTGGCGGGCATTATTCTCATTTTCATGGGCATTGCTAAGTTTGGACGATTGCTGAAATATATTCCGACTCAGGTAGTCGTTGGCTTTACATCGGGTATTGGGACATTGCTTTTTATGGGGCAGTTGCAAAATTTTCTCGGATCCACCGATCGTGTACTTATTCACGGCCCAACGCTGGCAATGGGCATTGGATGTCTTTTTCTGCTCATCGGCATGCGATTTATTCCCTACATGAAGCATGTTCCAGCGCCACTGTGTGTGCTCGTGGTCAGTGCCATTGTCAGTGCCAGCATGTCTTCTCATTCCATCGAAACCGTCGGATCCACATTTGGAGGGATTTCCAACACATTGCCCATGCCTGCGCTACCAGGAGGTATCACCGCAGGCCGGTGCTTGGCGCTCCTTGGTCCTGCATTTGCCATTGCCATACTCGGCGCCATTGAATCGCTACTCTCTGCCGTCGTCGCCGATGGAATGACCGGCACAAAGCATCATTCCAACCAAGAACTCATCGGTCAAGGCATTGCCAATATCCTATGTCCACTTTTTTCCGGAATTGCTGCAACGGGAGCCATTGCTAGAACCGCAGCCAATGTTCGAGCCGGTGGAACAACGCCGATGTCGGGAATTTTTGCCTCCATTAGCTTGCTTTTGATCCTTCTCTTGTGTGCGCCGTTGGCCAAATTCATTCCGCTCGTTGCTCTGGCGGCGATTCTTTTTGTGATTTCCTACCACATGCTTGGCCTTTCCTATTTTTTACACCTTTTGCGGCATGCTCCTCGGACTGACGTGGGCATTTTGCTGACTACCTATTTTCTAACGATTTTTTGTGGTTTGGTCATTGCCGTCAATGTGGGCATTGTTCTTTCTTCCCTTTTTCTCATGCAGCGACTTGCTTCTTCCATTCACATCGAATGCAATAAGCCCATCGAGTCTTCGGAAGACTTGGAATTGCTTAGTAATATACCCAACAATGTAGCCGTTTACAGCGTTTCAGGCCCGCTATTTTTTGCCATGGCGGAAAAATTAGAGCTCATTACGGCCCAGGTGGGCAGTAAGGTGCAAATTGTCATCCTTCGACTTCACGGTGTGCCATTCATCGATACGACGGCACTGACTAATCTGCGGCAAGTAATTAGAAAATTTCAAACGTCGGGACGTATTTTTGCATTTTGCGAGGCATCGGAAAAAGTAGCCCACAAATTAGATCGCGCCGAATTGAAGGATTCGCTGACCATTGGAAATTCCAAGCGAACACTCCTAGAAACCCTCTATGCGGTCCGAGAATATATGCAAAATCAGGGCAAATCCTAGTCTCATCCTGACCCCGTGCGTCCAAAAATCTAACCCCGCTTACGAAAAATTTTTTTGCTCGCGGGGCCAAATCCATCCATTTTTGCACGTGCAATGAATTTTTTTGAATTTTTTATCGTCTCGCCAGCGCTGGGGCTATTCACTAACTCTAACTTTGAAGAGAGGCTGACCAAATTCAACGGCATGTCCGTCGCTAACGAGTACATCGACAATGACGCCGTTCACCTCCGCTGGGATTTCATTTAAAACCTTCATGGCCTCTAAGATGCATACTGTTGTATTCTTTTTAATTGCACTCCCTATCTCGACAAATGCCGGGCGATCGGGGGCGGGAGCCCTGTAAAATGTGCCTACCATCGGAGATGAAATGGTGCGAATTCGGCAATCTTCCTCCTCTTTTGGAGATGTGTATGGCACGGAAGTTGCAGAGGCAATTACCTCCGAAGCACCGCGCGCAGACAATGGCAGCACATCCAATTCACTTCGGCGGCGAATGAGGTGTATGTGGAAATCTCCCTTACTCAATTCGAGTTCTTCCAGATCATAGACTTTTACCAAATTTGCCAATTCTTCGATCTCTTCAATATTCACAAATGCATCCTTCCCATTATCCTTCGCCGCGCATTTTCATGGGAGCGAGGTAAAATATCAACCATTTCTTTGATTTGGCGGAGAGATTTTACGGTTGTGTTTGGATTTTTGTCCTACGGAAGGTGACTTTTGCGAAACAGGACTAGAGCCACTGGGGATTAAAGCACCACCCGATATGATAGCTTTCATGGCATCGGCAATAGACATATTGAGGGAAATGCATTGATTTTCCTCTACAAAAACAAGGAATCCGGATGTCGGATTTGGCGTCGTTGGAATAAAAACGCAGAGCATCTGCTCCACATCCGGTCGCTGCAACTCGCCAGTCGCTTTGCCCATTTGAAAGCCTATGGAATAGGTTCCTTTCCTAGGGAATTCGATCATGATTGCTCGCTGAAACACCGCACGTTTTCCTCCGGAAAATGTGCCAACAATCTGCTTCGTGGTGTTGTAAAGCGTGCGAATAAATGGCAATTTCGTAATCACTTTTTCCGTTAGCCGAATAATGAATCGGCCAAAAAAGTAACGGGAAACATAGCCAATCAGCGTAATGAAAATAAGCACGAGGATCGTGGCAACGCAATTGGCAGCAAAAATGTAAATTCCCGCATTACGAAAAACGCTATGAAGTTGTCGGAAAAATAATTTGCTTGCCGGAGCTCCAACGGTGTCGATAAGCAGCGTTACAAGAAAAACAGTAATCCCCAGGGGCAATAGAATTAGAAGCCCAGAAAAAAAAGCATTGCGAATTGAGCGTACCATACTGCCCACGAAAAGAATTTATTCGTAGTAAACAAGCAAAATTAAAAAAAGAAAATTCTTGACTTTTCCTTTTCATTTTTTCTCATAAAAAGTGTATTGACTCGATCATGAAATCAGCGGGAGATATCTTTAAAAATTCTGAGACAGTGTCTCATGCCACATGGGGAGTTGCTTTGCTGTGTGTGGGCACAATTGCGATTGCGGTGACAACTCTGGAAATTCTGGTTCAAATGGGCATCATTGCAATCACGTTTGCTGTTGAGATTAACATACTGTATTTAATGTTTCTCTTTGTATTTTCATTTTTAACACTTCTGATTGGAAGCAATCTCATCTCCTATGCCTGGGGAAAAGTAAGTGTACCTGCATCTCAGGAGATCGCTGAAAATGTTGACAATGCGGAGTCCTAATCCAGAAAAGCTCCACGACAACGGAGCTGAAAGCTTTTTAAAAATTTTCAATTAATACGGCTGATCGCAAAAATCAAAATCCAAGATTAATTGCCAATATTCCGATTGCGATCACTGCTTTGGCCGATGTCCATACCCGAAATCGGGAAAAATCTTCACCCACGAATTTTTTTAATTTTTGATTAAAATTTTCGATGCGAGAACGAATTCTCAGTTGCTGCTTTTCCTCGGCAGTGTTCTGTATTTTCATGTTTTTTCTTTTCTTAGCAATGAATCTTAAACCAT
>JAIRXK010000041.1 GCA_031268315.1 Puniceicoccales bacterium | reverse complement strand
CGAAGGTAAAGGTAAGTAGTGAGACGAAGAAAGAGGGACAACCCATATCATCTTTTAACCCAAATTTAACTGACCCAGATGCGCCGACTAATTCGGATAATCAGAATCTGCCGTCGCAGCAGCAATCTTATCCGCCGCCGGGAGGTTTTGGTTCAAATAATAATCCTTATTCGCCGCAGCAGCAGCAGTTTAATCCGGATAATAATCCTTATTCGCCGCCGCCGCCGGGATATTTTAATCAGCATCAGCAGCCGCAGCAGTTTAATCCGAATTATTCGCCGCAGCAGCAGCAGACGCCGCCGCTGGGATATTTTGATTCGCCGTCTGGTTCGAATCCGCCTGCATATGATCAGTCGCAGACCAATCTTAATCAGAATCCGCAATCTTATCCGCATCAGCAGCAGTTTAATCCGAATCCGCAGAATTATCCGCAGACGCCAAGTGATCCGAATAATCCGCCGCAGTCGCCGGGAGGTTTTTATCCGAGTAATCCGCAGCAGCCGACGCAATTTAATTCGCCGCAGCAGCAGCCTGCATATGATCAGCCGCTTGGTTCGAATAATAATCCTTATCCGTCGCAGCAGCCGAGTAATCAGCCATTTATCAATCCGAATGTGCCACCGGCTAAGCAAGAAGAGCAGCAGGTGAAGGAGCAAGAGGTCGTTTTAAGCGATGCAGATCCGGTGTTGGCGGAGAGTGAAGCGATCAGGCAAAGCGAGAATGAAGTGATGGAGAGCACGAATGAAAATTCAATACAGGAGAAACTTGACGAGCTAAATAATATAGAACGTTCCAGAGAGAATGTCGATAAAATTTATAGCTTGCTAAAAACCATAGGGCCTGATGCTCTAACAAAGTATTTGAACCAAGAGTACTCTGCCGACTTTACGGCTGCATTGACCGTGAAAATGGGTGAACAGGTAACAATTGATTTGATGGAGAATTTATCGCAAGCAAAACAGAGCGAATGGATAAGTGTGTTGACCCCGAAAGTTATATACGCGTCCTTTGGTGGGCTAGAATTAAAGGATGTCGAATATCATTGCAAAAAAATGTCCATAGAAAATTTAGAGAATGTAATTAATTGCAATAATCTCACTAAGACCAAGCATGACTGGCTGGAAGCTGCAAGAGTAATATTGGAGGAAAAGAAAAAAGAAGAGGCCAACGCTCATGAAGAAGGTAGTTAAATTCAATACACGGTTTTTAGATGGTAGTTGTGGTTGGAGCAAGAATTTGCCATCTGCGGCGGTAACTTCGAAGTTGGGCCAATTGAAGATAGCGATCCCGGGGTCGGGATCGCCGCTGGAAAAATATGTTTTTCCGCGGCTGCTATCCGCGCTTTGTCCAGGGAATCGTTAAATTGCAGAAATCTTCTGCTGCAGTTCCACATAGTAACATGAAACTAATGGTAGTTAGTAACTAATATTTTTTTTAACCTACATATTATTTTTATATATCTATTAGTATATTCCGCTTTTTGGGCTTCGGGCATGGTATGCGTACTGTTGAGCAGTTCGTTGAATGCAATCTGCGAAGAAATGTCTGTTACAATATCCATTATCAATTTTTTGAAATATTCGTCACAGCAAGTGCTATCAGGTGATATTTCTTGAAGAAGTGGTTTTAATTCATCAAACACGAATTGAGATATTGGATTTCCCTGAGTGGACTTGGTAAGTCTCACCCAAAGCTCGTCGCTAAGATCCTCTTCAAACTTCGAAAATATACCACTGAAACTTTTCCTATTCACGGAGGTTGGAGTGAAACTTTTGGCAATTTTCTCAAATAATTCATTGGATTGTTGAACGTCCCATTCAAATAGCGATGTTATAGTTGGATCAAAAAAAGTTTTAATCGTTGCGAAATCGCATTTACTATTTAAGTCGGTGCAAAATTTCAACAAGTTGAGTGCAAAATTTTGAATGAAAAAGCAATTGTCATACTTCTGAGCGTTGGCGGAACTTTCTTTGGTCATTTGATTGGTGATTTCTTTAATTATTTGGTTATATAAAATTCGATAATCGGAATTCAATAATTTTAACCTATAAGTTAGAAAAGCTTTTTTAAGGCCAATGAGTAATACTCTGTTGTTGTATGGTATAATCTTTGCAGGATCATCAAATGTAAGTGATTCCAAAGAATTTATAAATATTTCCGTTGAATTATCAGCATTGCTGATTATTCCATTAATAACTCCAGCTATAACACTCGCATTATTATCATCCTTTTTAAATCCAGCGCTAATGTATAAGCTATGTAGGCTTGAAGCCAACTCTTTTATTGCCCTTTTATTTCGAACAGAAGCTTTTTGGGCAGCAATACTTAAACATATTTCATTGAAGCATCGATTGAAAGTATCTTTGTTGGCATCGTAAAATTTGTTAAATTCATCTTCTTTAACATCTAATATTCCCAATATGTTGAGAAGGATATCTTTTGAAAAATCGTCATCACTAACGACAATATTTCGAATTGCATCTACTGCCAGTTCTATAGTACCAAGTTCTTTTTTCGAAGATTCCACAATGAATTTGACCAATTCAAATAACTCATCGTATGGATTTTTCTCGAGAAGAGAGGCATTAATTACATTGCTTGTACTTGCGGAAACTTCGTCACTCAGTTTCTCTATTTGAGTGGTTTTTTTGATTTGCTCTAAATTCTTTTCTTCAAAAAAGGTTACGGCCTGCCAATGAAAATTCAATTGATTCCTCACGCCAATTGCCCCTGATTTTATTAAAATTCCATAAATCACATTGATTATTTCTCCTCTACAATCATTGAGCGATTTAATATCATCGTAGTCGTTTCCATCTAAAATTTCTGGAAATGTTGAGACTTTGATATCTTGTTCAATTAACTTGCTGTGCAAATTTTCCCATGATTTAATGCAGTCTCTAAGTTCAGCAATAGCAGCTGATTTACTGAAATTATCTTCGGAAAATTGAGACGGCAGACAAGCCATTTCAATTGCGAGCTTACCGTCGCTTGTTTTCATTGGAAAGTAAAGTGTAAATGTCTCCGTCTCGGGACAAATCTCGGCAATTGGAATGTTGAAATATAGCGAGGCTAACATTATATCCACACTCGTCCCTTGCTTCCCCATACAATTCGTTATTTGTTGTGTGTATCGACTCACTATTTCTTTTTTTAATTCCAATTCTGCCGTGGTGCCTTTGGTTCTTTCTTCCCACTGAGCCACGATTATTGAAGAGCATGCTGAGGCCATTTCGTGCATAATATAATTGGGTAGTTTTTCGGCATTTTCCATCGCATAATCCCTTAAATCCTTTCGCAGCTCACTATGTTGATTCATTCGACCATTGCGGCACAAATAGCATAGGCTATGAAAAAGGCAGGAATTTTCATCACTTCCACATTCAGTAAGGCAATAGCATATGCCGGATTTGTCTTTTAATAATTTCTGATGTTTTCCGTCTTTCAAATTTGGTCGTTGCACATTTTGCCTCGCATTTGTAGTCGATTGCAGATTAATATCTGAAGGTGATCTCCTCAAATTTCGATTAGAATCAATGATTTTTTTCGATTCAATAGCTGAAAGCGACTTTGACAAAAATTTATTAGATTTAGCGGTTTTTTGCGATTCGATAACTAGGGTTGACTCCGACGGTTGATCATTGGACTCAGCGGTTTTTTGCGATTTAATAGCTGAAAGCAACTCCGTCGATTTTTCTGAATGTGGCTTTAATGCTTCACTTGAAGACGATTTCTTATTGGACGCAACGATTATTTTCGATTCAATATCTGAATGTGACTTTGACGATTTTTTATCAAGTTCATTGTTTGCTGACGATTCAATAACTAGGGCTGACTCCGGCGGTGGCTTATCGGACTCAGCGATTTTTTGCGATTTAATAGCTTGGGTTGACTCCGGCGGTTGCTTATTGGGTTCAATGACCACTTCTAGTAGGGTGAGACATTTGAATAAGTTACTTAAATGGAGCTTAAAAAGAATAAAGCAAATGAGCAATCGCGCCGTTGAAAAGTTAAAACACACTAGGTGTTCCTTAAACATTACAAAAGTCATGGCACTTATTGCCATCGACTTATCCGCAGCCGATCCACATAGCAAAAGCAAACTTTTTTTGCCCTTTTCATTCTTCAGGTATGCCGGTTGAGCGGTCCCCAGGCCGTTTAAAGTAATTATACCCCCCATAGTTAATGCATAATATGATAAAAATTACGAAAAGCGCAAACTTTTTTTGTCGGAGAAAAATAAAATTGATCGGGAAAAATCAAACTTTAGAATGAACTGCTAAGGGAAGGGCGGCGGACGGTGCGCTGAAATAGCCGCTTGAGCTGTTCCGCCGCCTTAGCCACTGCGCCATTGCCATTCCATGGCCAAAAACCCACATTTTTTTTTACTTTTCCCGTTGACTCAGGGCATTTGAACACAGCAAAATGCCCGTGGAGAGTTGTATGAGAAAGTTTCTATTTACCGCAGTGGCAGTTATTTTCCTCCACGCGGGTGCGCATGCACAAAGTTCAACGGATTTGAATATTCTGACGGTGGACATGGCACAGGTCTACAATAGCTACGATCGGGCTGAACATTCCAAGGAGCAGTTTCAAAAAGCTGTGGAAAAAGCCCAGGAAGAGATGCGTGCCATGATCGATGAGGGCGTTAAGGCAGCGAAGGAATTGCAGGAAATCCGTGAAAAAATGGACAATCCTGCCCTAAGCGACAGCGCCCGCAGCAAGTTGAAGAAGCAGGCCGATGAAGTGGAAGACAAGGTCCACAAAAAGGAGGTGGAGGTCAATCAATTCCGCCAGGAAACGGACAGGGAGCTTTCCCAGCGCCGCGAGGAGTTTGTTGCACGGCACATCGACGAGATCAAACGGGTCGTCAAGGCCGTTGCAGAAAAGCGCAATGTGCCCATTGTCCTCAATACATCCGGCATCGAGGTGCTCTATTCCGATTCCCGCATGGATGTCACGGATCGAGTGATCAAAATACTTAATAAGTCCAAGTGACCGTTCCGGATCCAAGTCGGCTTTCGCCGCTTGGATTCACCGCCATTTAGTCCCCATTTTTTCCGTGGTTGCCGCAGTAATTTGCAACGATGCTGGAGACAATCTTCGTCGTACTAAAATCGGAGAGAAATGGGAGGAATTCTATGTGTGCCCCCACTTCCCTGAGAGCGCGAAGTTCCCTCGAATCCAAATCCTGCAGTGTTCGATCGGCGGCACGCACATAGACATCGGGGCGAAACTGGGTGATCTGTGCGGTGACATTGCTTTCATCGAATATGAAAATCCCAGAGACGCATTGGAGTGACTCCAGGGCATAGGCGCGCATTTTTTCGTCGATTATCGGGCGCAGGGGACCCTTGAGGGACCGGACGCTGCTGTCGCTGTTGAGGGCAACCCAGAGGGAATCCCCCCATTTCGCCCCACGGCGCAGCATGTGCATGTGCCCCGGGTGCAGCAAATCGAAGCAGCCGTTGGTTAAAACAACGCGCTTTCCTGCTTTCCTTAGCTCTTCACGGACTTTGCATGCGCCGTGAAAGGAATAAAATTTCTCCATCTCCATGGTCAGATGTTCGAAGAAAAAAGACTTTTACTCCCAATGCAATGGAGAAAAATTTTTTCGCCGGCTATTTTCCCGAGTAAAAATGGGAAAAAATGGATACTTCAGGTAATTTTTTATCACCCCCGCGATTACCACGGCCGGACAATTTTAGTGCTAAATTATCCAGTGTTAGCATTTTAGATGTCAACGTATACTGAAAAAATTTCTTTCGCAGCGCCATAAAAAAAGATTCGACGTCCGGAGAAATTTCGTCAAGAATCGCAACCAATGGAATTTGTTTACCATGGAAGCATGGTAATGGATATATAAAATTAATGATATTTGCCATTTATTTGCAGGTTTGAATAAATATGAAATTTACAGACTTAAACCCAAAGAGGGAAATCGGTGCACACAGCCTACATATCGTATTGGGCGAGTTTTCAATACTAATTGATGCTGGAATGAGTCCAAAGGACGTTGGACTTGCCTGTTTGCCAGATTACACACGTATTTCAACTGATTCCGTTGATCTTATCCTTATCACACATTGCCACTTGGATCACATTGGATCCCTGCCGTGCGTCCACCGCCAGCAGGCCTCGGCACGGCTACTAATGACGGCGGCATCCGCTGAAATTTTGCCAGTGATGCTGCAAAATTCGCACTCGGTGATGCTGCGGCAACGGGAGGAGCTAAATGTGGAAGAATATCCACTATTTACTCGCCAGGAAGTCGATGCCGTGAGCGATGACACATTCATCATGGTGTTCGGAAAGACCCGAGAGTTTATCAAAGGAAATGATCACCTAAAAATTACGTTCTACCCAGCTGGCCACGTCATGGGAGCCGCGTCCGTTCTCCTCGAACACCAAGGCCGACGATACTTTTTCACCGGTGATATTTTGTTCCGCCGCCAGCACACGCTCAGTGGCGCACAAATTCCAACGCAGGAGGTGGATGTCCTCGTCACGGAAACGACGCGTGGACTCGCGGAATTGCCGGCGACGTTCTCCTATGAGGCCGAGGTTATGCGCCTGCTCGAGGCGGTCAGCGATACGCTGCAGAAGGGTGGCTCCTGCCTGCTTCCCGTGTTTGCACTGGGCCGACTCCAGGAAATGGTCACCGTCATATACGAAGCACGGCGACGGAAGATTCTTCCAAGGAGATTTCCCATCTATTGCTCTGGACTTGGCCTAGCCATAGTCGACGTATTTGAAAAAATTTACCGCAACCGCCGCCAGTACGGCATCGACTATCAGCCCCTCAGCCCAATCGCCGTTCCGGGATCGTCCCGCGACACGGATTATCCCCTCGCACCGCGCGATAAGAGCCTCTTTCGTCGTCACTTTTTGCAGGATCTTGGTGTGCGGCCATTGATCGGGAAATACATAAAGCCGGGCCACGATATCAAAGTGCCCAGTCTATTCATCATGAGTAGTGGCATGTTGGCTGAACATACACCGGCCTATCAAATCGCGTCGGCTTTACTTCCATTCGATCACAATCTCATCGCCTTTACTGGCTACTGCGACGCCGATACGCCGGGTGGAAAACTTCTCGCCATGCAGCCGGGAGAGATATTTCCATTTGAGGCGCTTCAATTCAACTCACCCATCCGCGCAGCCATTCAGCGCTATGACATAACGGGACATGCGGATCGGGAAGACTTGGTGGCGTTCGCCATGCAAATCAAGGCAAGGACCATCGTGCTTTCCCATGGCGAAGAGGACTCCCGCAAATGGTTTTGCGATGAATTTGCCAAGCTTCTCCCCGACGTTGCCGTCGTTAATCCGGAACCGCAGGCCACCTATGAAATTTAGCGGCGGCCACTGAATTGCAAAGAGCGCTGTGCAATGCCCCTTGTGACGGCCAATCCCATGGGCAAAGAATTGATTCTTTCCCCATGGGATTGGCTAAAAGATAGACACCCGCACAAATGGCTGTGAATGCGATTCTAGGCGAACGGAAGCGCGATAATTTTGGCCCAAAAAAGTCCTTAAATTTTCCGATTCTTCGCAAACGGGCAAAGGGGTTGAACCGATGTGAAAAATTTGGCCTTTTTGGCGTCTGTCCCGTTCGTAGCCAGGCTTAAGAGGTTTCAGATTGCTTCTTTAATTGCTTCAAAAAGGCCGCATAGGAAGGCATTTCAGGAAAATTTTTGACTGCAATTTGCCATAAATCATAGGGGTAGATTGGGGATGCAAAAATTGCCACTTCCCGGTGGTAACCCAGTGGCAAGGGGATTCACCCAGAAGAAAAATGTGTCTAGTCTCGGGGTTGGAAAAATTTTTCACTTGCTCACTTATTTTTTCCAATGGTTTGTTGACAGAATGCCCAGCGCAGGCACCATGGGTGCCAGTGGGTGAAAAAATGAATGAACAGAATTGTATTTTAGAAAAGATTCGCGCAGAAATTGCAGCCGTACAGCACAAAACGACCTATGAAAACTTTGGTCATGTGCTCACCGTTTCCGATGGCGTTGCCATGGCCAATGGGCTTTCCCGCACAAAACTCAATGAAAAGGTATCCTTTGCCGACGGGTCCATTGGACTGGTTCTCAACCTCGAGGAAGATACGGTTGGAATCGTGATTCTCTCCGACGATGCAAAGATCAACGTTGGCGACGAAGTAAAGGGCACGGGGGAATTGCTCTCCGTCCCAGTGGGAAAGGGCCTGCTTGGCCGGGTGGTCAATTCCCTCGGCGGTCCCATTGACGGCAAGGGAGAAGTCGAAGCGAGTGAGTATTATCCGGTGGAAAAGATTGCCCCTGGAATCATGCCGCGGCAGTCCGTCGATCAGCCCCTGCAAACGGGAATTATTGCCATCGATTCGATGATTCCCATAGGTCGCGGCCAGCGGGAACTCATCATTGGTGATCGGGCAACGGGAAAAACCTCCATTGCCATCGATATCATTCTCAATCAGACCATTATCAATCGCCAGGGCGAAGCATCGAAGGATCCCGACTTCCGCCCGGTCTATTCCATCTATGTGGCCATCGGCCAGCGTCGCTCTGCCGTGGCCAGGGCCCTACAATTATTCGATTCCCACGGTGCATTGCCCTACATGATCATTGTGGCCGAAGGTGCATCCAACAACACGGCGGCCCAGTACATTGCGCCCTACGCGGCAACGGCCATGGGCGAATGGTTCATGCAGAACGGCATGGATGCACTCATCGTCTATGATGATCTGTCGCGGCATGCCGTCGCCTATCGTCAAATATCCCTCATCCTCAAGCGCCCAGCGGGGCGGCAGGCATTTCCCGGGGACATATTTTACCTGCATTCACGACTCTTGGAGCGCTCCGCGCGTCTCAACGAAGAACACGGCGGTGGATCATTGACGGCCCTTCCCATCGTCGAAACCCAGGAAGGTGATGTCTCTGCATACATCCCAACGAATATCATATCCATAACCGATGGGCAAATTTACTTGGACAACAACCTGTTCAATCGCAATATTCGGCCCGCCATCGACATCGGAATTTCCGTTTCTCGTGTCGGCTCCGATGCGCAAATTAAAGCCTACAAGCAGGTGGCCGGAAAGGTCAAATTGGACCTCGGCCAGTACTACGAGCTCATGGCATTTGCACAATTTGGCTCCGAATTGGATGTGCGGACACAGCAGCAGCTCAATCGCGGTGCGCGCATCGTCGAACTCTTCAAACAACCGCGCATGCGGACCAAGGCTGTAGAGCTGCAAATTCTGCTTCTGTGGGCCATGCAGAATGGCTATTTTGATAAAATTCCAACGCAGGAAATTGCGGATGCAACTGGACAATTGGAGGCGTGGGCCCAGCTTTCACAGATGACACTTCTCAATGAGATTGCGAAGAAAAAGGAGCTAAATGAGGACACAGTTGCATCCCTAGGGGCCGCCATGGGGGAGTGGTTAAATTCTCGGCCACGGGAAAAAACGGCGGAGGGCTGAAATTAGTAATTGCTCCGGTCAAAGGAGCGCAAATATTCACCGCCGGGCCAACCAAATTTCCCTGGACTGTGCGATTGTCCTCAGTCCGGCGAGTTAGTGTTGGCAGGTTTAAAAGTCTGGGCAGCGCTACGTATACTCACCGCATGTGGTCGGCATATTTAAATCAATTTTCATCAGTTCGGGCATATCGCTTTCCGCGTATTCGCTTGTATCGTTAAGGATTGCTATTAATTTATTGAAGCACTGTATCGCACCTATGAAATTTTTATCATTTTTTGCAACACAAACGATTCCACCGCTGTCATTGAGCAATAAATCCTTTACTAGGGGACCGAATGAACTTTTGCTCCCTGAGCCGCATTTTTCCACATCAATGGTTACGTCTAATTTATTCATTTTATTAGCGCTAAAAATGGTTTTTGTCGAAAATTCCTGTTTGATTATCGCATCGAGATCTTGAAACCTCATTTCCACAGACTCCGTGTATTTTGTTGTACCATCGGCTAACTTATTCTGTGGGGAATGATCTTTACCGTTATTTTCGACGTACTGCTGTATTTCACTGCAAAGGCTCTGCAAGGCGAAATTGGGCTGTATTTCATTGATTTCTTCACTCCCCTTCAGGTAAAACAGAAAATCTAAAATGGTCATTTTTAAATGCAGAGTCATAGATGTATCTAGCATGAGGCCGTAGAGTCCTTTTGCGAGACGCACCATCAATCCGTCTTCCTTGGAATGATTTCGCAGGTATTGATTTACGTTGAGGTCAACGACTACCGGTGTGGCGAAAATGAATTTGCGCAATTTCTGCATTCCAAAATCGGGGAATCCCTCTTCTTCCCATGTATTCTCGATGGCCAATTCAATGATCTTCGTGGTAAGTTTATTATTTCTATAGGTGCCATTTTTTAAATTTCTAATTTCTTTATATAATAATGCGTTAGTTAAATTTTCAAAAATAATGTTCTGGAGCGTATTTAGAAGACAATCTCTTTTCATCGCCCACATTGTTTTTGTTAGATATCTAGCCAACAGTTTATTGATATGCTGCGGAGATAAACAGCAGTATATGTTATTTCTTACTATTCCAACTTGCCACACATCACTGCTCGAAATATTAATCAGTGACATGTATAGCAAAATCAAGCTAATATTTTTGCATTTGCCCATTTCCTGGAGAAGTTTGAAGTGACGGACAGTCGGCGAAATGACCATGCATTCATTGTCCCGCTGCAGAGGATATTTAAGGCGTATTGCCCGCTCTTCAATTTTTACATAGTAAGTAAGTAGCGTGTCGCGTAGCTCCTTTGCTTGGGACTGGCTTAATGTGGCAATTGCATTTCTAAAATTTGGCACTTCTTTTATGAATGGAAGCGGATTGGCATACCTTTGGCCCACACAATTGCACAGGCGGAATATGAGGATGACAAAACTTTTATACTTACCCAATGTAAGTTTTCTATCGAGGAAATCCTTGTGCACTTTTCCGATGTATTCACTAAGGGGTTGCGTTGTACCACCGATATTGCATGACAATGTGTGTAGCAAATTTTGAACTTTGTTAGGATCAGTGTCATCGACTGTTTTTTTGCATTTACCCGGTGAATCACTGCCTCCCAAACGAGAAAGAGTGGAAAGATCGCAATTTAGGTTCGACGGAGTGTTTACTGGCACTCTTTCGAGGATCTCTTCTTCAATAGCTAGGCTCGATGATGTAGTAGAGTGGCTTCTATCTGAATCAGCGAATGGGTTTTTATTTGGATCAGATGGCGGAGTGGAGGGGTTTGTATTTGGATTCGATGGTGAAGTGTGGTGGGTTTTCAGCCTGTGGGCCCAGTAGAAAAGCACAACGCTAACGATTGCGGCACTGGCTGCAAGTATTCCAAGGGTCACTGAATTGAGAAATGTAGCCCCCAGTGTGATTACACCGGAGGCCAAAAGACACGCCGTTACAGTTGTTGTCACGGCGACAACGGAAAAAATTGACCCGGCCGTAAAGCTCACTTTTATTAGTAGATCCGTGCCCATAGTAGTGGCGCTATAATAGAAAAATTTCCCGCTCCTTGTCAAGCGAATTTTCCTTAAATTTTGTGCAAATTTAGGAATTTTAGCATTTTCGGGCCTTCTGGTGGCAAAATATCAAACTTTTTGCCCCGAAAATTTTATCACTGTGGATTTTTAAGCGGCCGGTAGGCGAAAAAACATCCTAGAAATGTGTAAATCGAAATCGCGCAATGGTTTTTCGTGAAAAGCGAATGTCAAATTTTTCATCGATCAAGTCGGCAATTTTCTGGTTAGAGAGGAAGTAGTTGCCGGGCGACTCTCCCATGAGCGTGCAGATGTAGTGGATTACATAGATGGAGGATTTTTTAAGATCGTCCCGGGCAAGGTCAACCAGTGGAACCGTTCCCTGCGGCGTTTTGGCATATTTTCCAGCCAATGCCCGTGAAACGGACGAGGGCGACAGGTCCATTTTCTGGGAAATTTGAATCTGCTTGAGTGTCTTTAGCTGGGGAATGCCATGGCGGAGAAATGCTATCTGGTGGCCAAATATGCACTGACCGATCTTCCTCAGCGTTTCCTGCCGCATGGCCATGGCCGCACAGAATTCGCATGCCCATCTTTTATTGCTCTGCTCGGCCATGGCCAGGTCGGCTTCGCCGATGTCGGAGGGAATGTCAATTTTCACGGTCCCATCGGCGGTAATGGAGGCACAAATATCGGGGGTTCCGCTGTTTTTCGCCCAATCGCCGGATTCCGGGTCCCGCGGATGGATGCGGAGAATATTTTTCCCAAAGCACTCCATGAGCGCAGCAAACATCGGTTCGGAAATGGTTTTTTGCAACCTTCGCATGGAGCGAATGAAGTCTCCCCCCATGTTCATTGGGCCAATGGCGCGCATGCATTGCCGATAGATTTCACCTCCATCGGAGGAAATTTTTTTCGCCAATTGGAAGCGTAAAAATTCCATAAAATCGCAGCTGCCGATGCCGCAGGCATCGAAATTCTGCAGGTCGCAGCGAATGGCATGCACCTGCTTTTCAGTGGCTCCCACGCGCTTGGCAATGGCAATCGCGGATTCTTTCAGAAACCCCCAGGCATCCAAATTGCCGATCAATTCCTCTAAAATTTCCAACTCCACGGCGTCGTAGTCGTATTCAAGGCGCATTTCCCGCAGCAGACGATCGCCGTCGGATTCTTCCGCGGCGGCATAGTCAATGGGTCCCAGTGGCCAGCCGCCACGGGCGGCTTGCCTAAAGAATAGCGACAAACGGCGGCGGGGCATGGACAGAATTTCCAATCGCCTCCGCATCCGCATGGATGGCCTCAATTTTTGCCTGTGCCGCAGGTGTTGCATATTAGAAGGTTTTGTTTTGTTTTTCTGAAGGAATTAGATCCATCCAATTTTTGTCTTTGCAAATTTGCATAAAAGCATTGCGCATCGCATGGAAGGTTTCAGTTGCTTCTGGAGTATTTCCATTTCTATCGGGATGTAGTTCAAACGCCTTTTTTTTGTAGTTTCGCTTGATCTTCCCTGCAGTCAATGTGGAATATTCGCGGGGATCTATGTCAAGCAATTTGCACTGCTCATCCATGTTTTGCATAGGATTAAAGCGGAATGTCCACTTTTCTTCGGCAAGGGGAATGGATGTCGCGCCGCTGTGCACGTATTTTACGCCAATTGCATATAAATTTGAAAGTAAGGCATTCAAAATATTTTCATACCACTGCCCCCCTACATGGACTGTGATTTGTTTCAAGTGATCATTTGGTAGATCTATTCCACGGAGACCGGATGCTTCTGTGGCCATATCTTCCATTCCCATCCCGGTGAAAATCGGGTACCCATGAAGAGAACCACGGGAACAGGCAATGATATGCACTTCCTTCAAATAGACGCATCTTGTGCAGTTAGGGTAATCGCCCATCGGAGACCTATTAATTGTAATTTTTTCCGCTCTGGGACCAAATATAATGCCTCCTGACTGTATGGTAAAATTGGTACATTCGAATTCATGAATGGAGCTTAGGCAACTCAAATCCAGTGGCTTGTCCCGCTTTCCGTCTCTGACGACAATTTTTTGAATGTTTGGATATTGGTTGATTTCATCTAGGCCACTAATGCGATCAAGTGGCCCTGAATCTCCCCCTTCTGCATCTCTAATTCCCCAGGCGGTCCCATTTTCGTAATCGACATTTATCCAAACGGATCTCGCCGTGCAAAGAACGGACGATTGACGCGAGAGCATAGCGATAGGTTGCATAGTGCCGCCGAAAGAAGCGGTGGCATCATCATATATGAAACCTGCGCATGGCGACCCGTAGTAAAACCGACGAAATATATTCATGAGGTCATTGTTCACATTCCATTTGCCCGTGATTACCACCGCTACATTGCGATTTTCTGGAAGTGTGACACCGTAGCTTATGTATGTTAATCCATTTCTTATTTCGCAGCAATTATCAAATGTAACTTTTTTGAGATTTTGACACTGGGTGCAGTCAACGCCCCTTTCAGTGTAGATCACTGAGTTTTTTAAAATCACCTCTTCGACATATGGGCATGATTTAACGTAGCCACTGGAGAGGGAAAAGTTTTCGCAGATGAGTTTTTTAACGTGCGTAAGACTCGATAGGTCCACGACACCTTTCCAATTGGATTTAAAGTCGTTCTGCAACACTATTTCGGTAACATTAGAGAAGTCATTAAGAAGGTCTAAATTGAATTTAATTGCTCGCGTTAGGGTTTCTCCCTCGTAAGTGTGCGCATTAAAGGTTCCGTCCTCGAGCTTCCTGACGATCCGAATTTGCGTTGCATCCCTAAGCCCTTCGCGGCTGTATTTTTCCAGATTCGCAGCCGTGTAACTATCCTCGGAAATGCTGCATTTAATTCCGCATTGTTTGGCAATCAATTCCACCTTTTCTTCCCAATGGTCTTTCCGCTCGCAGAGCAGGCGATCCATGGCGATGACCATGCGGATACGGGAATTTCCAATGGCCTCCGGATCTGAATTTGCAAGATGACGGCCAATCGCCCAGATAATAATTCCTGGAACTATTGTGCAGATGAAAATAATGCGCAATATTTTTCCCATGATCAGATCAAAGTGGTTGACATACAGACCCTCGATGGAAATCACATGGTTACCTTTGTGCAGCGCTAGCATGCTTGGGTTGCCGGTGCCGTCATAGCAGGCGCCGAGCAATCCCAAGGAAAAACCTCCCACATCCTTAGGGCATGAAGGTACACTGCACCCCGTTGACATATGCGAGGATACTGGCCTATTGCGTGCATTTGTCAAATAAAAAAATAGGCATTTTCTAAAGTCAATGGGTCCCAGTGGCCAGCCGTCGCTGGCCAAAGGCCCGCCGCCACGGGCAGCTTGCCTAAAGAATAGCGACAAACGGCGGCGGGGCATGGGCGAGTCTTCAATTCTTATTTTATGAAATTTTCACATTTTACGAAGAAAAATTATCCGATCGGAAAAATATGTTCTGCGACTGGATAGACTTGCGAGTCCTAAGCTGAGGTTGTAAGGTGAAATTTAAAAAAAAATAAGTTTCCATTTTCATCATTTTTGCCTTAGAGTAATTGCAGGTTGGCACATTGTGTGGCGGCGAATTCGCCGTGGCGTGACGAGCCTAACGTATTTAATCGCAGGAATTTATGAATATACTAATCGGGATCATCATGAAACCAATCAATTGGATATGCAGCTTCATTTTTGGGGTTATTTCGTTTTCTATCCTACTTCTCTTGGCCGTGGCACTATCTGCCAATTTTTGGCTGCCAAAGGTACTGCCCATGGCGGTCAAGAGTGATTCGGGGTTCCGGCTCAACATTGGCCGCTCGGAATCGAATATTTTCACATTGAACTTTAATTTCTATGACATCGCCATTGAAAATGGCAGCCATTTTTCCGTGCCCCAGTTCCTCACCATCAATCGCTTTACAATGGATTTTTTACTATCCTCCCTAGTGACGAAGAAAATTACCATTGAGGACCTATCCCTCGACATTCCCAGCCTAACCCACGTGCGAAATGCGAGTGGAAAATCCAACATTGGTGAATTTCTCAGCGAAACGATGACGCGGAAAAAGAGCCAGGCACCTTCGAGGAAAAAGTCAAAGGAGGTGTTCATTCGCCATTTCCAATGCAAAATTGGAAAAATTATCACCATGGACTACGGGGCAAGCCCTGTGAAAATTAACGAAATCAATCTCAACTACAGCGTGGAAATGCGCGACGTTTCCGCGGAAATGCTGCTGCGAAAGCTGACTTCGGACCTACGCACGCGGGGAGGATTCGCACTCATACAATCGGTCCTGGGCGCAATGGTAGATGTTCCGTGCCTGGAAGAGGCAGCGCGGGCGGCCATGCGGGCAAATGGCATCGGTCAGGACGGTAATTCGAGCAAAATTATCGAAACGGGAAAGGGATTGTGGTATAGGATTAAATCCGCCTTTTAATCGAGGGGCCAGCCCGTCTGTTTCATGGCGCGGGGAAAATTATTTTGGCAGCGCAGCAAATTGCCGTTGACTTTTTCCCGTTTCCCTGCAATATAACACAATGACGACATGATTGATTTTGAATCAGACATTGCTAGCGGTGAGCAGCTCTTTCCGGAGGAGGAATTAGACGAGGAAGTCAATTTTGAGGTTTCCCAAAAATACCTTTTGAATGCTATGCCGCTGCGAAAAGCGCAGCAAATTGCTTCGCCGCAGTTACAATTGGAAAATCCAAGGCAAAGTTCCGATGGCTTGCAGGGGCCGAATGGCAACCAAGTTGAGTCGGACAGTACAGAGCAGCCGCAGGATTCACTGTTGCCGCTGCCACGGGATCAAGATGCGCCGGTTCAATTATCCGCCTCCGAACAGTCCGAGGATAGCGTTCGCAAGCTGCTCTCTGCGGAACTAGACAGTGAGTCGCGAATACTTTCGTCCCTATTCATCGCATGCGCAGGTGGACTTTTCTGTGCCCTGCTGACCGCCGTTATTTTTCCGCAAATTGCCGCATTTATTTTTGTCCCCCTGCTCTCTGCTATCGGTTTGCCAATTGGATCGGTGGTCACTTTCTGCGTGGCATTCCTAGCCTTTGGCGGCACCATTGGCTTGGGAATTGGAATCTACCGCCTCGTTGAAAACCTAAGCAGTAAAAATAGCAATGATATCCCGGCGAAATCTTCCCCTCCCCTTGAAAACGACAGTGGAGGGCAAGGTGTTGAGAGAAATTGTAGCGAGAATCAAATTACCGATGTTCCGAGAATAGTCCGCGAGACTCCCTTGGAATATGGCAATACCGACGGTGAAAATCAAACGAAAGAAGATTCACTTAAAAATTTCCAAGGCGTGCCGATTCAATCGGCGCCGGCGGATGATAAGCCGGAAGATAATGGTGCGCGTCTGAATGTTGCCCTGGAAAATCTCGTTCGATTTTTCGACGAGTTGAAAACAAATTACGAAGAGAAAAAAGGAAATTTTAGTAAAAATTTACCGAAATTAATGGAAGAGGTTACCGCATTGGGGGGAGAATTTGGCCTGGGCATTTTCCATGAGTTCGTCTCATTTGCCGCACCAAACACTCTAAATCCCCCAGCAATCGATGGACTTTCTCTTCAGATTAAAAGATTAAGTCAATTTCAAAAACTGACACCAAGAAGTTCTTACATTTTACTTCTCGAGCAATTGCATAGGTGTGGAATCATTACAGTTACTGCCAATGTGAGCCAACTAATGGGCAAGGATACTAAAACGGTGGACGACGGCTCATCGACGATGCTTTCGTCCCTGTGGCAATTAAGGGAAATATTCAATGGCGGCGCAAAGGCAGATGGAAATAGGCGTAAAAATATTTCCCAATGCCTCGCAAACATCATGCGCATTTCAAACACAGTCTTCATCAATGCAGAAAAAAAGGAACGAATCGGAGGATTGTTGGATAAAATTGACCCGATCATCAATGAAGAAAATTGTGGATTTTACCCCTCCGATGCTTCATCGGCATGGAAGGATGTTGTCGATGCAATTGATCGAATTATAAAATCATGCTTGAACAAGGAGTTAGATGTTTGCCAGTGCAGTGAAATTGAAAAAAATATCTTGAAAATTCTCTCTCGCTGGCGCGTCGATTTTCACGCGAGTCAGGCAAAGGAAATGCTCAAAGATCTGAAGAGCGATCTTATCAATTGGGATTACGATCAAAAGGTGTACTTAGAAAAAATTAGCGAGCATTTGGGAAAGCTGAAACAAGACATTTCTAATAGCGCAAGGGAAATGTGCATCGACCTTGGCGAAGAATTGGACGAGGGGGACGAAGACTCCGCCAATAAACCATTCAATGAACGCATCTACCGGCTTGCCGTGGAAATGGAAAAATTTGTTGCCAATTCTGTGGATCTTAGAAAATTGCAAGCGCTCAATGGAAAGGTTGCAAAGGCAATGAAGATTTTGCAATCTAAGCAACAAAGCTAACGAATAGCCTTCTTCAAAGAGGCGGCGCTGAAAAATTTTACTTGCACTACTGTACTATTACGCTAGACCAGTCGTGGAGATGTCATTGAAAAGTGAGGGATTTGAAAGTCTTTGCTGGGCGATTGCCGCGGCGAAGACCCATGGGGAATTGCAAAGTTTTCTTCGGGATTTATGTACGCCCAAGGAATTAGATGCCATGGTGGGACGCTGGCAGGTGTGCCGTCTGTTGAATATGGGGCAGCTATCCTACAGAGAAATTCACCGCATAACGGGGATCAGTTTAGTCACCATTGGGCGCATATCTCGCTGCTTGAATGAAAATGGTGGCTATAAAAAAATTTTAAATTATCTAGAGAGGAAGGAATAATGGGCATGGGAATACGTTTTATGGCATTGATTGCCGGAATTTTGCTTTTTTTTCCGGCCGATTTTCGTGGAAAATCGGAGGGGGAAAAAATCAATCAATCGGTGTATATTCTAAAAATTATTGACCATGGGGCGCTCAATGAGACGGCCCGCGGTGTGCGCGATTCGCTCATTGGAAAAAGCGTGAAAATTGCGGAAGAATCAGCGCAAGGCAATCCTTCGCTGGCGCTGCAGATTGCCCAAAAAATTTCAGGCCAGCGGCCGACCGTGGTGGTTGCCATTGGCACCGTCGCTGCCCAAAGTTTTATGCGTCATATGGGGGGAGAATATGGCCCCAATGTGCTCATATTCAGCTCCATTACGAATCCTGGGGCGGCCGGATTGACCCAGCATAGGCGCGTCGGCGGTGTATCTAACTTCATTCCCATTGAGCCGCAGTTGGCATTGTTCAAGCGAATTCAGCCTTCCCTAAAAAAATTAGGAATTCTCTACAATCCCGGCGAAGCGAATTCCCAGGAAATTGTGAAGATATTGCGCAATATTTGTGGAAAATTTCAAATCAAACTCGTGGAGCAGGTGGCGCTAAAAACGTCGGAAATTCCTCAGGCGGCTGCAAAATTAGCAAACTCCGCGGATGCAATTTTTATTAGCAACGACAATACGGCCCTCGCTGCAATCCGCAGCGTGATAAAAATGGCAAATCGCAAAAAGATTCCCGTCTATGTGAGTGATACGGATGCGGTTGAACTCGGCGCCCTAGCCGCCCTAGGCCCAAACCAATACCAAATCGGTCTGCAAACGGGCCGCATGGTCAATGGAGTTCTCAGTGGCGACTTGGGGGAGGATTTGCCTATGGAGCAGGCCGAATCAATGGAGCTACACATTAATTTAAGTGCGGCTCGGCTACTTGGCATCGTGATAGGCGACCCAATATTGGCCGAAGCAAAGAGGATATATCAATGATGGGGAGCGAATTTGCTATGGCCGTCGAAATGGGCCTGATCTATGGCATTATCGCCATTGGCATCATGCTTACATTTCGAATTATTAATTTTGCAGATATGACCTGTGATGGCAGCTTTGTCTTTGGGGGTTGCGTAGCGAGTATCCTGGTAAAGAATGGCCTTTCGCCCGCCATTGGCTGTGCCGCCGCATTTATAGCTGGAGCGGCGGCCGGCTGGGTCACCGCACTGCTCCATAGTCGATATAAAATCACGGATATATTGGCGGGAATTTTGGTTGCTTTTATGCTCTATTCCATAAATTTACGCCTACTTGGCGGTATGCCCAATATTACGTTGGAGGGAAGTTGCCTTGGAAATTTTGGACTTCTAGTTACAGCAATGGCCGCCGTGCTCCTGATTGGCTACCTGTTGAATACGGATTTCGGTTTGGCCCTGCGGGCCATCGGACACAATTCTTGCCTAGCAAAGGCGTCGGGAATAAATGTGGCGGCAATGATGGCATTGGCACTGGCTTTGAGTAACGGTCTCATCGGACTGGGAGGCGCTTTTTTTTGCCTAACGCAGAGTTTTTGCGACGTGGGCAGTGGCATTGGCACCCTCATCGTTGCCATGGCGTCCCTCATCATTGGAGAGAGGATCTTGCCATTTCGTTCCCCGACCGTCGCTGCGGCTTCCTGCGTTGTTGGCTCCGTGATTTATCGCATTCTCGTCGGATTCGCCCTTCACGGAAATGATGGAATATTTCGCTCCAGTGATTTCAATCTCATCACAGGCGTTCTCATCGTTGCAATTATGGCCATTGGGAGAAAGAAAAAATGCTTTCCATAGAAAATATTACCATCCAGCTGAACGGCCAGCGAAAAATTTTAAACCATCTCAATCTCTCCGTTGCGGCGGGGGAATTTGTGGTCATCGTCGGCGCCAATGGTGCTGGGAAATCCACGCTATTCAATGTCATTTCCGGAACCATAAAGCCTACCCATGGCCGCGTACTCATCGATGGGAAATCCGATAATTTTGCCCAGGTATCCCGTGTTTTTCAGGATCCGCGCGTGGGAACCATAGGAAATTTTACAATCTTTGAAAATATGGCCTTTGCATTTTGCCGCCACCGGCGGCGCCACATGATTCCATTTTATGGCCCATGGAGGCAAAAGTTTTTCAAGGAGCGCCTTGCGACGTTGCACATGCACCTGGAAGATCGTCCCGATGACCTTGTCTCTTCCCTTTCTGGCGGCCAGCGGCAGGCTCTGAGCCTGCTCATGAGCGTCATTGGCAATCAGCGGGTGCTGCTTTTGGATGAAATTACCGCCGCATTGGATCCAAAGTCTTCCCGGGAAATCATGGCATTGGCCAATGAGATTGTGCAGCGAGAGGCTCGAACTTGCCTGATGATTACCCACAACATTGACCACGCCATTGGCTGTGGCGATCGGCTCATCGTCCTCGGAAATGGCGAAATTGCCAAGGAATTTCGAGGTAGAGAGAAAAAGTATTTCTCTCAGAAGGATTTGATAGAGTAATTTCCGTTAAATTAAAAAATTAAATTCCTATTGACGACATGGCAGATTGTGCTATGATACCTCCATGATCGGTCTACTTACGAGACTCTTTGGGAATGGTGAGGAAGATGTATCGGACAGCCTTTCAGAGATGAGCACATTGAAAGTGTGTGACATTGTGGTAACCGTCACATTGGGATTGGTGTCAGCCAGCCTAGGGATTGCCATTGGCTGTGGCGCGGCGATTCCTGCATTTCTTCTTCCTGTATTCCTGATAGCGTTCTTTTTGCAAATTTCCCCACTTATTTTACAGTATGTGCTATTGTCAGATTTTTCTACATCATCGCGGAGCGTAGATTCAGCTGCCTTCAATGCGATCAAAAAAATAGATTTTAATATCAAAAAAGGGGAAAATATAGATGAGGAAGTTCGTAAATTAACAGTTGCATACGTAAGCGATTTGTTTGAAATGCAAAGGCCGCTATCCCATGAGGGTGAGATACGAAATTTTTTGGAAGAGTGGCTATGCGAGATAATTCTGAATGATTCCATCAAAAAAAATACGAATCATATGGGAGGAATACTAAGCGGATTGCAATCGAATACATTGGTCGATGGCCTTGAAGAAGCCCTTCTAGGCACCATTAAATTTATGAATTCCGATAATGGGGGAGAATTTGAAGAAAAGTTTGCCTGCATTAGGGACATATTCGTCAGCGCGAGGTGCCACTTTAACTCATGCGGAGACGCTGCTGCCGAAGGAATTTCTCACATGTTGTTTGAAATTATGCTATTGCAATGCAGCTCAATTAATGAAGCATATCAAACAATAATAGATTTAGCTATAACGGATCACATTAATGATTCAATTAGTGCGTATTCGGACTGTTTTTATAACAATAGCAGTGATATAGTGTCATTCAAGCGTGAAATGATTCTTTTATTTAGCCACTTAAATATTTGCTCTATTCCAAAGGAAATTGTTCGATATCCACAGTGTTCGCATACTGCAATCGAAAAAATGATGAGTGACTTTAGTGCGAATGAATTCAAGATTGATTATATAAACGCATCTAGTAGGGAAGATTTTAGAAAGCAAATCATGGGAATTATATCGAAGCAGTATAATATACAAGATGGACCGCTCGTGAGACCTGTGATTGAGATTGCAATGAATTTAATTTCATTTTTTAGTGAGAAATACATGTGCAGCGATAATTCTTTTCTTCACGAATTTGCACAAACGTGCATTGGATCTTCTGCCCACTTTGGCAAGATGGTTAAGAAAATGAAATTTAATGAATTCTCCGCTAACGTAAAAGCTCTCATTCTTGAGCCGATAAGGAATCTTTCCTTTTTCAACGATGCAACCTGCCAAGATCTATTAAATTTCAGTGCATTCAATATGGGCGATTCACCGGACGAAGAAATTGCAAAGGAAACAGGCATTTGCGTTGAATGGGTGAAGGAAATAAGAGAGAAGAATGTTGAAAGTAGCATTATTGTCAATTTTAACGAAGAAACAATGAGAAAGATCGTTGGCACTTACTTTGCTAATGAATTTATGAAAATACATGAGCAAAAAAAAGTCGATAAAATCGAATTTCAAATGAAGTAACACACATTTTTTTTTGCAAAGGAAACCCAATGACTTCGCTAGGTGCCGTTGTCGAGTTTTTCAGAAAAAATAAATCATAAAGATTTAGCGGGCCAGGCTTTGAATTAGCGCCGCCGCTCCGCGGCGGCACTAATTCATCTCGATCACGCCGGTGGAAAGATTATTGCCGAAATAAAAAACAATTTTTTGTTTGACGATGTGTTCCATATCACTAGTATGTTCATATGTTAGATGGATTCGGTAGGCTATGTCTATTTAAAGAGGGCGGCTCCAGCGGAGCCTCGGGTGAAATTAGCGGTTTAAAAATTTGCGATATCGTGGCGACTGTCACGTCGGGATTGGCGGCAGCTGGCTTGGGGATTGCAATGGGTTGCGGAGTGGCGATACCGCTGCCCATCGCACTGGTATTTGCAACAATATGTGCATTGGAAATTTTATTCCTCATTTTGCAGCATGTGTGCGCGCCAAATTCCAATAATTCATCCGCTTGGGAGGAGATCGATCTCCGAAAGGTATTGCTGGAAGCAAATTTTTCACGCAACAAGGAACTTGCGCAAAATGAAGTGGATGGCATAGTGAATCAATATATTAGTAGTTTATTTAAAAACAAAAAAAACTCATACCAAGTAAGTGAAATGAGGGAACTTTTTTTCAAGTGGATGAGAGCTGCTCACCGAGTTGAGTTCGTGAACGGGGGATTACTTGACGGATTGAAATCGGAGGTCCAGTACAATGAATTCAATGAAAGCTTCAAAGCAATGATTGACTTTGTAATTTCAGCAGAGAATGCATCCGAAGCTGAAACGAGGCGGATGCGCATAGAAAATATATTGAGCACTGTTAAGCCATATTTCGAGACCTGCGGCGACGCCTCAGCTGAGGGAGTTTCCCATATGCATTTAATGGCAAAACTTCTGCAATATCACTCACTTGATGATGCCTATCAAGCGATAATGGATACGTATATAAGCCGCAGTATATTTGAATTAATGGGAAAATTTGAAGATGAGCTTAATAAGAACGAAGTTGGTGGCGATGTAATATCTGTAAAACGCACAATAAGTTTTATAATTAGCCATTTAAATATATGTAATATCCCAATAGAAGAGGTTCGCTATGCAGCTTGCGGGCGCGGTATGATGGAAAAAATTGGAAGTAGGTATCGCAGCAAAATAAAATGGAATGGAGAATTTTTTGCACACACGGAAAAAGACCTTAAGGCTCTTATTGCTGACACAATTAATAGACAAGACTGGAAATGGGGATCAGCATTGTACGATGAATCAAGCATCGTCAGTATGCTGGCATATTTTGTTTCAACGGTTGCCTATGAATATAATAATGAAGGAAAAATTATGGAATTTTTGATGCAATATTCGGGTGTGAGTGATCAATTTAGCGATGTGGCAAAAGATGTCACATTTAGTGAATATTCGAACGATGTACAAGAGATAATTCCGCAGGGCATTCGCGATCTTAGCTTTTTTTCGCAATTAACATTTTGCGAATTCAGTGCAATAATTGATTGTATTCTCACTCCAATGACGGAAGACGATACCTATGATTTCAGCGATGTGAAGATTGGCAAGCGAAGCATTTCGGATAACGAAATTGCTGAACTGATAGCTATGTGTGGAACAGCGGAGAAATTGGCCCCGATTACGACGTTGACTGCCGATACGCTCAATCAAATAAAAATTGCGGGGTTTTCAAAAAAATTCATAGAAATGCATCGGAGAAAAAAAATGGCCAAAATTCAATTTCTTCCGGATAAAAAATAGCATTTCATCGCCGCCGTTTGCTGCTATTCTTTAGGCAGGTTGTTTGTGGCGGCGGATTTTTGACCGGTGACGGTCGGCAGCTGAGTTTTAATGCCCGTTTTTTTTTATTATCCATGTCTTATTTTATGGCAGTAACGACCTTCTGGTAATTGGCTGGCGGAAAGAAGTTAATTAAAAACTCGCCATCATCGCATTGAAAATTTTAATCAAAAACTAAAAAATTAGCCGGAGAAGATTTTCCACGTTTTCGCGTTTGGGCCTCTGTCAAAGCGGTAATCGCCGTTGCAATACTGGCAATTAGTCTTGGGTCTGGAATGATGCGATCGAATAATTTTTTCTTGCAAAGTGTAAAAATTTTTACAAGGCGGAGCATTCGTCGTATATGGAGGTCGTATGTCCGATGAAATGTTCAAAACTAGTTCTTCAAAATCCGATAAATCATCGGAAGTAAGCGATAAAGCGGATTCCCAGGTATCTGAGGCAAGCCTCTGAATTAAGAACCGGTCGTATTCATATGACCTTGGTCCCTATAGAAATCTGAATTCGCCGGTCGATGACGATTCCAAAACTAATATTGCGACGTGGGTGAAGATTTGTCCGGTTTTGCGAGATTCCATTAAGAAATGGCTCGAAGACGCGCAGGACAGAGGCCGCTTTCTTCAGAAAGCTGAAATGATTGTTCACTGCAATGCGGAGAGAGAAATTTCTTACATTGGCGGGCGAAATGCGGAAAGGGCGCAGCAAATAACGAATCCCGAGACCAGGCGAAATTTTCAGCCGGAAACCGAGACTGAAGAAAATCTCGGTTATTTCTATAATAAAATTGATAAATTGCGGGCTGCCATCGATGAAATAAAGTCGGGAAAAATGCCTGAATTTTCGGATTTGGTTAGGGAAATAAATCAGGGGAAAAAGAAAAAAAGTGCAGGAAATCAATCGCTGTAGACGGTGAGGAAAATTCAAAAATCAAAAAAATTTCCCACGAAATCCCAGATGAAGCCAAAATAAATAGCGTTCCGCCCGAATTGCAAGCGGCAATTAGACAGCGAGCGGATGCAGATGCGGCGGAAATTAGACGACAGGCAGCGGAAAAAAAAGGCAGGCGCCGGGTGTTTCAGTTTTTGGCCATTCCATGGCGGAGATTAAAGGAATTGGTGGCAAAATTTTTCGATTTTTCGCAATGTGATCCAAGCACCGCGGGGGGGAAAAAAGTAATGGAATATCGAAAGATGTTTGCATTTCGTGGACGCTTTTAAGCTCCGAATGGTATCATTAAACGCGAATCGCAAAATTTCCTGCCTGGTTTTAGCATCCTAAATTTGTCGCCGATGACGGTCCCTTGAAAATTTTTGAGCACTTCTTCGGCGCAGCTGACATCGTGCATACTTTCAAGTGCCAGGACAAAATTTCTAATCTCCTGCTTGCTATCCACCACGAGGTGTATTTTTAGTCCGAATTTTGCACCGGTAGAAAAGGGTATGCCCACCGAGCCATGTTGCCAAAAACCTTGTGCTCCCTACTAGTGCACATCCTCTCAAATGGGCAAAGGTGTTGATTGCGTGCATAAATCATACGTGGATCATTATAATTTCGCTGGGAAAAAGTTTACTCGAACGCCCGCATTCCCGCGGCACGGCCCCCATTTTTTTTCTTGCATCCGTTGTCGATGTAGAAGAGAAGCGTAGTCAATTTCAGGGATTGATGTTTCCCATCTTTCCTGAAGCCTTTTGCCGACATCGGTAGGCCAACTTTTTGCTTCGCAACGATTTTTGCGGCCAGGAAAAATTTTTCACCAAAAAATTTTCGAGAATTTTGCGATTCGTGTGAAAAGATTTCCTAGCCACGTCCTCTGCCCTATTCGGCGCCCGGACCTACCCCAGCATGGGCGCCTAGCCCTGAGGGGCATCCAAATTATCTTCCGCCGCCGGCCATCGCGCCAGTTCCACTTTCATTTCTTCCCTCGCTTCCTTCGGCATGAGCGCTAAAATTTCGTTTACTTTTTCCACTGGCATTAGGCATAGGGCTAGGGATATGTTAAAGGATCTTCCCTGTAAGCAAATTGCCGCTGCGAATTTGCAATTGTCCATGGCCATCAGAGCCATTGCCACTGTTTTCATTGGGACCGCTCGCCATAGGATGGCCTGCGCATCTTTGGGATCCATACATTGTAAAATGTTTACAAATTTAAGAAAGTCCATGCTCGTCAGCACTTCAGTCACGGCGAAGGCATTCATGTGTTTTAAAATAGTAACCGCTTCTTCGGACCGCCGGCGCGTCAGGTATGCTGCCGTCCATGCAAACCCCATGGATAGAAGAATTTTCACCGTTGCAATATCATCTTTCATGCCTAAAGCAACGGTGTCCATTACTTCGAAGCAATTTATTTCCAATAGAATATTTGCTGCCTTTTCCGGAGGCATTAGCCATAGAATTTGCGTAATCGCTTCCCAATTCTCTGAATTACATAATTCTTGTACCACATTTTCCCAAGATATATTCTGCTGTGCAATCGCTTGAAATGCACAGGTCGGCGTGCAATCTGACGAAGAATAATCTTGATCTCTAACCGCACTGGCGGTGGCAATGCTACGCATGAGCATGGATATTTTTTCACGCTGTTTGGCAGTCGTACATTCTAGAATCTGCGTCGTAAATTGGGGATCCATCCCGCCCAAAATTATCAGTGCGGTATCTTGATTAAAACACATCAAGATCTCCATTGCTTTGTTGGGATGCATGTGCTCGAGAGTGCATGTTACATGCAAATAGTCCATCAAAATGAGAATATTTGCTGCGGCAAAGCTGTCATTCATGCTGAGCAAAATTTCTGCTCTTTTTGCAAACGATTCCACATGCAGCAAAATATCTTTTGTCTTTTCCAAACATATCCAGCAGATCATTTCGCCATCTATTAAATTTTCCATGGCCAGAAGAATTTTCGCAGCAAAGGCATTGTTGGACATGCATTGGATGATTTCCATTGCATTTTTTTTCGTGGTCCACCTTAGAATTTCCACTGCACAGTTGAGATCCATATTTTCGAGGATATTTACTGCAAAATTGAAATCTTCTTCTCCATTTCTTCTCCCTTCCTGACGCTCTTCATTTTTTCCATGCTCTCTCCCGTTTGCCTCTTCACTAGATGCAACTGCTTCCCGAGTAAGGAAGCTGTCGAAATCGATCTTTTCGCCGTATTTGCCCGCAATTTGTCTAATTTTTGCGATTTTTTCAGACGGTGTATGACATAGTACGAGATTAGCTAGGTGGGGCATGAATAGTAAAATTTCCGCCTCCATCGAAGGGTTCATGTGCGCAAAAATTATCGCTAAGGTTTCAGGATTTTGCATCGACGATATTATTTCCCGAACTCCTTTCCAGTGCAGGTATCGCAGAATTCCTGCCGCCTCATTAGGCTGCATTTTTTCCAAAATTTCCACCATAAAATTTAGGTCTTTTCCTTCGTGGGCTACTTCCGATGTGTCAATTATTCCCGATTCATCGTCATTTGTCGTTGACTTCAAGCACTGCGCAAAGTCGGACAGTCCACAGCCAATGGCACAGAGGGGCTGTTCCCCATGATCCTCCACGTGAAGAATGGTTTGCCCAAAAGTAGGGTCATAAAAATTTTTACTTTCAATGCTCATTTTTTAACCTTTCTGGATGGTTGCGTCGTGGCATAGGGAATGGTGCTCGGATGTCAATGAAAAAATGGAAAAACTTTTCTACGACTCGACCTCCGGCGAAAAAGGAGATGAAAATTGTAATTCATTGGATCGACCCGATGGCGGTTATTTCCCCTAGAAACCGTTGAAATTCGCTGTCATTTGCGTTGAAAGCTCGCCCGCCGCTGATCCGCGCAAAGTCGATGAGGGACATTTTTTCCCCGCACTTTTCATCCTTTCCCACCAGGCCGCTTTGGCCACGCAGGCCATGGAACACGGCAAGCTTCGCCGTCTCACGGATGAGCTCCAGATCAAAGGAGTTGGGCGGTGCCGATCGGGCAAAGTAGCCGCTTTTTTGTACTAAAAGCTTTTGGCCGCCAATTCCATCGGACAGATGTTCGCCAAACCATTGGCCGGCATTGATGAGGTCCAATTTGACATGGCCGAATGCGTCAATGGGGACTTCCTTTCCCGATTCGCGCATTTCATCGAGAATGATGTCAACCCCCGCCCCCTCGCTCACAAAGACATTGACATTTCCAACCGTTTCCATCACGTGGCGCAGCCGCTCGATTTCTTCGGCAAAATTGATGGGACATTCGGGAATGTAGAGGCCGTGAATATCCCAACGACGCCTGTCCAGGCCAATGGATGGCAAAAATTCCTGCTTTTCCAACCACCGGCGATAGGCCCGAGCCGTGGCATAGGTGAGCCATCCACTGTGGCGGCCCATGATCTCATGGACGATGAGCATGCGCGGGCTCGTTGTGCATTCATTGACCACATTGGAAAAGAAACGGGCACCTTCCGTTGCTGCCGTGTCTGCGCCGAGGGTCTGCACGATCGGAACTATGTCATTGTCCACCGTCTTTGGCAATCCAATCACTGCCATGGAATAGCCATTGCTCTGCAAGTAGAGGGACAATTGGGCAGCGACGGAGTTGGTATCGTCGCCGCCAATGGTGTGCAAAACATCGATGCAATCTCGTCTAAGTTGTTCTGCTGCAACTATTTGCGGATCCTCTCCCCGGCGAATCAGTCCCCGCTTTTCGCAGTCCTTTCCATTGGTCAGCTTTACTCTGCTATTGCCGATGGCACTGCCGCCAAATCGGAGCAGTCGCTGGGCCTGCATCCGCATGTCACCGCCGATCGAAAAGGAGTCTCCGAGAAGAACTCCCGCGTAGCCGTAGCGGTAGAAAATGATTTCCACCTGGGGAGCTTCCTTGGTGTATTCAAGAATGAGGTTTGCAATGGACGCGGATAGGCACGGCGCCAGACCACCCGCAGTCAAAATTCCAACGCGCTTAATTGCCATCGGGCCATTGAATGTAAAAAATGCAGACTTTCCAACGTTTTTTTTGCCGCCGTGGAAAGATTTTGCCCATCCGTCGATTTTTTTGGAAAAATTTGCCAATAATTATGGATTGTCACCGCCAATTTGAGCCCAATGCTCCCACAATGGAAAGAGAAATATTCGGAGACGGCCACGGAGATGCTGGGGGCAAAGATGCGCTGGAAAAATTTTTGTCCATTGACAGAGAAATTACTCGACACAATGGGCTCTACTACGGCGAAAATGCGCCGGAAATTTCTGATTTTACCTACGACCAGTTGAAGGCCGAATGGGAAACGATGCTCGCGGCGCATCCTCGGTGGATCATCCATTCGCAGCAATCTCCCATCGGCGACGATCGGAGGCGTGGATTTTCCAAGATGCAACATCGCATTCCCATGCTGAGCCTGTCCAACACCTATGGCCGGGAGGATGTTTCTGCATTCATCCGCAATGTCCGCAATTGCGTCGGCGATTCGGTAACATTTGCCGTGGAGCCCAAAGTCGATGGACTGGCAATTTCACTCATCTACGACGGTGGACGCCTGCGCCACGCCATCACTAGAGGAAACGGCGTGGAGGGGGACGATGTCACGCGAAATGTGCTCAACATTGAAAATTTACCGAAGGAAATTCCCCATATTGCCCCGCTGGAAGTTCGCGGAGAAATCTACATTTCCTTGGAAGATTTCGCCCGCATTAACGAGGGACGTAGCCGGGACGGATTGGACCCATTTGCCAATGCGCGCAATCTTGCCGCCGGAAGTCTAAAACTGCTAAACCCAGACCGGGCAAGGGAACGGCATCTGCAATTTATTGCCTACGAAATGGGCATCTACGGCGAAAATTTTCCGGACCACGTGGCTGTCCTAGGGGCCATTGCATCCCTAGGAATTCCAACCAATGGCCATTGGCTGGCCGATGGAGATGGCGCCGTGTGGGATGCAATTGTGCGCTGCAGGGAAGGGCGAAGCCGCTACGCCTTTGCCATCGACGGAGCAGTCATCAAAGTCAATGGGCACGTTCACCGCGATCGCCTGGGGTCCATCGCATCGGCGCCGCGGTGGGCCATTGCCTATAAATATGCCCCGGATCGGGCAACCACCCGTCTGCTTGCCATCAAACTGCAGGTTGGTCGCACCGGCATCGTCGCACCCGTTGCCCATTTGGAACCGGTGGAATTGGCCGGATCGACCATTCAGCGGGCCACCCTCCACAATGGCGACGAAATTGCTCGCCACGACATCCGCGAAGGGGACACGGTCACCGTGGAAAAGGCCGGCGAAGTCATTCCAGCCATCGTTGCCGTCGACGTGCATCTTCGGCCGGACAGTAGCCAACCGTTTATCTATCCATCCCACTGTCCGGCCTGCGAAGAACCCCTCTACCGATTCGATGGAGAGGTGGCCTGGCGGTGCATTAATCCCAATTGTCCTCCGCAAATTATTCGCCGCCTGGAGCATTTTGCGTCCAAGGGTGCCATGGACATTCACTCCCTGGGAGGGCAGCGCATTGCCCTATTCCACGGGGCCGGTTTGCTTGACCGCTTCAGCGACATCTACCGCCTCCATGCCGCTCCGCTGGAAAATTTTCCAAAGCTCGGGAAAAAATCGGTCCAGGGCCTCCTCCTGGCAATTGAAGCGAGCAAGGAACGGCCCCTCTGGCGCCTGCTCCACGGACTTGGAATTCCCCACGTGGGCGCACAGGTGGCAAAATTGCTGGAAAAAAAGTGGCCAACCATGGAGATGATTATGGGTGCAACTTTGGAAAATCTGCAGAACTGTGACACCATTGGCGGCACCATTGCGGAAAGTATCACCTCATTTTTTCGCAGCGATTCCAACCGGCAATTGATTGACGAATTGGCGTCCCTTGGCGTTTCCATGGGAAATGCAACGGATCCCAGTGAAATCCGCGCCCCTTCGCCCTTTTCCGGCAAAAGCTTTGTCATCACCGGAAGTTTCCAAGCATTTACCCGGGAAGAGCTGCGGGAGGAAATTGAACGGCGCGGGGGAACAGTGCGCAGCGCCGTTTCTAAAAATATTCACGGCCTAATCGTTGGCGCAGGGGCGGGTGGAAAGCTGGTCGAGGCAAGGCGGCTTGGGGTGGAAACGGTGGACGAGGCCCATCTGCATCGGCTCCTTTCCGAGTCAACCGACAAAGAGTGATTGCAGGTATTCCTCCAGCGAGAATGGAATGAGATCCTCAATGCCCTCGCCGATGCCAACGTAGTGTATGGGGATGTGCAATTGCCGGTAAATTCCGACCAGCGCTCCGCCACGACTCGTTCCATCCAATTTAGTAATAGCAACGCCTTCCAGCGGAAATACCTCACCGAATGCCTTTGCCTGTTCGATGGAATTATTGCCGCTATTGCCGTCGACTATGAGAAGTCCGTGGACCTGCGATTCGGCCATTTTCTTTCCGAGAATTCTCCGCATCTTTGCCAATTCCTCCATGAGTAGACTACGATTGTGAAGTCGCCCAGCCGTGTCCAGGATCACCACGTCTTTTTTCCGGGCGATGGCTGCGCTGACGGCATCGTAGGCAACGGATGACCCATCGGAGGCAGTTTTGCTCCCAACCATCTCAATGGAAAGCCGCTTTGCCCAAATTTTCATCTGCTCATGGGCCGCCGCGCGGAACGTGTCGCAGGCACCAATGAGGACGGAATGGCCAGCGGACACCATGCGGTGGGCGAGCTTTGCCACGGTGGTTGTTTTTCCCGAGCCATTGGATCCAATTAGGCAAATGACTTCGGGGCATTGTCCCAGCGTTAGCCTTCCTTCGCAGCCCTCCATTTGCCTCCGCAGCACGTGCTGGGCAATGGCAACGACCTCCTGGCGGCGAAGTTCCCGTTCGCTTCGATAGGCGGCGCGGATTTCTCCAAGGATAATTTCCACCGTTTCCCGACCGAAGTCAGCCCGATACAGGGCCACTTCAATGCTATCTAAGTCATCGATTGAAATGGTCGCATGGGGAAAGATGCCCCCGGCAAAGCGCAAAATGCCCTTTGAAATTGTCTGTGCTGTTTTCTTAAAAAATCTTAACACCATTGGCAAATTGCATGCAACCGCTGACGATCATGCAACAAAAATTTTTGCCTTGCCTGGCAAATATTTTTTTGAGATTCCTCTCAATGGCGCGGGGGAGTAGCTCAGCGGATAGAGCAGTGGCCTTCTAAGCCAAAGGTCGAGGGTTCGAGTCCCTCTTCCCTCGCCATAGCATCCATGAGGCCTATAAGGGCTCCAAAGGATAATAGGGACTTTTCTAGGGCCATTTTTTATGAAGGCGAAGTGTCCCTAGAATCTCCCCTCTGGACCGCGGAAATTTTTTAAAATTTTCCTTGATTACACGGGAATTTTATTTTTTCCTCCTTCGCAAGGGTGGAGAACGTCAGCCACAGATAAAATTTCCACCCGATGCACTGCCTTTTGGATGGTGTGAAAATTCCTATGAAGTTTCCACTCGCTCATTTTCTTTGGTCGCGGCTTCGTCCCTATAGGTGGATGGTTTTTTTGGCCGCATTGTTGACCATTCCTGTGGGTACGATGGATGCCATCATTGCAGCATTTTTACGGCCCTATGTGGACCAGGTCATTCTTGGACACAATTTTGCCAACTCGTTATTCATTCCCACATGCATTATACTATTCAGCCTGGCCCAGGGACTGTGCATTTATTTTTCCGCCTACGCCAATGCGTGGGTTGGCAATCGCGTTACCCTCGATGCTAAAAAGGAACTTTTCCACAAATTGCTCTCCATGGATGTGTGCTTCTTCGATCGCAGTGATTCCGGCACCATTGCGCTGCACTTTAATCAGGATGCGGAAACTGGGTTTAAAAACTTAATGGGCAATGGTAAGGCATTTATTACGCGGATATTTTCCAGTATCGGCCTGACGGTGGTCCTTTTCATTAATTCATGGAAATTGGCATTTCTTGCCCTACTAACCGTCATTTTTATCTATTTTCCCATACGCATTGTCCGAAAAAAAATGCGATTCCTTACGAAAAAAAATGACCACTCGGGCGCGTCGGCCACCGTTTTTTACAACGAGGTTTGCCAGGGCAATCGCACCATCATTTCCTACGGCCTCCAGGCCAATCGCGAGCGGCACTTTCACGGACTTTTGAATGAAATTTTCGCCGTGTCCATGCGCATGACGCGCCATTCCAATTGGCTATCACCGGTGATGCATTTTATCGTGGCCATCGGCCTCTCACTGGTGCTTCTCCTGGGGGGTTGGCTGGTGCAAAGTGGCCACATGAGCAGTGGCGCGTTTGTATCTTTCATCGCCGCGCTATTGCTGATGTATACGCCCATAAAAAACATCGGAAATAATTTTGTGGCCGTGCAGGCATCCCTGGTCGCCGTCGAAAGAATTCAGGAAACACTGAAAATGAATTCCACGTCTCCTGCAGCATTTGAAGAGGATGCGGAGCCCATTTGCCTCGACTCCGAAATTACCTTTCGCGATGTTTCCTTCGAATATCAGCCGGGACAACCCGTGCTAAAAAATATTAATTTTTCCATTCCCGCTGGAAAAACAGTGGGCATTGTTGGCCACTCTGGCGGCGGAAAAACTTCGCTCATCCATCTACTCGCCCGCCTTTACGATGTGACCGGCGGGGCCATTGAAATTGACGGGCAAAATATCCAATCCATCCCGATAGCGCGGCTGCACCGTAGCATGGCCATCGTGTTTCAGGATAATTTTTTATTTTCAGGAACGATACGCGAAAATATTCTCCTCGGAAACTTTAAAGGGACGGAGGAGGATGTAAAAACGGCCGTTAGACTAGCCTATCTCGAAGATTTTATCGCATCTTTGCCCCTGGGATTGGAAACGCCCGTCGGTGAGCGGGGAATCCTGCTCTCCGGGGGGCAAAAACAGCGCATCGCCATCGCCCGCGCCATGGTTCGAAATTCGCCCATTGTCATCCTTGACGAAGCTACCAGCGCCCTCGACAATCGGTCGGAGGCAAACATTCAAGAGGCACTTAACAATCTCATGGAGGATAAGACGGTTCTCATCATTGCCCATCGACTGACTACACTTTCGCGGGTAAATTTTATTCTCGTCCTCAATAATTGTGGCATCGCGGAATCGGGGACCGAAGAAGAGCTCCTGAAAAATCCCAACGGCATCTATGCGCAAATGCATCAGGCGCAGTTTAATAAATCCGAGTGAGTCGGAGTATTCACACTTTTTTAAATGGCATTGACTTTTAAGAGATATTGGCTAGCATCTTTCGACAAGATACTATGAATACAGTGGATCATACTTCGTCAGGCTCATTTTACTCGGCCAATTTCACTGGAAATTGTTCCCAATTGGAGGGTCAATCGGGTTCCAATTTCACGGAACCGGGTCCAAATTCATTGGGAATTTCACCCAACATTCAGTCGCAGCCGATACAAATTGCTTCCACGATTGCAAGGGGAAAAAGTGAATTCAGTGTGGGGGCTGAAAGGGCAAATTCTTGCCAATGAAAATGAGCCCTTCGAGGCTGTCGCCTGCTCAACCGTGCGGATTCAGCGGCTGCAGTAAATGTTTTTATTTCTTGCAGGTCCGATGGATCCTATGCCAATGCGTGGAAAAGTATTGCAAATGAATGTGGGGTCTACGGTGATCTCGCAGAAATCATAGGCGCCGCGTGTGCGTTGAATCACAGCGATGAAGCTGCAAAATTTATTGCAAGTGCGAACAGTCCCATTTCTCAAATGCGCCTGCTGGGCGCATTGAACCCAGAAGATAGAGTAAAAATTTTACTGTCGAAAAATATCAACATTTCCACTGCAATAAAATTTTTCCCAGGTGTGATAAATCTCGCATTAGCATCCGATGGAAATCAAATTTCAGTCGCTACCATAGCGGCGGACTTTGCGTAGGCAAGCCGTGGACGCACGAACGAAATTCTAGGTGCACTCGCTGGCAATGAAAATATCAGAGCTATCGGGAAGGCAATGGAGGCGATGGAAAATTTCCAACCCAACGAATTGCAGCCTGCGGACAGTGCAGACAAGGGCGATGGTGGGGATCCCCTTGGCGCTGAAACGCGGCAAGAGGAAAGCGTGGGCGTTGGAAAAAATGGGCCTTCCCTCGATGAAAATGCGCTAAAGAATGAAATTCTTTCCGCAAAGAATACGTTCCACAAAATGGATAAACTTTTAGAAAAATATGGCATTGAAAGTCTGGCAAATGTTTTTGTGAAAATTGCATCACATGAAGAAAATGATGGCTGCATCAAAGGTATTGTGGGAAGTACTTTCATTGGATTGCTCTTTCCAATTTTGTGCAAAATGTGTCACTTGGGCCATTCGGACGAGGCGGCAAAGTTTTTATCAAAACTTTTCGATGGCCAGGCAGATGGGATCACACTGCTCGACTCCGGGGACTGCGATGCCCTGATTCAAATGCTCGCGTCGAAAAACATGGATCGTGCGAAGGGATTGGCATTGGCCGATAGCGTAGTGAATGATAAATTGCCATTTTCTGATCAAAAAAAAGCATTCCTTGAGAAACTAGAAAAGAATTGTCCAAAAATAACTGGCCCGAAAAAAAACAAAATTCGAAACAATCTTCCTGCTAAAGCAGCCAAAAATGACATTTTGTTGGAGCGGCGGAAAAGCAAAGCGATGGAAGTCTACCCTGAAACTCCAATTGCGTCCGGCATCGCTAGAAAAAAATCAATCCTTTTTTTTGGAAGCAGCTCATTGAAAGCATCATGTTTAGCATGGGAGTTTTGGCACTCACGCTTGCCGCTTTTGTCTGCATCTACCCCGGCCGTACCGGCGGCAAAGAAAAATATGCATTCCTCAATTAAATGGGCAAAAAATATGGATGCCGTTGGATGAACGCCGCCGCTCATCCATTCCGATGGCATTTGCCTTTAAATTCAGTAAATCTTCCCTGAGATATTGCGTTTCAGCTGCTTGGCCCGAGTGTTTATTTTGAAATGGTATGGCTTAAAAAATCCGTTTGGCTGGAAAAGAATCATCTTTTTGCAATTGAGTGAAAAAATAATATTTTTTCTTGAAATTCGTGAAATTTTTGCTAAAATTCGAACTACCATGAACAACATAGGTCAGAATATGGGCGGCAGTTACACCTCGCCGGAGGTGCAGAATCGGGTGACATCGGGGGCAAATGCAGCGCCAAAAAGCGTGAACAACAGCGATCCAACGACAAATTCCCTCACTGAGCAGGTGAACACCCCGAACTATGCGGGAATTGCAAATAAACCATCGGAAGCATTTGACCCATTCGGCATTGCGAAGCAGTCGAGTGCGTCCAATGGAAAGTTGCAGCAAATGCCCAATTCCCAGGGAGCATTTGACCCATTCGGCATTGCGAAGCAGTCGGGCGCACCCGATGGAAAGTTGCAGCAAATGCCCAATTCCCAGGGAGCATTTAATCCATTCGTGTCGGGCGAAAAAAAGTCCGCAGACTTTTCCGTTTCCGACCTCAATGAGTTTGAATTCGATGAGCCGGAAGGTGATCAGATGGAAATGCCGGAAAGCAATGGTACGGAGAGCGCTGCGCCAAGTGGCTCCGACAAGTCCCACGGCATACTCTATGCCCTGCTCCAGGAGATAAAGAGGGTTTTGCCGGAACTATACGATTTCTTCAGGTTAAAAATTGAGTCTCTCGACAAAAGTGCCCGTACTGATCCCAGTAAAAAAGAAGAACTTGACAGTGATGCGCAAGCACTTACCAGTGCCATGCAAACCGCAATTGAGTCGACTCAAAAGCAAGCCGCAGTTGAGTCGGATCAAAAGAAACCAAGCGGTTTTTTTAATTTTTTTGGAGCGGGAAAGAAAAATTTAGAGCAGGAGAGTGAAAACGACGGGGTTGAAAACGACGATATTCTCAATATGGGCAGTTCGGCGGTGGATGATAGCCAATTCGATGACTTTGACGCTGAACGGTAGGAAAAGCCCCAATGGGAAAAATTTTCCCTTGCCGGCGGTGGGTGCACTTCGTTTGCCAAGTGCCTACATCAGCCGAACTACCCATGTTCCGGTCAGTAAGTCGTGAATGCACCTGCGATCTTTCCGGAAAAGTGCGACAATGAAATTGACGGCAAGGAACGGAAACAGCACCATGGCGCAGACGGTGGAAATCATGGTCCTCGAGCAAATGAGCAGTGCATTGTAGGGCCTGTTGGGGCCATTGGAGACAACCCGCATGCGAAAGATTCTCTTTCCGATGGATGAGCCGTTGCCAAGCATTTCGCCGAGAAAGAAATGGAAAAAAATGACGGCCATGGTCACCCACTGGAATGTGCCGAGCAGCCGGAGGAGGGCCATCTGCTCATCCTTCGAAAGCGAAGCCAATGCGGTGGAGCTTAGCTGTAGGCCGCTGCCCCGTAGCTTTTGCAGCACTTCCAATCCCAATCCATGGTAGCGCGGCAGAATCCATAGACTTAAAAGCACCATTGCCAGCAGAAGGGCGAGAAAAATGTCCATCGCATAGGCCAGGGTGCGAAAAAAAGTTCCCGCCACGCTGCCCTGTGCCTTCCGGTCTGCTTTTGATTGCATCTTTGGTTTCATTGCCTTTGGACCCAATCTGGGAAAAAATTTTCCACTATGCAAAAAGTTTTCACAAAAATTATTGATTTTTTTAGAAATTTTTTAAGAATTTTAGCAGAGTACGATGAAAAAAAATCCGCGCATGGAACATTTAGCACGTCGCATCGCCGCATTGGCCATGGAATATGGCGATGGTGAAGCATGCATGGATGCAATATCCGATGGAATGAGCACATTTTCTCGGGAAAAGCGGCTTATTTTTTTTAAGCTCCTGGCGTTCGCCATTCGCCGTTGGCAAATTTACGGAGTTGCCGTCGTTCAATCACCCGGCCATCTCGGCGGCGTGGACGTCGAAAGACTTTCGGAGAAATTTTCCAAAAAATTGGGCCGTCCCGTCCAATTGATCAACTGCGAAGATCGATCACTCATCGCCGGTATTCGTGTGACCGTCGGTGACCAGCGCTGGGAGATGTCACTGGGGAAGCGCTTGGAAATTTTTCAGCGCTGAGAGAAACGGCTCTATTGACGGAGAGGAGGCGCAGAAGGTGAAATTTTTCTCGTCGACTTCGTAGTTAACGGCGATTTTCGCGGCAAGCAATTGGCAATTTTTACTTCCCGTTGCCTGGCGAAATTGGACATTGAATTTAAAGTCGCCGTAGGTGCGGTCGCCGGCAATGGGAAAACCGCGGCGGGCACATTGGAATCGCAGCTGGTGGGTCCTGCCCGTTTCCGGATGGAGAAAAAGTTGAAGACAGCGCATGCCGTCCATTTGAAATTCCTGTCCACGACTCACATTTGTGCGCATGTGCACCGCCGTTCCGGGAACCATACGCACGAACGTTCCGTGGCCCACCTCCCTGGCCCAGTCACTCCACTGGCCATGGCGCCACGGGCCCCTGCGCACAATGGCATAGTAGGTCTTTTTCACTTGAAATTTTTTGAAGCAATCCCGCACGGCCACGGCCGTATCCAGGCGCGGGGACAGGAGGACAAGTCCCTGGGTTGGAGAGTCAATGCGGTTGAGAAGATAGATGGGGCAAATTGCACCGTCCATTTTCACTAGAAATGCTTGCTGATCCGGGTCGTATGGGGCAGAAAGCAGAGAGACACCGATGTCGCCGATGCCATTCGGATGGGCCATGACGCCCGCCGGTTTTTCAACGGCAAATAGCCCATTGCAGTCAAAGTTGACGATGGCCGCCCGCCTGTGCAGGGCCACCTGCAATGCCGCGCATCCTTCCCGAAGGGAAATCATAAATCATTTTTCCACCGCAGCAGTAAAATTATTCCTCGGGCTTTGTCTTCAGAAGCCCGGTAATGCGTTGGCCGTCACTCCATTGCCCGCGCTTCCTGAGGAGCGCAATGCGCTCATAGCGCGTAAGCACCGTGCGCTTTTCCGTCGTTCCACCACCTATTTTCTTCAAACTTGAATGCCTTGACATAATTCCTCCTGCCATCTCTGTAAATCTCATATCTTAGAACCATCCACCGGCTGCACGGCAAGCGGACACCCTGAAATTCACAAAAGCTTCAACTTTGTTGGTGTATTTTTTTTCCTTTGCAAGGTATTTTTCCCAAAAATGAAAAAATTCCACCGCCTTCGAATGATCCGGCCGACTGTAAGCAATCAAAGTCCAACGCAAATTACCAATACTCCGGCTGCGGTTACTGGCCTGGAAAAAATAAATTTTCCCAAAAATGAAAAATTTCGTTGACTTCCTCAAATGCTCTGTTAATTTGATGTGTGAAGTTATGGTAGATATAGATGGGGTTAAAGGTAAAAATTTTATCGTTGCGTCGCCCTCATCCCCTGCGGGCCAAACGGATGTAACGAACATCATTTTTATGAAAATGAAGGGCACGGGCAAGTTCAAGTACTGCCTATGCGTCGAGGACATCCAAATCAAGCCAACGATTCGCGAACACCTCGAGATGATCGCGGTAAATTTTGAGTGCAATGTGGCTGTGGCCTTTCTCATGTGGCTATTTCGTGGATTTTTTAGAACCTCAGTCGGCTATGGAAGAATGTTTGCCATCTTGGCCGCTGCCACCAATTCCCCCGCCGAAAGGGTGCGAGCGGAGTTAAGTGAAAATAAATCTAAAAATTCGCACAGCAATGAAAAGAAATCCAATTTGATTCAGGGAAGTCCATCACTTTCAGGGCAGCCAAACGAGGATCCAGCGGATTCCGGTGTGCAATTACTCAGTGGCGGATCTATTCCAAAGAAGTATGTCGGCGAGATAAGTGAAGATGATACTATCGCGCTTACAAAAAGTCCGCCATTCGCTAATACCAGAATGGCGAAATTATACAAAGTTAAAATTAATGGTAAAGATTCGGTGCTTAAATTTTATAGAAATTGTGTCAATTGCTATGACAATTACCAGATTTCACATGAAGTTATTGACATGACTCCAAATAAGGCAGGAGCATTCGCCCAGGATTTTGCTACACGAAGCTTCTTCTCAGCATTACTTTCGCAGCACTTTTATTCCCAAGGTTTGGATGAATTTTGCGTAGATGCTTCGAAGAATAGTGAAGAGAATGCCTATAGAATCGATGAAGAAGCAAATATTCTTACATTTGGAGTAAGTAGATCCTGCAGCTTTGCAATGCCATTTCGCGAGGGAGTAGAATTAACTAATTTTGCTGCTATGGGGAAGAATGTGGATATGGCGGCGGGAAATCATATCTATAATGATCTTAAAGTGAAGCATATTGTGAAATTAATTAAAGAAGCATCTGAATTGCAAATTTTGGATTTCATCAGCGGCCAAATGGATCGAAACCTAGGAAATATTTTGATTAATTTTAAAGATGATAAAATAGAGTTTGCTGGCATTGACAATGACCTTTGCCTGCCAAGTGCTTCTCAAAAGATGGGAAATGATCTATCCATGAGATATATTCAAGCATGCACTGCTCCCCATTTTCCGTACATAACTAAAAATTTTAAAGCTAAACTTGATCAGCTTGACGCTGCGAGTCTTAGCAAAATGCTTACCGATGCAGGAAGAGACCCAAAAATAACACAGTACGGCAAAGAGCTACAATTTATGAATGCGAGGTTAAGTATGTTAAAAGATTTTTATGGGAAAAATAACAGCTATATTTTAGATAATGATGGATGGGGTAATGCAAACGCAATAAGAGAATCTGCTTATAAATTATACACCTATGCGAATAAGCTCCTTAATCAATGTTATAACTTTACTGATACAGTGATTCCTTGCGGAGAATTAACAAACTCAAAATTGCTGGCAGGGTTTTGGTATGAATTGGAACGTACTGGGCGTTGGAATGCATTAACAATAAATGGCCTCGATACAAAAATTTCAAACATCGTTTCCTTTGAAGCGATAAAAGAAATCAATGAAAGCGATGAATTTAAGCGCGACTGTAATAGACGCACCGTCGAGCTGAGAAAAATTGCTAATCCGTATTTAAAACAATAGAACCAATATTTTTTCCTTTGCAAGGTATTTTCTTTCCCAAAATGAAAAACTTCACCGCATTGGAAGGACCCAGGCGATCGCAAAAAATACTTACTGTCCTAGAGGCGAATTTCCGGCACAACGCATCGACGGATTGCCTTCACTGCACGCGGGTTCCAGAGCCCTGAAAAATTTCCTAATAAATTTTTTTAAAAACCATTGACCCGACGATTTTTTCTCTGTAGAAGGAGTTTCCGATGAGAGAGTTTAATAGTGAAGGTACTTCGAAGGAAATTACCGATGCCAACGAGGCCGTTGCATCCGTTGCATTTCGCATGGCAGAAGTGATCGCCATTTATCCCATTACGCCGTCATCACCCATGGCAGAGTTTTGCGACGAATGGGCGGCGAAGGGAAAAAAAAATTTGTGGAATATGCGGCCATCCATCACGGAAATGCAGTCGGAGGCCGGCGTAGCTGGGGCAGTCCACGGCGCACTGCAGTGCGGATCCATGGTGACCACATTCACCGCATCCCAGGGACTTCTGCTCATGATTCCCAATATGTACAAGATTGCCGGCGAACTGCTTCCATTTTGTATGCATGTGACGGCGCGGGCCCTCGCAACCCATGCCCTATCTATTTTCGGCGATCACTCCGATGTAATGGCCTGCCGGGGAACGGGCTTTGCCCTGCTTGCTTCCAATTCCGTTCAAGAAGCCCATGACCTTGCAGCCATTGCCACCGCAGCCACCTATGAAACTTACATACCATTTTTGCATTTTTTTGACGGCTTTCGCACCTCCCACGAGGTTAACACCTACACTCCCATTGGAGATGAAGTGCTGCTAGAGCTGCTCAGTCCGGATAACATTGAGGCATTTCGTGCCCGCAGCCTCACTCCAGATGCGCCCAATATCCGCGGAACGGCTCAAAATGCCGATGTATTTTTCCAGGGAAGGGAGCGGGCCAATAGTTTCTGCGAAAAGGCGCCGGCCGCCGTGGAAAAAATTATGGACCAATTTTCAAAGCTCACCGGACGGTCCTACGCTCCATTTAACTACGTGGGCGACACGCGTGCGGAAATTGTTTTCATCGCCATGGGGTCCGCCTGCGAGACCATCGAAATGACCATCGCCGAATTGGGAGAAAGGGTTCCGATGGGGCTGGTCAAAGTGCACCTCTACCGGCCATTTTCCAGCGAGCACTTGATGCGAGCACTTCCGCACAGCGTGAAAAAAATCATCGTGCTGGATCGCACCAAGGAGCTGGGATCACCCGGAGAACCGCTCTACCTAGACGTGGTCAGTGCCATTGGCGAGATGCGCAGTGGGGGAACGGTGGAAAAGACATTTGATCCGCAGATTTTCAACGGTCGCTATGGATTGGGATCGAAGGAATTTTCTCCCGCCATGGTCAAGGGCATCGTTGCAAGTGCGAGGGATGGCAGTCTTAGGCGCCATTTTTCCGTTGGCATTAGCGATGACGTTAGCAATCTTTCCGTGGACTACGATCCCGCCTTTAGACTCGCCGAAAATAGTGAGCATTTCACGGCCCTATTCTTTGGCCTGGGTGCCGATGGGACCGTTGGGGCAAATAAAAATACCATCAAAATCATTGGTTCGGAAACGGACAATTTCGCCCAGGCCTACTTTGTCTACGATTCAAAAAAATCCGGAGCAATGACCGTTTCCCACCTGCGCTTTGGACCACGGCCAATTCGCGCCCCCTATCTCATCGACTCGGCGCGCTTTATCGGCTGCCATCAATTTGCATTTTTAAATCGCTTTGACGTTCTTCAGAGTGCTGCAGATGGAGGAATTTTTCTCCTCAATTCTCCCTACGGCGCCGAAGAAATTCAAAGACATCTTCCGCAAAAAGTTCAGCGGGTAATTTTGGAAAAAAAACTGGAATTCTACGCCATAGATGCCTATGCCGTCGCTGAAAAATGCGGCATGGAAGGGCGTATCAATACGGTGATGCAGACCTGCTTTTTTGCCATTTCCGGCATACTGCCCCAGAAGGAAGCCATAGATGCCATAAAAAAATCGGTGGAAAAAACCTACGGAAAAAAGGGTCGCGACGTGGTGGAAAAGAACTTTGCATGCATCGATGCGTCAGTTGCTAATCTGATTCGCATCCAGCTGACCGCGGGAAAAATTGACAGCGCCGTGGACGCTTCTTCCAACGGCCACGACAAAGCCATGCCCCGCTTCGTAAGGGATGTCATTTTGCCCATACTCCACGGAGATGGCGACCAGTTGCCAGTGAGCGCCATGCCCATCGACGGTACCTGGCCAACGGCCACATCGCAGTGGGAAAAGAGGGACGTTGCCCAGGAAATACCCCAGTGGGATTCGTCCCTGTGCATCCAGTGCAATAAGTGTGCTCTCGTCTGCCCCCATGCGGCCATTCGCAGCAAATTTTACGATAGCTCACTGCTAAAGGATGCTCCCTCCGATTTTCGTTCCGCGGACTTCCGCTCCAGGGAGAATCCCAATTGCCGCTTTACTGTGCAGGTATTTCCCGAGGACTGCACCGGCTGCGGCGTTTGCGTGGAAAATTGTCCGGCAAAGAATAGGGAAAATCCAGACCGCCGCGCCATTCACATGGAACGCCACGGTGACGTCTGTGCCAGAGAGAAGGAAAATTGCCACTTCTTTTTGAATCTTCCCGACCCGGAAGAGTCGAAAATCAGCAACGATATCAAGGGATCCCAGTTCCGCCGGCCTCTATTTGAGTTTTCTGGTGCGTGCGCTGGCTGCGGCGAGACTCCCTATGTGAAACTGCTGACCCAGCTATTCGGGGACCACCTTTACATTGCCAATGCAACGGGATGCTCATCCATCTACGGAGGAAATCTGCCAACGACGCCCTACTGTAAAAATAATTGCGGCCGCGGGCCAACCTGGGCCAACTCCCTATTCGAAGACAATGCGGAATTTGGCTTGGGCATGCTGCTATCCGTGGAACACCAGCGGGAAATGGCAAGGGAAATTTTGCTACGGCGAAAAGACCTCATTGGCGAAAACCTGGTCCAAAGCATAGTGGATGCGGACCAGAGCTCCCAGATCGGCATTGACATGCAGCGGGAGCGCATCGGTGAACTAAGGAAAAAAATTATTCGCAGCGGAGAGGCGGATTTGCAATTGCTCCATGGGATGGCCGATAAATTGATTAAAAAGTCGGTTTGGGTCATCGGCGGCGATGGATGGGCCTACGACATCGGCTACGGCGGCATTGATCACGTGCTCGGCAGCGGAAAAAATATCAAAATTTTGGTCCTCGACACGGAGGTATATTCGAATACGGGCGGCCAGCAGTCGAAGTCCACGCCCAGGGGCGCCGTTGCTAAGTTTGCGGCCTCGGGAAAGGCATTGCCAAAGAAAGATCTTGGGCGGATGGCCATGAATTATGGCTATGTCTATGTGGCGCAGATCGCCCTCGGCGCGAAGGATTCCCAGGCCCTCACCGCATTTATGGAGGCAGAGGCCTACGACGGACCGGCGCTCATTATCGCCTATTGTCCGTGCATTTCCCACGGATTTGAAATGCGGCATCAGCTGCAGCATCAGCAAAATGCAGTTGCATCCGGCTATTGGAGCCTCTATCGCTTTGATCCGCGGAGACTTCTGCGGGGAGAAAATCCCATGCAATTGGACTCTAAGCCATCCGATGGATCACTGCATGGATTCATGGAGTCGGAGAACCGCTTCAGCATTCTCCAGCGAACTTCTCCGGAATTGGCTGAAAAATTAGAAAAAGAGGCGGGAGAGGAAATGGTCCGTCGCCGTGAAATTTATGAAAAACTCTAATCCGCACGGCTGACGCTTTGGCAGATGTTCAGCCGGGTTGATCCGGAAAAATTCTGCTTGCAAAGCGTAGAGGGCCGCTCACCATGGCCCACCATGGAAACTTCGGGAAAAGCTCAAAAGGCGATTTCGAATGATGCACTGGGTAAGGTGCGTGGAGGCAACAAATGCGTAAATATTTGCACATTAGTTGTCATTTTAATTTCAGTTGTCACATGCCCAACCCTCGCAGCGGTCGGAGTTCTGCCGGCGCTGCCGGCGCTGATCACTCTCGTTGGCTGTGCCGTCATTGGATTCGGAGTAATGATTTTTGTTGGAGGAATTTTTCGCAGAGGCGATGACTCCAATCAGGGGCAACCCCTACCCGTGGTGAAAGAGAACCAAAATGAAAATCCAAAAGGTCGCATATCCCAGCAGGAAGGCATTCTCCAAATGGTTCACGGTGCAGGCAAACCATCCAATACTAATTTAAGTCAGATAGAGGCACTCTCAATCGAAGAAAAGATGAAAAAAATTGAGGCATTTTCGCTCGATGAATTAATACAACGAATACCGACTGAAGACAATTTATTCAATGATACATATGGGAAAAAGTTTGGTGGATATATTTTTAATCCCACAAATATCCTCATCGGAAGTGATGACAATGCTCTTGCGTCCCTTTGCGAAAAGCATAATAATGAAGTGAGAGAATTTTTAGTAGCATGTGAGCTTGTGAAAATCACGCAATTAAAAGAAGGTGGCAAGGGAATGGTGGAGGCGATTAAAAGCGTCCATTGGGAAAATGCGCTGTGCGCCGATGTAAAGAGATTAAACGTTGCGACTCATGCGGTAATGCAGGCCATTGGCGGAGGAGATTTCCTGGAAGGTCGTAGGGGACTTTTTGAGAGAATAATGCCACTCTACAGGGCCTTTCTCGATGCAACTTCGCAGTTTGCGATTCATAATCCCGACTATCTTCTCGCCATTTCGCGAGATGTATTTGAAAAAAATTCATGGAAAGTTGAGCGGGAAAATGAAGTGAGAAAAGCTTCAAAAGATGCTGAAATGAAGGAAAACTATGGGAATTTTATAAAAACAATAGCCAACAAAAATAGCCATAATGTGCGCATGTGTGTGGCATGTGGATACGACGTGCGGGAAATAGTAGCCCTAAATAAATCATGGTTTAAGAACGACGCCCGTATCATATGCCAAGGCTGCACAGAGAATGAATGGTTGGTTTCTAACATAGGTGGAAAATGTAATTTTTTTAGTACTTTGTGGGATGAAATGCAGGGCCAACTCAGTTCATGGATTGATCCCTTTGGAATCTGCATTCGCTTCCATGAGTCAATCGGTGGCTATGTGAAAAGTGCCGTTGGCGGCACTGGAATTGATATTATTGATAGGTGCAGGGGAATGCTTATGAGCATTGATTACGAAAATCTTCACGATAATGATGACAGAATGAAAAAAGATACAGCCCTGCTCAAGGAAAAATCTCGATACATTGCGATGCTTCCTCAGGTCTGCATGGCCGCCGATGGGACCGAATTTCTCTACGGTGCCTGCGGAGGAATGAGCTTAGAAGGGAAAGGGAATTTATCAAAAAAATATCGCGAAATGTGTCTAAATGTTCTCCTACCCCAGTATGAAATGCTTGCTGAAATTGCAAAACTGACGTGGCAAAGGGAGGAACAAGGAAGGCCCGTTGTTTTGAATCTTTTTCAGCTTGGAATGGGTGTCTATAAGAATGATCCGTCCATTCTCGGTGATTTTCTCAATAAAGTCCTTGAGGTCCTCGACGGAACGGGCGTAATCGTCGTCCTGCATGCGTACAGTGGTCCCGATCGACAGAGATGGGAAAATGCATTCGAAGCCACCGGCATTAGCGATGTGCCGATTGCCATATGTAAGGCAGAGTAATAAAAGCCGCTGATATTGGAAGCGGAAGAGGAAATGGCCCATTGTCGGGAAATTTATGAAAAGCTCTGGTCCGCACGGCCGGCACTTTTGTAGATGCTTAGCTGGGTTGATCCGGGAAAAACCGATGGCAGGAGAGGCAGAGAAAGAGCACGGCGACGATGGAGGAAATGCGAAAGATTCCCCCGAGTGGTTCATGGAAAAAGATCGCGCCAAAGGCGATCCCCAGCAGAATTGGGAGGTTGTTAAATGCGAGAATCTGGGATGCCTTTGCATGGCAGATGCCCTTATTCCATAGATAGTTGCCGAGCCCGCAGCAGATGGGCCCAAGAAAGACCAGCTCACAGCTAACTCGGAGGAGATTTCCATCCGATTTCGCCAGCTGCCACGGAAAGATAAATGTGAGCGGCAAAAGGATGCACAGCGCTCCTAGATAATGCCAAGCCATGGCGCCGCGGTCGCCGATGGCAACTTTCCTGTGGAGTTTACAGTAGGAGATTTGACCCAATGCATAGCAAAAATTGGTTAGTTGGCTGCATAGAATTCCCTGCCAATGGGGAAAATTTCCATTGGCCTTGGCCATGGGAAAATAGGTTAAAGTGACGATTAATGTGGCAAAGGCGAGGTATTTGGGTCGAAATTTTCGCCCTATTCCATCGCCAATTAGGGCAATGTAAATGGGCGTTGTGACGCTCAGCAGCGCCACCGTTCCCCCGGGAAGGAAAAAAAATGACCATTCGTAGAAAAAATACATCAGTCCCAGTTGCACGGCGCCAATGGCCATGCACTGCATACGTTTGCCATTGCAATCGCTTTGCAGCAGAAAGGGAAAAAAAATGAGAAATCCAGTGCAGACGTAGAATAGGCTCATCCATTGGGGTGGAATAAATCGCACCGCATCGGAATTGATTCCGTAGGTCATCCCCCAAATGATGGAAACAAAAATAAGAAGTGCCATGGAAATTCATCCATGGGAATCTGGGACGAATTGGCAAAATATTTTGTGAAAGCAAATAAATGTGAAAAACTCTGCTTGCAAAACGCAAAGGACCATCTATACAATACGTCATGGAAAAGACTCAAAAGGCGATGGCGAATGATGCACCGGGAAAAGTTTGCGGAAGCAGCAAATGCGTAAATGTTTGCACTTTAGTTGTCATTTTAATTTCAGTTGTCACATGTCCGATCCTCGCAGCGGTCGGAGTTCTGCCGGTTCTGCCGGCGCTGCTCACTCCAGTTGGCTGTGCCATCATTGGATTTGGAATAATGATTTTTGTTGGAGAAATTTTTCGCAGAGACAGTGACTCCAATCAGGAAAAAACTCCACCCGTGGTGAAAGAGAACCAAAATGCAAATTTAAAAGATAGCACACCCCGGCAGAAAAACATTATTCAATCACAAAAAGTAGTTCATGTTGAAGGCAATCCACCCAGTGTTGATTTAAATCAAACAAAGACACCCCCGATCAAAGAAATAACTTCCACTGATTCAGAAGGTAGCTCATCTCAGCGGGAAAACATTATTCAATCACCAGAAGTAGTTCATGTTGAAGGCAATCCACCCAGTGTTGATTTAAATCAAACAAAGACACCCTCAATCGCTGAAGTGAGGCAAAGAATTGAGGCATTTTCGCTCGATGAATTAATAGAAAGAATACCGACTGAAGACCATTTATACAAAGAGACATATGCAAAGAGGTTCAATGGATATATTTTTGATCCGCAAGATTGCTATAGCAAAATTGATCACAATGCAAAGAGTTGGGCTAAGCGCGGAGATAAGGAAGAAGGAAGTGATTCCATTGCTCTTGAACGTCTTTGCAATGATCACGGGGAGAAAGTGAAAGAATTTTTAGTGGCATGTGAGCTTGTGAAAATCACGCAATTAAAAGAAGGTGGCAAGGAAATAGTGGAGGCGATCAGAAGCGGCCATTGGGAAAATGCGCTGTGCGCCGATGTAAAGAGATTAAACGTTGCGACTCATGCGGTAATGCAGGCCATTGGCGGAGGAAATTTCATTGAAGGTCGTAGGGGACTTTTTGAGAGAATAATGCCACTCTACAGGGCCTTCCTCGATGCAACTTCGAAATTTGCGATTCATAATTCCGGCTATCTTCTTGCCATTTCGCGGGATGTATTTGAAAAAAATTCATGGGAAGTTAAGCAGAAAAATGAGGAGGGAAAAGATTTAAAAGATGATGAAATGAAAAAAGTTTATGGGGACCGCATAAAAACAATGACCAACCAAAGTGGCCATAGTGTGCGCATGTGTGTGGCATGTGGATACGACGTGAGGGAAATAGTAACGCTCAATAAATCATGGTTTGGGGGTAATGTTCGTACCATATGTCAAGGATGCAATGAGAATCAATGGTTGGATACTAATTTTGGTGGGAAATGCCATCTTCTTAGCACTTTATATGACTTTACGCAGGGCCCACTCAGTGCGTGGATTGATCCCTTTGGAATCTGCATTCGCTTCCATATGTCAATCGGCGGTTCTGTGGAAAGTGTCGTTGGCGGCACTGGCATTGATATTATTAATAAGCACTGGGGAATTCTTAGGGGCATTGATTACGAAAATCTTCACGACAATGATGACAGAATGAAAAAAGATGCGGCCCTGCTCAAGGAAAAATCTCGATACATTGCGACGCTTCCTCAGGTCTGCATGGCCGCCGATGGGACCGAATTTCTCTACGGTGCCTGCGGAGGGATGAGCTTAGAAGGGAAAGGGAATTTATTAAACAAATATCGCGAAATGTGCCTAAATGTTCTCCTACCCCAGTATGAAATGCTTGCTGAAATCGCAAAAATGACGTGGCAAAGGGAGGAAGAAGGAAGGCCCGTAGTTTTGAATCTTTTTCAGCTTGGAATGGGTGCCTATAATAATGATCCATCCATTCTCGGTAATTTTCTCGATAAAGTCCTTGAGGTCCTCGACGGAACGGGCGTAATCGTCGTCCTGCATGCGTACAGTGGTCTCGATCGACAGAGATGGGAAAATGCATTCGAAGTCACTGGTATTAGGGATAGTGGTGTGCCGATTATTCAAGGCTGATATGAACTTTTAGTGGGGCATGGGCGCCGGTCGGTGCTAGGCCATTACTGATTTGATTCCGAAAGTTTCGCTAAAAATGTGGTACTGGCTTGCGTGTGTGTAGGGATTGAGCCAATTCTGGATATAGGTATAACGGAGATGAGAGTGCTGAGTACGGTAGTAGGCAAATGTAATTTTCCCATTAGATTTGCATTTTCTTTTTTTATTGCTTCAAGTTGAATCGTTAGGTTTTCATTTTCTTTTTCTATTGTTTCAAGTTGAATCGTTAGGTTTTCATTTTCTTCCTCTAAGTTCATAAGCTCCTTCTTCTGATCGAGGTATATTTCTAGTTTCGCATTTACTTGGTTTAGCGTCTCAGTATGCATGCGCTGTAGTTCAAAGTACTCACTATTTAGAGAAATGATCTTGGTTTGCTTTTCAGCAATCTGCTGATTTTGTATATGAAGTTCGGTTTCTAGGGCAGTGATTTGCCGGCTCAGATCTTTGATCTGATTTTCTTTAGCGCTAAATTTTACATTTAAAGCATTGTGTTTGGCTTGTGTGTCATCAAGCACTTGACTTTGTTTGTTGAATTCGGTTTGTGCATTGCTAATCCGCTGATCTTTTTCGTTGAGTGTTTTCTTTAAAGTATCGCATTTGGTTTGTAGAGAATTAAGTTTTTCGCTTAAAGTATCGCATTTGGCTTGCAGAG
>JAIRXK010000003.1 GCA_031268315.1 Puniceicoccales bacterium | reverse complement strand
TGGCCCATGGTAAAATGTTTTAAAATCCTTGACACCACTGCGTTGCCAAAAGATCAGCAGCGTCAAGAAATATGCAATGGATAGCGAAGGAGGACGTCCTTTTTTCAATTTAGATTTTTGCAAATTTTTATCGCAAAATACAAAAACAGCTTTAAATATTTCGACAAGCATTGAATATGGAGCCGTGTAATCAATTCAATGCGAATGGGTCCCTCGGCAATCTCAAAAAACGATTTTTGCGATCGACCGATAAAAATGCTCTTGAATTTTACTTTTTACGCTTAACTTATGCGAAACTAGTAAAAGGTATGAAAAATGCAATGCAATTGAACATAAAGAAGTTGTATTTTCCGATTGATCGCATAAATTAAAATCTAAGATTAATTGCCAATAATTTCATGAATTTTTTCTATCATATCCCTGCGGGGAAAATAGTCATTTTTTTAGTGAAGCACTTCATTCACGTATGAAGTCTTAAATACATTAAGAAGCAGTCCGATGGCAATGTAGCTAAAAAGAAGGTGTGATCCACCGTAGCTCATGAACGGAAGAGCGATTCCCTTCGTTGGTAAAAGACCCATCACTACGCAAAAATTTACTATGGTTTGGACGGTCAAGAATAGCATAATGCCATTGGCAACGAGAAATCGATAGGGAGAGTGAATGTGGTAGGTTTCAACCCATGCTGCGATGAAAAAAAGCGCATAGGCGCAAATGATAGCAATGGAAAATAGATAACCAAGTTCTTCGGCAAATACAGAAAAAATAAAATCCGTATGCGCTTCGGGAAGGTAAAATAATTGCTGACGTCCATTTCCCAAACCAAGTCCATGGAGCCCACCACTGTTAAATCCAATTAGTCCTTGCCATAGTTGATATGATCCAGTTAACTTTGTCGATTCTAGATCCATAAATGAAAGGATGCGGGCCATTCGAACCGGATTGAGCATAATTATGCAGACAAAGATAAGCGATGCAAGCCCTCCGCAGGCGAAAAGCACCTTTGCGCTACAGCCATTGAGAAAAAGTAGGGCCATGGCAACTAAAAAAAATAGCGCAGTCGTTCCATAGTCCGGCTCCATGAGGAGTAGGAATGTAAATATCCCAACGTGAAATAGAGGAATGAGAAATCCGCAGGTAAAGGAGTGGTTTTTTTCATTTTTGCTTAGAAGTTGCGGGAAATAGAGAACAAAAGCAATTTTCGCATATTCCGATACTTGGAAATTACTAAATCCTAATCTTAGCCAACGCCGTGATCCATTAATTGAGAGCCCAATATGAGGTATCAATACTAAAATTAAAAGCATAATTGCGAATTTATAGAACATGGATGCATTTTTTCCCAATGCTTCCAAAGGAACATACAATGTTGAAAAAAAGCCAATTATGGAAATAAGAAGCCATATTGCCTGCCTGAGTAAATAATTATATTTAAGAAATGAAAGACTTGCACTAGAAAGAATAATCATGCCAAGAATATTGATGAAGATGATGCAAAGCGGCACAGTCAATACCCAACGATGCTTTGAAATGTAGCGGTAATATTCCCGCGAAGTTTTTCCGATGGAAAGCATAGAATAAAATTCATTGTCGCAAGCTATGGAACCAATGGCGAGAAATTTTTCCGTTATTTTGAAGAAAAATTTTTTAAATTTCGCAGCCGATTCTCAAGTAACTCTTGGTCCATATGATCGATTTCAATGAGCTTTCTTTTGGATGTTTTTCCGTGGCGAATACGTATGAATTTTTGTGGAACAGAGAGCGTTTTTGACAAAATCTTCACCAGGGCGCTATTTGCTTTACTTTCAACGGGAGACGATGTAAGCCGTACACGGAGAGGAGGTTGCGTCAATGGCAAAACGATATTTTGCGATGCATTTGGGGTAACCACGATCTCAATGAGTGCACTCATATCAGGAAATGAAAAAAGAAATTGATGCAATGAAAAGTATTTATTTTGCGCCAACAGCTTTTATTTCATGAATTTAACAGAACAAAGGGGATATTAAAATGAAGGAATGTGATAGTAACCAGTCTGCAGAACGCGAATCATCTATACCACTGCCTATGCAATGCACGCGGAATCAATTTTCTACAAACTCTTCCCCGTACACATTTGTCGTGGGAACAAAGGAATTTTCTATGCTTGAAATTATTTTAAAAATCGACAACCCTCAAACCTGGTTTACGCCCAAAGAAGTCGCTGCTGTGTTGGGACGCACGGATCAATTTGTGCGTGATCTCTTAGAAAATCGCCGGATTTTCGGCTATGCTCTCTTCGGCAGAGGAGAATCGGAGAGAAAATCTTATCAGATTCACCGTCGATTTTTAGAGCTTTATCTTTTGGAGACGGCTAATTTTTCCCCCGAAGAACACATGGAACATATTCTTTGCCTAATTGATCGTCTTCCCAAAAAACAAAGAGAGTGGATTCGCCGCCAAATGGCGACGGAGAAATAGTTGCTGATGTGCAATGTCTTTAATTTAAATTTTTGCTGCCGTTGAATGCAGATGTTTTATGGTGAACGGCATTGGCTACTAGCCGTAAATTTGTGAGTGTTTTTTTATTGCAAATTTTCAAATTTATGCAATGATATTTACAAATGGTAATGGCGGAATCCATGATAAATCGTGATGTAATGGCATATTGTCCTGACAATAAAATACATATATTCATTGAAATACTAAGCATTACTAGTACAATTGTAATTGCGATGGTGCCGCTATTTTTTTCTGAAATTGCAGCTGTAATCGGTTTGCCACCCATCGCCGTGCTATTCATCTTTATAGGAATTGCAATAGCAGTTGGTTCTGCGATATTTTTTCTCGGTACAGCCCTTGCAAAATCTCCACAGCAAGAACAAGTTTCGGAAAAATGTGCATGCAGTCTAGATGCGATACCTCCATCTAGTAATCACTCAGAAATTGGATCGGAACCGGAACTGAAATGTGAAAAAAAACTGCAAAACTTGTTGCAAATTACAGATGTGCAGGCCGATAAAATCGTACTTAATTTAGCAACTTTAGCAGCTGACGAAGAATTAAAAATTTATGCTAATAAAATTATAACACTTGTTTTACAATATAAATCAATTGATATGGTTTTTTCTTCTTCGAAGAGTGGAATTATGGAAAATGCAATATATATAAAATATGGAAATGATATTCAAGAAAAAATAATCGCACTTTTAATGAAAACACAAATTATAAAATTTACATCTGCAGTGAAAGATATCCAGGAAGTCATTCGCTATGAATTACAATTGGAGTTCAACGAAATTGAATGGGCCGAAAAGGATATTAATGATCTTGCTGCTGCATACTTTATGCAGTTAAAAGATTTAAGAAAAAGCTTACAAGATGATCAAAAAACTTTAAGCATGGAAAATTTACAGCAGCTAATTTATTACCGTATGAAACTTATAGATGAAATTGGAAAAAATATCCAAAGTTTAACCGGTGAAAGACATAATGAAAGAAGCGATGCACAAGAAAAGTTCCTCAAACTCATTCAAAAATCATTAAAATTTTCCTACACTTGCAATCAGGGCATCTCAATGAAAGTACTGAGTACTTACGATGCCACATCAATTGATGAATTCAAACATCAGAACTTTCTCCCAAATGCAACTATCGATATCATAAAATGTGTCTTTTGCAATAAATCCATTTAAATTAATCATCCGATTATTGTTCCAATGAAACAACCCGTTGATACATCTTGAATTCGTACGGAAACTATTTTTCCGATCATTTCCGATGGCGCGGAGAAAAATGTTTTTTTTCGATGGGGAGTATAGCCAAATAGCACATTTGGATCCCGCTTGGAGTGTTGTTCTACGAGTACCGGTTGAATGGAATTGAGAAATAGGCGATTGCGCTCCAGGGATGTGTGCTTTAGTTTTTCCAAAAGTACCTGATTGCGCTCTTCACAAATGGACTGGGCGACTTGATTATCCATTGTGGCTGCAGGCGTTCCACTGCGCCGGCTGTATTTGAATATGTAAGCCATATCGAATGAAATTTCATCGAACAGGCAAAGAGTTTCATGAAAATCATCGTCGGTTTCACCGGGAAATCCGACAATGAGATCCGTTGAAATGGAAATAAGGGGAATACGTTGTCTGAGTTTTTGTGTAATCTCTAAAATTTTTTCCCTCTGATATGGCCGTCGCATCAGCTGCAACACACGATTGGATCCGCTTTGTATGGGGAGATGTACGTGAGGACAAAGCTTTGGCAAGTCGCCGAAGCAGCAAATGAGATCGTCGCGAAATCCACTGGGATGAGGTGAAAGAAACCGTAGGCGATCCAAACCTTTTAAATTATGGATTTTACGAATAAGTTGAACAAATGGGCTTTCCCCATTAATCATCGGAAATCGCCCCATGCCGTAGAAGTTAACAATCTGCCCCAATAGTGTAATTTCCCTGATTCCACTTTCCAAAAGTAATTGAATTTCGTCCAAAATTGCCTCCATCGGCCTACTAGTTTCGCGGCCACGCGTCTTGGGAACAATGCAATAGGAACAGCGCATATTACATCCATTGGAAATGGTCACATAGGCCGATGATTGCAACTCTTGCAAATTTCTATGGTGCAACTTATTATTTTTGCAATTGCACGTTACATCATCGGCATCCGCTAAAAAAGCCGGTTTTTCCCCTTTGATGGCCAGACTGATGGCTTCACCGATGCGGTAAATCTGCCGCGGCCCAACGATGAAATTGAGCTTTGGGATGCGGCGAAAAAGCTCTTTTCCTAGATTTTCTGCCATGCATCCGCAAATGCCAACCAGAAAATTTTCATCTTCATTTTTTCTCTTAATTAATTGCTGTAATTTGCCAATTGCTTTCAATTCTGCCTGATCACGCACGCTGCAACAATTTAAGATGATAGCATCTGCATCCTCTTCGTTGCCGCAAATTTGCCATCCCTTTTCTTTTAGAACGGCACCCATGATTTCCGAATCGCGTTCATTCATTTGGCAGCCATAGGTTTTTATGTGAACTTGCATGGGAAATCGTCCAAAAATGTGTTTTCAAAAATTAGAGAAATTACTCTGTGGCCTTCATTTTTCTAAGTTCTCTATTTTCATCCTTAATTGATCTAATGTCATTTCTATGTTCATGATGAGTTTGTGCTTTTTTTTATTTTCGGCATCGACTTTTTTTTGCTTTTCTGCGCGAGCTTTGCTGTAATCTTTTCCTTCTTTATATGGATTACGACTAATTGATGCTTCCTCGGCTATTGAAACTTCATTGCACAAATTTTGCAACTTCAGAGATTGCGCCTTCAATGCATTGATTTTTTCACTGACCTCAATATTTCTATCGCGATCATTCAGCTGAGTTAATTCAGAAATCATAGCGTCAATTCTTAGGAATATTGGCAGCTCTGGATTTACTTTAATTAGAGTATTACGCAGCAGTGATATGATAGAGTCAATAAAGTTTTTCATTTTTTCCTGCGAATTTTCATCAGATTGCTTGCATAGTTCGACTTTAATGCGCGCGAATAGGCCATCAATGGTAATTGGAAAATCATTTTTTAAACTACTTGCAAGGCACTGAATTGCAGCGAGCATGCCGGCAAGATAGTTTGTAATATTTGCTTTACATCCATTCTCAATAAATGCCATTTCTGATTGGCCGTTTATTGCCAATTGCGCAAAGTTTACCATTAGGACATCGCTTGTTTTTTCAAAGGCCTTCAATAGCAATTTTGCACTATCATTTTCTTGTGAAACATAAATTTTATTCATTTGCACATCTATCTTTGGCATAAGCGAGTTTCCATCGGCAAATAGGGTGGCTATTTCCTTGCCAAGGGAATTATTCACTGCAATCGCAAAATCAATGGAATATTTTCTCTTTGTTTTATAATTACAAGCTTCAGTTAGGAAAACTAGTTCTTTATATTTACTTTCAATAAAGTCATTACAACATTCAGCTACTGTTGAATTCATGCGTAGACTACCTATCAAATTAACCATAGCCAAATGAGCAAAGCCCAGTGTGGCTCTGCTAATATTTGAAGTTTTTCTTAGCCCATCAAAAGCAGCTCTCATTTTCTCTAATGAGTCAACAAACACTTTGCAATTACAATTGTCGATTTCGAGATTACTTGTAATTTGCGGAAAAGTTGCAAATGAAAAGAGCTGTGTTTTTTGCGGAAATTGATTGATTTTGAGCAGTAAATTTTTTACATTTTCATTTATTCCATTGGCTTTGTCTTCGATTAATTGATCAATTTCACTTTGGCAATCTAGATTAATCTGATCGAACGCCTCTTTAAGCTGCATAATTGCCCCAAAAACGCATTCAGCTTCGGAGGAAATTCTTCCAAGGCTGATATCATTGCCTTCAAAATTTTCACTGAAGAGGCAAAAGGCAATTATGCCTGCGCCGACGATGGACCCTGCTACACCTACGCCCGCAACTAGGGACCAAATCACTGCCATTTCTGCGACGAATTGCATGGCGAAAAATGTTCCCAAGGCAGCAAGTCCGCCAACAACAATTGCGCCCGCAATTGCAGCGAGTACCACCATCCAATCCTTAAGAAATTTTTCCTGTTTTGCGGAAGTTTTACCAAAATTTTTTGGAAGTTTCATTGGTTCTTCGGGAAATTTCTCAAAATTAGTTTTCCCAACTTCGCCCACTGATCTATTCGCAATGTTGGTGGACTTTTTCCCCGAATGTGGATCAGGGCATGGAGAAAATTGAGATAAATTTTGTATCGCATCTTGAGACATATTTCACCCTACCTATCCTTTTAAAATTTTAATGAATGCATCCTGCGGAATGGATACCTTGCCTATTTGCTTCATTCTCTTTTTCCCCTCCTTTTGCTTTTCCAGCAATTTCTTTTTGCGCGTAATATCGCCACCGTAGCATTTTGCCGTAACATCTTTTCGCTGCGCACTTATGGTCTCTCTGGCAACAATGTTGCTGCCTATGGCCGCCTGAATGGGTACTTTAAAAAGTTGCCTTGGAAGGATTTCCTTTAATTTTTCACATATGCTTTTCCCGTTGGCAATGGCCTTAGTTCTATGGGTAATTGATGAAAATGCATCAATTGGTTCTCCGTTAACCAAAATGCTCAATTTTACCAGATCGGAAATCGAGTAGCCATCTAGTTCGTAGTCCATTGATCCATATCCGCGGGTTATGCTTTTTAGTCGATCATTGAAATCAATGAGAATTTCATTGAGTGGCAAGCGGCATGTGATCATTAGTCGTTCGCCGTCAACAGTTTCCGTATTAAGGCAAATTCCACGTTTTTCCTGGACCAATGTGAGGATATCGCCGGTCGAATGCATTGGAAAGTGGATAGTGGCGCGGATCATGGGTTCTTCGATGGATTTGATGGTGGATTGGTCGGGAAACAGATGGGGGTTATCAATGATTGCCGTGGAATCGTCGGTGAGATTAATCTGATAAACAACGCTGGGATAGGTGGATATGACATCTAGATTATATTCGCGATAGATGCGTTCCTGGACAATTTCCATGTGCAATAGGCCGAGAAAACCGCAGCGGAGACCGAATCCGAGGGCCAATGAGCTTTCCGGTGCAAATGTGAGTGCGGAATCGCTGAGCTGTAGGCGGCTCATGCTTGCCTTTAATTTTTCAAACTCCGAGGTATCCACCGGATAGATTCCACTGAAAACAAGTGGACGAATTTCCTTATAGCCCTTAAGCGGTTCATTTGCCGGTGATGCAGCAAGGGTAATGGTATCGCCAACTTTAATCTCCGCAACGGATTTAATATGTGTTACTACATATCCAACCTGGCCAACGCAAAGCTCTTTCCCAACGGCCATCGCAGGTGTGAACTGCCCTATTTCCCTAATTTGTGATTTTCGACCGGTATTCATCATGAGCACCTCATCTCCGTATTTGAGCATGCCGCCGAAAAGCCGCACATAGCAGATGACACCCTTGTAACTGTCATAGATGGAGTCGAATATGAGCGCTTTTGTTTCCTCTGAGGGTGTGGGAGGAGGAATGCGCCGAATAATTGCCTCAAGAATTGCGTCAACGCCCTCCCCTGTTTTTGCGCTTGCCGGGATAGTCTCTTCCCGCGGAATGGCTAAAATTTCCTCGAGTTGGGCAAAAACTTTTGGAGGATCCGCATTGGGCAGATCAATCTTGTTAATTACGGGAATAATTGTAAGTCCCTGCTTAATGGCCAGCAGTGCGTTGGCAACGGTTTGTGCTTCAATACCCTGCGCCGCATCTACTACCAACAGTGCACCCTCACAGGCCGCCAGGCATCGGGAAACTTCGTAGGAAAAATCCACATGTCCCGGCGTGTCCATGAGGTTGAGAAGGAAATCACCCAGGGTGTCGTGGTGATATTTCATAGATACGGGATGACTTTTTATGGTGATGCCGCGTTCCCTTTCCAAATCCATGGAATCCAAAAATTGCTCCTGCATCACCCGCGATGAAAGGGCATGTGTTTTTTCGAGCAATCGATCAGACAGCGTTGTTTTTCCGTGGTCGATGTGGGCAATGATGCAAAAGTTACGTATGCGCATAGCGTGCATAGAACATCATCTATGTAATTCATGTCAAAGTTTCAAGAAAAATGTTCAATGAATTTCCCTTGAAGTAATTGGAACGCTTACTTTCATTTGCAGTAAAAATTTACCTCAGCAATGGGCACGTTGCTGCCAATGGGTAAAAAATTGCTTCCTAGAAAAATTGAGAATTTTAAAAATTACAGCCGATGCTGGCGGAAAGCTGGTTTTCGCCATAGGTTTGGTTAAAATTTCCCTTCCAACGAATTGTAAATTCCCAACGATGGCCTAAGAAGTGACGGTAATTGACCGTCGCCACCATGGAATTGCGATTGCGATAGCCGAACATCAACACATAGGGTTTACATGATATTGGCGAGCGGGATGGAATTGCCGCGTAAAATTTGGCAATCTCATCCTATTTTTCCAGAAATTTCGATGCAAGTAGCGCCATTTTCCCTGCAAAGCAAATCTTTTCCCGCATTCCACACGATGATGGAATCAAAAAAATTGTGGTCTACCGCGGTGACGAATGCGGTGTGCGTATTACCCCAATAGCGCTTACCGCTTTGACAGAAGTCCAAGCGCGGAAATGTGAAAAATCTTCTCCTGCTAAATTTTTTAGTTTTTGACTAAAATTTTCGATGCGATGGTAAGTCTTTAATTTTCGTTTTCCTTCTTTCGTATTCTATATTTTCATATTTTTCTGCTTCTTCGTTGCAAAATTTAAATTCTTCTGCATTAGGCGATTAGTTTTTTCTTGCGAAATACAACCACTGTTTCCAATGGCACTTCCGGCACAGTTTTCAAGCAACATCTTTAAAGAGCAAACATCATGTGCGGATCCATTTGAAAATCAAAAATTTACGGCAATCGTACCTTCGGCATTAGTAGCGATATTGACTTTGAATCCGAAAATAGTCTTAGCAGAACTAACGGGCCGTTCCATGGCTTCGCACATTGCTTTAAAGCGTTTAATACGGACAAGTAAACAAAGTTTCATCGACATAGAATCGGCAGTAAAATCTCCAAGTGGCACTTGAAAACAAAGAACGAATTTAAATTTTTGAAAAACGTTTTATAATTTAGGTGTAATGAAGTAGCGTTGGAAGAAAATTTTTTAAAAGTGGACACACGAATCGCAAAATTCCCGAAAAGCTTTTAGCAAAAAATTTTTCCTGGCCGCAAAATCGTTGCGAGGTAAAAAGTTGGTTTGTCGATGTTGATAAAAAAAGGCTTCAGGGAAGGTACGGAAAAACAAACCCTGAAGTTGGTTGCACTATTGTCCACATCGACAACAGATGCAAGAAAAAAATGACTGGCCGTGTCACTGAGTCATGGCCGTCCGAGTAAACTTTTCCCTCAGCGAAATTATAACGATCTATGTAGGGTTTATGCGCTCAAAAGTACGCAATTTTAAAGCTTTCAACGAAGGAATACACGGAATATTTTTGCGCTCATTTTTTCCGAAAATGCCTTCTTATACGGCTTTTTTGAAGCAATTAAAGAAGCAATCTGGAAACCTCTTGAGCCTGGCTACGGACGGATACCGCTCCACTCCATTGACCAACCAGCTTCAAGTTAAAGGCATAAAGTTATTACCCAAACATTTCCCTTGTTATCCCTATCGATGGCGCGATTTTGATGCGCTTAAAAATAAATTTTATGTGAAAATTGGAAAAATTATTTTATTTACAAATATATGAGTTGAAGTGGGAAATTAAGAAAATGACACCAATGTTCGACTTGCGAAGCATTGCCGCCGACTGCGGTGGCGAATGGATGGGTAGTCCCGAATCAACTTTTGCCTGCGGCTTTTCAATTGACACACGGGTACTGAAGAGGGGAGAAATTTTTGTAGCTCTACGCACAGATCGTGACGACGGTCATCGCTACCTGGAGGCGGCAAAAAAGCATAGCGCAGCGGCAGCGATTGTTGAAACCTACCAGGAGCACATTGACCTTCCACAGCTGATTGTCAATGGCGTGGAAAGGGCACTACGATCCATAGCCACCGCTCACCGGCAGCGCTTTCCGAATCCAGTAATCGCAGTTGCAGGTAGCTATGGAAAAACAACCACAAAAGAACTATTAGCACTGCTACTGGGCAGAAATAGCACCTTCGCTACGATGGCCAATGAAAATAATACCCTTGGCGTTCCTCTGAATATACTGCAATGGGATGAAAAAAAACACCGCTGCACTGCTATGGAAGTTGGCATCAGTCGACCCGGCGAAATGGAAATTATTTCCTCCATGCTTCGCCCCAATCACGTTCTTTTTACGTCCATTTCAAAAAAACATGGAGAATTTTTCCCGTCAATTGAGGAACTTTTCAAGGAAAAGGCCGCTGTCGCAAATTATATCATTGATGGCAATGGGTTTCTCTTCACTTCATCCCAATTGGCAAACTTGCATCCCCTATGCGACGTGCCGTACCGAACAGTTTGTCCGTGGAACGACCACCATAGACCGTGGATTCGCTATGGACTCCGATGGAACGGACAGCAATTGGAATGCCGTCTGCATTTCCAAAGTCCAACCATTGCGGATGAAATTTACACGCTACCTGTCCCATCGGAGGGATTTGCCTATGACTTTTCGCTTTGCCGCGCACTGGCACAGCACTTACAAATCCCACGGGATGAAATTGCGGCGCGGCTCTCCCGCTGGCAGCCACCGCCGCTGCGGGGTGAAATTTTTTGCAATTGCGGGCAAAATCAAACTTTTTTTGCGGATTGCTATAATAGCGACGCGCCGGCATTGGTGGAATCACTGCGCATTTTTTATCGAAAATTTCCCCATGGTCCACGGTACTGTGTCTTGGGAAGCATGACTGAGTATGGGGAAGAAACGGCGAAACAACATCGCTGGGCCGGCGCCCGTATCCCTTTCTCCCCCGAGGACCATTACTATTTTCTCGGCGAGGAAATGCGCGCCATGGAAGGAATTCTCCTCCGCCGTGGCATGAATGCAACCCACATGCATTATTGCGATGAAATTGACGCGGTACACCATCTGATAAAAAATCTACACGGCACCATCTATCTCAAGGGAAGCCGCGTTCACGCGTTGGAAAGGTTGATTGACTTTTCCTCCTGCACTCCCATAACCCATGAGTAATCCCATGGATAAGCTTTCGGAAAAACTTCGCTTCTACGGACGCATCATCGAATGCATATTTGGGCATCGCCTTTGGACATCGCCCATCGCAGCGGCCGCTTACGCGGTAAAGAAGTTTCGATTTTCTCGACCCGTTTTTTATGGAATTTTTCTTCTGGCCGCCACAGCGATTATCTTATATTTTTTCTAACACTTTCGCCCCTAAGGATTGCGAATAGGGCTCCAGCAAAGAGCAGATAGCAATAAAATACGCGGGGCATGATGGCAATGGGGGAAATTTCACCAATGACCCCAGCCAACATTAACTGAGGACCGTATGGAATAATTCCCTGAAAAATGCATGAAAATATACTCATCCACGTGGCACTAATGTGCGGCTTTATACTATTTTTCTGAGAAATTTCTCGGCATATGTCTCCGCAGAAAATGATGGCAACTGTGTTATTGGCAAGCAGAAGGTCGAATACGCTAACCAGCGTACCAATGAGCAATTGGGCAATTTTTTTCCCGTGGCCACTAGAGAAACTCCATGTTGCCAACGCATTGGAAACTTTTCCCATAAAATCCTTGCTAAATAGGCCAGACAGACCGCCGACAAACATGGTTAAAATCATCAATTCATGCATGCTTTCAAAGCCATGACAAATGCTGCTGCTAAATGCAATAAATCCATAGTCATAATTTGAAAAAATTCCAATCAATCCAGCAACGGCTATGGATGCAAATAGCACTAAAAGCACATTCATGCCACAGAGGGCACAGCCTAAAAGGAAAAAATAGGGCACAATGAGAATGGGGGAATAGGTACCTCCAGAAATGGCGGTTTTCCCATTGGAAAAACAGAGCAGCATCAAGACAGTCGTAGCGGCTGCAGCGGCTGCAATGGGCAAATTAAATTTAAACTTTTCCCTTATTTCCGCTCCCTGGGACAGCGCAGCGGCGATAGTTGTATCCGAAATAAAAGAAAGGTTATCGCCAAACATTGCCCCGCCAACAACCGTTGCCAGCGCCATGGCGCATGGGAAGCCCGTCTGATTGCCCATTGCAGCAGCAATTGGCCCAATGGCAGCAATGGTTCCCATGGATGTGCCTATCGCCGTTGAGACGAATGCAGACACGAGAAAAATTCCAATTAATAAAAACCGCGGAGGAATCAGCGAGATGGATAGATTAACCATAGATTGGATGCTGCCGATATCCTGGGTTACCTGGCAAAATGCCCCTGCCAGGAGAAAAATAAGGCACATGGTAATGATATCTCTGTGGCAAATTCCTCCAATGAACGCGGACATTCTCTTTCCTCTGTCGCCGTCGTACAAAATCCATCCCAAGGCGATAGCAGGCAAAATTGCAACCACCGGAGAAAGTTGCGAAAACGCATTGGGTACCCCTAGGCAGGCATGGTAACTACCCACACCAACGAAGAGAGAAATAAATAGAAAAAATGGCAAAAAATGAATAATATAGGACATGGTAGCAAATTTTTAGCTGTGAGTAATTTTCACTCCAAATTCCTAATAAAAATGGAAATTGTGCCGCAAGTTTTTTTGTGAGAATTTTATGCGATAGAAAGCATGTGTGCCATGAGACAGGCAAAAATTTCTCGCTAGGCGATAACTAAAGTTGGTTTTTTTTCTAAAAATTGTATCGCTTTGGGAATATTTAGGCCTTTTTTCACGAAAAGTATGCGTCCGCCAATTGGGTTTGCGTGGTTCTTTAGAGGAGTGATGCGGCAATAGCTCTTGGTGGAAGCCACGTAGCCGCTTACATATCCCGGGTCATCGGACCAGCATAATTCTCCCAGATAGCCGTCCATTGCACTTGCCTTCGAAGCGAGGATAAGTGCCTCTCGGGTTTTTGTTCCGTTGAGGCCATGGCTACGGAGAAATGACAAAAATTTCTCTTCGTCTTCGCAATCCATGTGAGAAAGACGCACTCCACGGCTTTCCGTTTCGTCGAGACGCACTCCGCTTTCAGCGTCCAGAATCATTGCACCGCGCATGCTGCTTTTTAAGTGGCGGATTAGTTGCACTCCAATTCGCGCTGCCTGCGGGGAGATGCAACTTTCTTTCAGACAATGAATTGCCACTTCTTCCGCTTCCTCAACCGTCGCCGCGACACGGTTTTCGATGGGTAGTGCGTTTATACGAACAATATCGGCCTCTTCTATGCGATCAATGCGAAAATTGATTGCATCCGCCTGGCCTTTAGGATGTTTCTCAATGCGCTGGAGCATTCCATCGATGATGCTGCGAATCGCGTCGGCGGCAATCATGCGCTCACACCCCGATAGATGCTCACCGCCCTCTTCGTGGATGCAGCCCCTTGCCGCTCGCATACGTACGCTAAACCACCCCCGCATGCCGTGAAATTCCTAAAATGTTGGCACCCTCACGGGGAATCGAACCCCGATTACCAGAATGAGAATCTGGTGTCCTAACCGTTAGACGATGAGGGCATGGTGCCATGGTGAATGTTGCACTGATGGAAAGTCAACGAAAATTTAGAAAAAATCCCCAGAAAGCTCTGGAAATAGGACCACCTTTTGCGTCCACGAAAAAACGGATGATTTGCGCAAAAAATACACTCTATTGAAGTCTCCTAGGTGCTTGCATTTGGCTTCAAAAAAACCTTTTTGTAATCAAGCAATGGAGATATCCAACGCAAATTAAAAAAATTTCCATTCAGCGCCGGATAACTGGCATCGGCCTATGGATCACCTTCGCAGTTACTCTCAATGAACTCCATGGCACGTTGGTCAAAGTGGGGCAATCCATTTTTTGCGCTGATAAAGTCGACAACACGCCCAATTTCCTCGTCGCTGACCCATGCGCCTTGCGCACGGACTAGGGTAGATGCCCCAGGTGGCAAAAAGAGCATGTCTCCGCGGCCCAAAAGACCATCGGCACCGTTGCCATCGAGAATGGTCCGACTGTCCACCTTGGAAGCAACCTTGAATGCAATGCGGCTTGGCAAATTAGCCTTAATCACGCCGGTGATAACATTTACAGACGGGCGTTGGGTGGCGAGAATGAGATGAATCCCAGCGGCACGGGCCAGCTGTGCAAGGCGTGTTACGGAATTTTCGATGTCATCGGAGGCAATGAGCATGAGGTCCGCCAGCTCATCGATAACGCATACGATGTAGGGAAGCCGCTGCTTGGGCATCTCTGCTGCCTCCCTCCTTGCCGATTGCACATGGGCCATGGCTGCTCTTTCCTCTGGCGAAAGCTCCCTATCCATGGCCGATGCTCGCTCTGCCTCTTCCCTCGTCCGCATCACTTTCGCATTAAATCCGGCAATGTTGCGAACTCCAACGCTGGCAAATAGTTGATAGCGCCATTCCATGTTGCGAATGAGCCACCGCAGGGCATTGGGAACTTTTTTCGGATCTGTAAGTGTGGGAAGTAGCATGTGAGGCAATCGATTGTAAATTTGCATCTCCACAATTTTGGGATCCACAAGAATAAGCCTTAGATCGCTGGGTGATGCGTAGAAGAGAAACGAAGCGAGAATGGAATTAATGCAAACGGTCTTGCCTGATCCCGTCGATCCAGCGATGAGGAGGTGCGGCATTCGAGTAAGATCGGCGATCATTGGGTCCCCGGTGACCCGGCGGCCAAGGACAATGGGAATTTCCGCCGACATATCGTTCCACTCATCCGATTCCAAAATGCCACGCAATTCGACGGGGCGGGGATTTGCATTGGGAATTTCTATGCCCACGCAATTTCTCCCAGGGATAGGCGCTAAAATGCGCACTGACGGCGCGCGCAGCGTCAGTGCGATGTTTTTGTCTAAATTCTCAATTTTTTCCACCCGTATGCCCGGCGCAGGGATAATTTCATAGCGCGTCATCACTGGCCCGGATTGAATTTCTCCAATTTCCACCTCAATGCCAAATTGGAGAAGGGTTGTTCGCAATTCTTCCCCAAGCGCAGCGCTTTCTTCAACTCCATCCCCAACCGAAGATGGCACATCCAAAAGATCAATGGGCGGAATTTGATAATCTCTGAATGGAAATTCCCAGTTCTCCTCATTCATATTGGGAGCATCGCCATCGATGGTAGAAGAGCATTTCATAGCAAGCAGTGCATCGTCAACGGTTGTTTCCCTCGGCGAAGTATCATCGGGAAACTCTTGATCCACATGGATTTCAGATAATGCCTCCTCCAATGTTCCTGCGATTTCCGCAGTTCCATTGTCGTCGGCGGCCTGCAGCGCCGTTGCCATTTGCAGCTCGTCTGGAGAGACCGATAGGCGCGGTGATCGATCTCTCTTAAATAGACGCAATGGGTTGGGCAAGAATGGAAAGCGTTTGCATTTTTGCCAAAGAGATCGCAGAAATCGCCCCAATGCACCGGAGTTTTCCAGCGTACTCTCTATGGCATTGGAAAGAGAATTTTTGGGTGTAAAAACGGCCCAAAATGAAAAAAAAATGGGGATAATGAGCGCTAAAACACTACCGACGGAGCCGAGGAATTGGCGAAAAATATTTCCATAGATAGTGGTTCCAAAAAATCCACCTAGGCCATTGAGAAAAAATTGTCCAAACCACGGCCGCTGCAACAGGGAAAAGTAGGACTGAGTAAGGGCAAGAAATATAGGTGTACAGCAAAGAAATACCACCATCGCTGAGATTCTTCCCCGCGAATTTGGCTGTGAAAATTTCCACAGGTCCGCGTAGGCCGCGCGAAGCAGAAATAGCGGTATGAAAAAATATCCAAGCCCAATGACGGAAATTCCAGCAAATGATAGGTACGTCCCTACGATTCCAATGGGATTGGATGGCCCATTCACGTGGGATGCACGGGTGCTAATCCACGGGCATTGCTCGGGAACGTATCCAATGCCTGCGATGAGGAGAAGGAGTCCAATGCTCCCGCAAAATAATCCGCGAAGGCGATTTTTTTTTATGCCAAATCCTTCCCCTTCCATAATTCATGGTATCGTAAAAGCACATTAATCGCTGTCAACGAATTTATATACTTTACTTTTGAAATCCTATTCATATACCCTTGGTACAATGGACACGGAGAATTGCTTTTACGATAGGATGGCGAAATGCATGGCGGCAAAAATTCACTGCGAAAACGGCGCCGTAGATGTTGCCATGAGCCTTGTTTCGGTCGTAATCACCATCCCATCGGTGGTTTCTCTCATTTTAGTTAGTCCTTTTTCCATTGTAACCATTTGCAGCATTGCCGTCGGAATGCTGATTTTGCAGTTATGTTTTCTTGTCTACCATTACTTAAAGTGGAGAAAATACTCTACTATCTACTACGGCGTTTCGCCCCTTACGTTATTCTTTAAAAAAAATTTTTCAAAGGACAAGCAGGATCCTCTGAATGAAAATGTGAATAAGCTTGCAAAGCAGGCGGAGTTGGAATTGCATTACAGACAGGTTCCTGTCTCCTTTGCCATGGCATTTTGGGAAATGTTTCTCTATGCTCCTGAGACCATTTCCATCATTGCCTCAGGAAGCAACATCCCTATAATGGGCCTATTTAGCTCGTCGCTGGGAAGTTTTATAGTTAATGTCGTCAGTGGAATTTATTACCTCTATCGGTGGAATTCTTTGGCAAATCGCTCCACAAATAAATCGTTTTTTAAGCGGCTTTCAGAAATATTTTTAAAAAAATCTCCTCCAACGGAGCCACTCACCGACGAGCAAATAAAAACTGAGGCCCTCATCAAAAAATCCATTGCCATTGTGAGGAAGGACAATGCATCGGGACGATTTTTCTTTCATTTAGCCCAGGCGCTTCTTTATCTTCCATCCGGCATTGCAATATTTTTTACTTCCGTATCCGCATTTACTCTAGCAATTTTTGTCGCATTTGGTGTTTTTTTGCTCGCCATTGCTTTGGTGGTTTATCATGGTTATCTGTGGTATTCAGGCGGCAAAGAAGCTGAGCAAATAAATATTTAAATGATCGTTACCGAGATTTTCAGGAAATCAATGGACAAGTTATCCACCTAGCGCCTAAGATCGCTAGAAGTGGATTTCTGCGGTGATTGCACCGCCCTATTTCACCGGGATAGTGAGTGTCGGCGCAACCACATGACTGTCGCCGGCCTGTAGATTAAAAATATTCGTTAACAGCATGAATGTGCTCTTGGAAGTAAGGTCACTGTCATTAATGAAAAACCAGTGACCACGATAAAAAACTGACAAATAGGCTGAATCAGGTCTGACTTTCGAACTGTGGATTTGAAAGATTTTTCCCAAAATAATGGACCAATCAAAGTCGCTCCCATCGGCGTAGCGGGTAATCGGCACAAGTCCTCTATCAATCTGTTCCTGTGGAACTTGCACGCCATTGGCGAGATAAAACATCGCGCTTTGTAGGGACCGAACCCGCAAGCAAAGGTCGCCCGTCTTGGCCGCAAGGAAATTCTCCTGGAATGAAAATTCATTGGTCGTCGAATCGGCATTCAGAAAATTTCGCAGCAATTGCACTTCATTGGTGTGGGCTGGAGAATTAACAATTCGCATATTCAGCCGCTTGTGTTCAATTGGATCCATTCCAAGCTTGATTGCGTCATCCTTGAGCAAGGGTGTAATTAGGTTAATAAATTGAAAGAAGTCGGCGTACTCTGGATTTTTCATCGGCGTTGGACCTGAAGCCGTTGGCGCATTTTTTAGGTCGTTAATTTGTTCCACAAAAATTGCAAATACGCGATTTACATTCCAACCCGACTGGACAGCATTGAGGAGAATGGGTAGCGGAACTGGTGCGTACATTCTTTTCACAAAGGCCTGCCCCTGCATGGGGGAATAAACTACCGTTGGCGTTTGTGATGAGGTAATGGCCGTCGACGGGTTCCACTCCGATGTTTTTCCAGGACTATTGACGAAAAACTTTGTAGCATCTGTTCCTGCTTTGAAGGTCAAATTTCTAGAATCAGTCACACTTCCAACGTCGAGAAAGTGTATAGTATCCAGGTACCGCATGCGGATTATGTTAAGAAGTAACTGCTCATCGAGTGTTTGTGCAATTGCTTGATTAAAAAGCGGATGATTCTGGCGAATCGCCGCAGGCCCAATGGATTTACACCCTGCAAGTAGGAGAAATCCTAAACAAAACTTCGCTAGTTTTTTCGCATTCATAGACAAAAACATTATAGGCTTATTCATGAATTTCACCAATTACAAGCGATTTTTTACTCCATGCAAAAATTTTCCATTGTACTTTCCCCGTAGGGTAGGAACAAATGCACATCATTTGGCGCTAAGCGAATGCTTCCGCCAACTTTAAACCGATTAGATGCTCGATTTGTTCGCGAAATTTACAAAAGAAACCAGCAGCCCAATGTGAGAAAAATGTACATTCCCATAGTGTCGGTGATCATGGTCAGGAAAATGTAGGCACTCTGCGCCGGGTCAAACTTTAAACGATGTAGCAGATAAGGAATCATCGCTCCGGCGAGTCCACAGGTGGCCATGTTGAGCGTCATTGCGAGGAAAATTGCAATGCCAACGCGCGGATTTCGCGTTAGAAATGAGCTCACAACGGCGGCGACAAACCCGGTGATGATCCCGTTTAATATTCCCTTTGCCATTTCTCGGAAACAAATACTCAACGTATCCCTACTTTTCCACTCACCCAGAGCCAGACTGCGGATGGAAATGGCCAGGGTTTGCCCTCCCGCATTGCCGCCAAGGCTAGTGATCATTGTCATAAAAACTGCTAACAGGGTCAACTGCTCTATTTGCGGTTGGAAGTGGGAAACGACAAATGCGCCCAGCGCGGCGGTAATTAAATTAACCAATAGCCACGGATTGCGCTTGGCCACGCTGTAGGCAATTGGATCATGAATGTTTTCATCGGCACCGGCGCCGTGTAAAATTTGAATGTCCTTTGTTGCATGGTCGCGGAGTATGTCGATCACATCGTCGTGGGTTATGATGCCGATGAGGCGGCCAAAGGCATCCAGCACGGGAACATTTTTCATGTCAAATTCCGCCATTGCCTGAGCAACTTGCTGGGTTGGTTCATTGGCATGGCAGGCACCCTGAATATTAGAATCGAAAATATTTTCAATAATTTGCCCACCGCGGGCGAGGATGAGCTGATGGAGGGAAACACTTCCCGCAAGTCTCCCATCGCCATCGACAACATATATGATATCCAAATTTTCATTTTTTGCGCCGTCAGCGCGCAATTTTTGAATGGATTCGTCCACAGTCCAATCGGCGTGAATCTTATTCACATGCGGCGTCATTACGCCACCGGCTGTGTCGGCGTCGTAGTTGAGAAGCTCATATATGATTTTGGCCGTTTCTATGGGCAGCTTCCCTAGCAATCGATCCCGATCATTCAACTCTAGTTGCCGCACAATGTATGCTGCATCGTCGGGTTCCAATTTTTCCAAAATACGTAACGCGCGTAGATCCTTCAGGAGAACAAGTACTTCGGCTGATATTTCCGAATCCATTTCCGAAAGAATTTCGCCGGCAGTGCGATCTGATAATTTGCGAAGAAATGTGGTTTGATCTGCCGGCTCAAGGCGCATGAGGAATTGTCCCAGCGCATGGGGGGACGTGCGGGAAAGTTTTAGACGATCTAGGCCCTCAAAGTCATGCTCATAGAGACCCATGAGTTCTTCAAACTCATAATCCTCCGTATTACCATTGCGCAATTCCCCGTTGCAGGAATTTTCATCCAAATCTTTCTGTTCTTCGTCGGTCATGGATCGATATTCTCTTAGAGTCTTTTGCTGAAATTTCAAATTCAATAAATTTTTTCTTGCAATTATTCTAAAAATTTTCTATTTTTCGTGAGATGAGTTCAAAAAATCAAAATCATGTACCGAGCTTGCCCATTGGCGCCACTGCTATAGCATTGCAGCAAGGCGGGAATGGCGCGGATTGCATTGGTATAAATTCAATAAATCAACCGCAAAGTCTGCAAAATGTCACGGAGATTTGGAGTGTGGGAAAAATTTTATTTTGCGTTTTAACATGCATCGCCGCTGTCCTAAGTATTGGGACGGCAACATTTATTATCCTCATTCATGTATTTCCTTCAATTATTGCTACTTGGAGCACAGTGGCCGTCTCGGCAATTTTAAATGTATTTTTTGGGTGTATGCTACTTTTTTTAGCATTTTTATTCATGACTATTCTCTGCAAACAAAAATTTATTCAAACTCAGCCGAAACTCGACGTATGAAATAATACGAATTGAGAGGCATGGTGGAATCAGTGGGAAAAATCATCTTGCTACAACTTTCAAATGTAGGCAAGTCGCAGTTCAATTCCGTGGAGAATATTTATTCGACGAAAGTATTTGACAGACCGAAATTTCGCTGAGGTGCTGTCTCCATCTTCGCGGTGGACGCATTGTGCTTTTGGGACAGGCTTCCATTGCGAAGGGTTTGTCTGGAGGAATAAAACTATGCGAACAATTGGAGATGAATTCCCAAAATTTCAACTGCGTGCCCTTTCAGGTTTATCTATCGGTGAAATGACTGCGGAAAATGCATTTATTGATATTAATGGTGAAACCTATGCGGAAAGATGGAAAGTAATTTTTTTCTATCCCATGGATTTTACTTTTATTTGTCCAACGGAGATTTTAGGATTTGCAAGCTTATATCAGGACTTTCAACGCCGTAATGCACAAATACTTGCTTGCAGCACGGATAGCGAATATGCCCACTGGGCATGGCGTAAGCATAGTCCACGACTTAGCGAAATTCCATTTCCGCTTCTGTCGGATATGTCACGCTCATTGAGCCAGGCCCTCGGTGTCATTAACCCAACTAACGGCGTTGCTCAGCGTGCACTTTTTATCGTTGATCCGCAAAATATAATCCGTTTTGTCATGGTAACCGATGAAAATGTAGGACGTAGTCCGGAAGAGACTCTGCGAGTGCTCGATGCTCTTCAAACGAAGGCGCTTTGTCCGTGCAGTTGGACAAAGGGGCAAAAGACCATCGATGCATTCGGAACGAACATATAGCTGAAGCACCACCAAGTTAGGAAGATATGTTTTCTCATATCCATTCTTTGAGCATGTGCTTTTCCTTGTCTGTCAGTAGACTGAAGTCTATGGCGCTTTTTTGAAATTTTGCTCGGGACAGGGATTGCATATTATGTTTACCGTTTTCGTAGGCCATTAGCACCGAATTTTCCAAGCGAACTCCGCCGAAATCCTCACGATAAAGCCCGGGTTCAATGGTGAATGTCATATTGGGAATGAGTAGGTCATCACTGCGAGGAGATAGAAATGGGGGCGATTCGTGGACGCCAATTCCAATGCCATGGCCAAGGGAATGGTTAAAATGAAATCCCTCGTCCATTAGTCCAGATTTTTCAGCGATTTCCCGGGCCACACCGTCCAATGTGGCCCCCGTCGTGTTTTGATCAACCGGGTAATGGTAGCAATTGATCTGCATTTTGAGCACGGTGGTGTAGACCTTCTGCTGTAATGCATTGGGCTCACCAACAATGAATGTTCGAGTCGTATCCGTTGCATAGCCACCGTCGAAATAGGCACCGCAGTCGAGCAGGACAAAATCGCCATTTTTTAGGTAAACATTTCTCGACGGATTAACATGATGTACAATCGCCGCGTTGGAGCCAATGGCAAGGATGGTTGGAAAACTCAAAGATCTGGCGCCGCATTTGCAAAATTCACGTTCCACGGCATCGGAAAGCATTTTTTCCGACTGGCCGATGGACTTATGTATGCGCTTCTCCATGGCTGCCATAGCCATGTCCGCTCTGCGAAATATGCTGCGGTAATGGGTAATCTCCCCATTGGTTTTGATGCACTTCTTCATGGCAATTCTATCCAATTCATAGGAAATTGCCCCACCTCGTAGGCCGATAAAATCGGCCCAATTGATAGTGCAGGGTGAGTAGGTAATCTTCTTTTTTTGCGTGAATTTTTTCAATTCGCTGAGCGGCAGAACTTTAAAATAAGTGCCAATTGGAGGAATTTTTTCATTGGTAAATAGATAGGCTCGCGCCTTCGATATGACGAGTTTTGCTCGAAATGTCGCTGAATTTGCAATGCCAAAATGGCGCAGATTGGTAAAGTAGGCAATATTCTCCAAATTTGTCTCCAAATATGCACTTCCGAAAGGTAAAGCCGATGTGAATTGCTTAAATTTTTCATCGGCGCTCTCCGTCGCAATTGTTGAATCAATGCGATATATTGGCGACTGCAACGTGTGCCGATCCGATGTGTAAAATTGCGCGACGGGATCCGTCCCCAAGGGGACAATTCGCACATCTTTGTTATCTAGTAAACACCGCAGTTGCTCATAAAATTTCAGCGGCACTTTCGAAGCAACAACCCCGATGGAAGAATGCGGTGAAATTTTTTTCACTAATTCTTCCACGAAATTATCCTCAATTCGTAATTTACACAGCGAAACCAGTGATTTATTAATTTCCTGCTCTGCCTGCGCGTGATACCGTCCATCAACAAATAACCATAGGCAATCGTTTCCCAGCAGCGCATCACCGGTGGATCCGCGAAATTGTGTCAAAAAGTACCGCGAATTTTTGCGAACATCATTTAACGTCACGAGAAATTCATCGGTACTATTGACGAGTAAATAATCAATGCCCCTATCGCCAAGAAATTTTCTTGTGCGTTGAATGCGCTTTTCTACGTCTAAAGTCATGCCTTTATCTCCAATTGGTCCAACTTGTGCCAATTCTTTGAATTTTTATTTTGCTTGGCGAGAGATTTTCTTTGAATTTACATTCCTTACTTTTTAAAACATTTTATTTACAAATTACTTATTGATACATGGTTATACTATGCGGAAATACTTTTAAAAATTTATGAATTTTTTTCTTGCATTTCTTTATTTTTTGGAAGAGGGTCGACCCATGACCACGCTACGTGTGAATAAAATGCAGAATGCAGATAGTGTTGGCATGCCATTAGAAATATCATCTTTTGAAAACATGGAAGGCTTTTTAATTGGAATTAGATCCCTCATTGAACAGGGTGATGGCGATGTGGCATTGCGGATATTAGAAGAGAATAAGTGCGGCATCGTTGAGAGGCTAAGCTTTGATGATGAGTCTCAGGACTTGGCTGCGCTAAGGTGCGATTTCGCTGAAATTCTTCAATTGCTCGGATTGAATGAGGAAGATTTTCTCGATGAATGTCTCGAATAAATTCTTCTAATTACTGCCAATGCAGACTTGCAGGTGGGTCAATCTTTGTGAAAGAAGTGATCTGCTGTTTTTGCTGCCGCCTTCACCAATAGTGAAGTCGGCGGATGTTTTTTTAGCTACCAACGCCGTTAATTTGCGGCGTTGTTGTTTTTATAAATTTATACCGTCATATCCTTAAGATCGTCAAATTTATTTTTCCATTGAATGAACAATATGCCTGCAAGCGTGGCAAGAGAAGCAGAAGAAATCAACAATGCTTTTGCGGCGATTACGCAAATCAATGGAGATAACACGGCTAATGAGCCACCGATAAGCGAAATAGCAAACAAAATAACGGCAGCCAAAATACTCACCAGGGCAGCAATTCCGAGTGTAATGCTTACTGCTTTGCGAAAGCGCATTTTCTTTGCCAAATCATTGTAACGTGGCAGATCATTGATGTTTTTCGAATCAGTTGAATTCGGGCCACTTCCGTTTAAACTATCTTTGCCTAAATTATTTTCTTCAATGATTGTTTTATTTAGATTTTCTAGAGTAGTGTTTTCATTAGTCGCATCGCTGAATTTGTCTTTTTGCTGAATAGTTGGATTTGTTGAATTTTCTTTCGAATTGCTTATATTGGGAATTTTTTCGTTAGCATTATCTTTGCTTGGATCACATTGTTTAATAATTGTCGTATCAAATTCTTGCGCAATAGATTGATTAGCATTACCTTTCTCAGCATTATTGATATTTTTATCACTATCAGTTTCTTTCTGTTGTGTGCTTGAGCTATTGCTTGACTTAGCTATAATATCTGGTGATACGGCAATTGATTGATTTATAAAATCTGCCATATTAAAGCTTTCACCGGCTTCTTCATAATAGGCACAAAGTTCTTTTAACTCCACGCTTTTAAGGTCTTTTAATTTTTCTCCAGCGTTTTCCCTGCAAAGATATTTACAAATATTCATAGAAAATTTTTGCATTTGCGAGTTATCTTTCCGTGATAAAAATGGAAATAGAAGGGTTTCATATTCTTGTAGATATGGCCAAATCTCACTTAGAGGTAGTTGAACTATAAGCGCGTCTATTTCATTTCTAATGTTAAGATCAATTGTTGAAGTAATATTTTCGTCAAAAAAAGTTTTATCTTTTAGAACTTTTCCTAAGAATGCTTCCATGAAGCTTTCTTTAATATCATTAATGTCTGCATTAGTTTTGTGAATTAATTTAGCAAAACTGAATGCTATATTTAAATCATATAGACAATTATTTGCCAAAATTTGCAACTTTTCGTTATCTCTATTGAAGATTAGTTCTTCGTCAATGGGAAGAAATATTTTTCCGCAATCCTCATCTTCTGAAAATATGGAAAAAGTTTTTGAAAAAAATAATTTTTCACGTAATTCTTTTGACTTTTGAATTAAGCATTTAGCAAAATCACTATCTTGACTATAGATTTTTGCAAAGCATGCATCACCATTTTGATTCAGCTTTGCATTTATGCAGTTAATAATAACTCTATCAATTGGAGATTCCGAATCTTTTCGAGATTTAAGAATTGCATGTAATTGGCGGAAAAGAATTTTAGCATCAAAGGAATCGTTACTAAGGGCAATGTTAAGTTGCTTTTCTATTTCAGCGTGGAAATCTTTATCTTCATTTAATTTAATGACGGCTTCAACAAATCCACTATCATCATTAGCATTTTCGTTTACGAGAATATATTGATGAAAAACAGAAGATAAATTTTTATTTCCATTAAAAATACCATTTTTAAACCAGGTGCACATTGGCATTTGAGGCAAGTTATTAATGTCAATCTGGGAAAGCGAATCATAGTTGACATTTTCATTGTTTATTTCTTCAAAGAAATCACCAAGTGGATCATCTTCATCTCCATCATTTAGTAAGTATAATGCAATCATTCGCGGATCTGCTATTTTTTTTAATTCGTCTAGCCGATAATCATTATTAATATCTTTTAAGTATGAGAGAATATTCATAATAGCGCAATAGCTATGTTTAATTTCTTGGAAAATAACTTTTTGCAATTGCGGATTTAGGTAGCATGACCATGCATTTTTTTCACTCCCAATACCAATAAAATTCATACATAGCAATTTCCATCTCGCATTTTTCCCAAGCTCAAAAAAACCGGGTAATCCAACGAATTTAGCTGTCACTTTATCCGCAAGATCCTGAGTGATTGCATTGCATGTCGCTTCGTCGTAATCATCAAAAAATCTACAAAAAAATTGCTCATAGACACTATAAGTAAATTGATAGTCAACATCATTTATCATCTTAGTTGTAACTTTTTTAATGAATTCATCAATGTTTTGTGAATTATTTTTTATCATTTCAGATACTATATTAGCATAGCCATCAATGAAGCGAGATAAAAAACTAGATTTATTTTTCGGCAATATTCCTCTTTTTATGTCGAGATCATTGATCAATTTCGTATCAATGAGGTTATCTATGAAGAAAAGCTCATATACAATTAATTGTGAATTGTCTGTTTTCCCACGATCTTCATTTTCGGGGAAAATGTGATTAGAAAATTCCAATGAATTAAGAAGGACATAGTGGAAAGTATCCCGACCTTCTTTTTTTATTATATCGTATAGTGCACTCCCAATTTTTGCCGCTGCTATTTTATCGCTTTGACTGCTAGCAGCGGAAAACAAGGAAGACATAAATTTATTAAATGATGCTTTTCCTCTTGCTAAATGAATGCAAGATGTAATGCGATCAATAAATTTATCATCATCTTTTGTTGCGTTAATTAATTGCACCAGTTCTTCCTGGGTTAGGACGTCACTTTTGTCGGCTATGTAGTTGTAAATCAAGTCGAAAAGAGATGAATTATTTGAGCTGTTAAATTTATTTAACAGCTCCGCTAAATTAAAATCATTTGGAAATCTTATTTTGTCACTGCTAGTTAATAATTCAGCAATTAAGTCAATTGGACCCTTCTCTTCGCTTGCAGACTTAAAGAAAAATTTGTATATGGCAGTCTCATTTTTTTTACCATTTATGTTCCACAAGCACAAAAGGGCCATTTGTAAGTTTTTTATCGGCATATCTGCGTCACAAATTTTTGAGACCAATAATTTTGCCAAATTCCAAGCGACACCGGAGGCTGCATTATCACTAGTATCGTTATACTCGCACAGAAAATAATATATAAAATCGTCATAGGTATCGAAAAACTTCTCCCCATCATTGACTTCAGCGTTAAAAGATTGGAGTGTCTCATTGAGCGATTTTAGAAGATCGAATCTTGAATTACTTACTTTCATTGCATTACATGCGAATTCCATCTGTATTGCAATAAATTTTTGGCATGAGTGATTTGCGCATATTTGTATTTGGTATTTTCCCAATAATGCGCTTATAATCATACAAAATGCATCAGGGCTGATTTCGCTATTAATTAATAAAAAATTGTCAATTACGTTACCATTCAATTCGGGAAAATGCTTAATAAACCAGGATAAATTCTTGCATTCTGGTTTATTGAGGATTTCTTTCTCTAGAAACTTTTTAAGATTTTCACTCTCATTTAATAATGCCATTATTACATTAGTAAAGATAGTTTTTTTTCCTATTCCATATTCACGTTTGACATTTAATGCATTGAACCAAGGAGCGAAAAGCAGTTCCTTCATCGCATCATTGTTTTTAGTGATTTCCTTAACAACGATAAAGCGAAATAAAGTTTTATGCTTTACTGCGATTTTCTCTAATTCTGAAATCCTTCCAACTCCTAATGATGAATATGCAACATTAATTATTTGATCTATGCACTTTTGCGTTTCATTGCCAATTTCCTTTCTCGCATTTTCCAATACACTTAACAAAATATCCATTTGCTCTAAATCCTGATCACTCAATGGCCCATTTTTCTGTGAAATAAATGCCTCCACTAATCTATTATCAGTGCTCATTCCGGCCATGACTATCTGCTTACTCCTTCTGTCAAGATTTTTAAAAGTATCACTCTTAATATAAGATTTGAAAATTTCCTTGCAGCCATTTTCAGCGTTAAATATGCCATTTTTTATCCAATATGCAATTGGTATTTTTGAAAAGTTTACTTGATTTAATGCAGGTATGATACTTGGAAAGTCAATCTCGTTATTATCTTCAGTATTAATGATAGATGTATCATCTAAATTTTCATTGGATGCCAAACATATCAATGCGGCCATTTGCGGATTGGTAATTCGTTCCAACCGCGATGGAATTTCGTAAATACATTTGCAGATTTCATTTAATAATTTCAGCGATTCTGTATTTTTATTTAAAAATAACTGCAATATGGTTTCCTCAGTAGTACTCGCTATAAGCTTATTTATCATTTTCTTTCTCTTAGCATGATCAATTGACATGCCCTTAAAAAGATCTCTTGTTTTACTTATTATTATTTCACGAAAGTTTTCGTCGCTGCAGATATATTTTTTTGCAAATTGCATTACAGCAATTAATATGTTTTCAGTAAATAGGCATTCCGAATTTTGAACCTTTCCAATAAAGTCAGTAAAAGAAGAATCCTCATTTAAGCCTATTTCTTGCATTGCATCAGCTAGTACAATGCTATTTAATTTACATTCACTTACAATTCGCGATTTAATAATTCTTGCATACCCTTTTTGGGGATGCATATAGCGCAATATAAGAAAATCATGTATTAAATTTTTATTTTCCTTGAAATTAAGTTCGGTTTGAAACATATCATATGTGTCGCATTCTGATTTTTGCAAAAAATCAATATCGCTATTAAAGAATTTAGCCATCCAATTAGCTGAAGTAATAAAACTTTGAAAGGCCGCATTTTCGTTTGGAATTTTTCCATGTTTCGCCAGGGGATTTCCATTGATCGTGCATAGATAACAATTCAATATATTTCCGGCTTCAATTTTACTTTTTAATTCACTTGCCTCTTTTTGTGTGACAAACATACACTTGAAATTTTTGAGTTCGGCGTCCCAAAAAATAAGAACATCGAGGGCAATAATTTGAGATCTATGAAAAATGCAGGTTTCAGCATTGGCTGCTTGCAGGAAATTACTAGTGAAAACAAACTGATTAAAATAATCACTGTCAAATAATTTACTAAAATTTCTAAATTTATTGGCTAAGTTTTGATGAAAATTCGAATCACGAATGTCCTGAATTGTATTGGCAAATTTAGAAAAATGATCCTTCAATGTTAACGCATTTGCCGAATTTTCGGAGGCATTTGACCAATATTGAGAGTAAAGATCATCGGCCGTTTTTTTATCTTCCATGCGCAATGAATCTTGCTCCCTTGCATGCTTGCTGTCAATTTCCGAACCTAAATTTAGTATCATTTCTAATTCTTGATAGCGACTTTGATCCAATTCATCTACATGTTCTTTTTGCTGTTCTGCTTGCTGCTCTTTTTCCTTTTGCGTTTCAGTGATTGCTTGTTTTTCAATTTGATTTTCATGGCCCGCGTCATTGGCAGCCTGTTGATCGCTCTTGTCCGGGAAGGCTAAAGTTTGCTCACTTTCAGGAATGCAATTTATAATATTTTCCGCAGATTTGCGCATTTCTTCAATGCTACGTAATATTGCATTTTTATTGCCAAGTTGATTTGATTCAATTATGTGTTTCAATTTACTTATTTTTTCCTCAAAGTAGCACATCATATTTTTCCGAGCAGATTCCCAGCAACGAAAGTGTTCCCATTGGCTAATGTTGAACATCTTTTCCTGCACTAAAAAATTAAAACAAATATCTTTCAAGCGAGATCTCTCAGCAAAATTGCTGTCAACGCGTTCGTCTAGCCATTTTTCAATTGTTATTTTAATCAATTCATCAAGTTGAATTGTAACACTTTGAATGCGTTGTTTTTTTGTATCATTATCCGTGTTATTAATTACGCATTCAATAAATTTGATTATTATTTCCTTTTGCTGATTGCCATCAGTGATGTCAAACTTATCGTCAATTAGCTCTAGGTTTTTCATTGTCTCACGGAGTACGACAATGTCCGCACTTTGCCCATGAACTTCCAAAAATTTTCTGAGGCGCATGATGCTTTGCGAAAAGGCGCTCATCTCCAGCGTGACGGGATTCATTGTCACAATGCCAATGCCATTTTTCATCACAAGTGGATCAGATCCAGTGGCTTGCTCCTGCGGAAGATATGTGAAAAGTTTATTTTTATCAGAGGGGCGTTGCTTGGAAGGGTCCGTGAGGCGCTGCATGTAAAAATTATTACCCTTAGATTCTAAAACATCGGATACATTGGCAATGGCAAAAGTTTGCAGTGTTGCATCATACCATTCAATGGCTTTAACATCCAAATTATTATCGCGGATGAAATTAGCAATATCATAGACAATTTCTCTCGTGTTTTGTGAAGCTAATAGCGAGCCGGCATCGACAAAAAGTCGTAAATTTTTTATTCGCTCTTTTGAGTTATATTCTCGCCATTCATCTAATATTTCGGATGCACGCATTGTATGTAAATGTGCAGAATTTGTTTTTGCTTCTTGGGTGTTAGTTTCCCTCTGCCCAACTGGGCAAATGAATGATTTTTTTGAAATTATATCATCAATTAATTTCGAACTTATGGTGCCGATAGAACCAAGCTGCGGACTATAAATTTCATCTTTCCCTATGCGCAATGGGAAAGCCGAACGATTAAGCGTTGTGCCGGACAATCCGATGACGCAATGGAACATTGTTCCTATGATCGTGGACGGCGGTGTAGCATAGGAATAAGGATTCCATGAAGCTGCTTTTTTACATACAATTCTAAGTAATTCTCTGTGACATTTTGCTCCATTTTCCGTTTGAAGAAAATTCCAAATTGCCAAATAGGCATCTTCGGTAATATGGAATCCTTTTTCAGTTTGCTGCACAATGTCAATCAATTCTATTGGATAATTATTAACGAAGCAATTGCTGAAATATTCATTAAATTTTTTATAACTATTTGTTTCTTTGAGTAGTATCTTATTTTTTGTAGCTTCATTGGATGCACTTTTAAACAAGTCTACAATAAATTCATCAATAGCTTGCCGAGAAAAGCCGTCGGATGCAACGGTAAGCATGGTAAAAAAAACAGCCTCACGTGGATCTTGAAAAGTACTCGCAGTTGGCTTAGAGTTTGCATAGGGTATAACGCTTCCCGAGGCTGGATCATAGCCGAAATTTTTATCGCAAACTTTTGCAAAATCACGGACGAAATATTCGCAACAATTTGCGCGCAGTGTATAAATCAAATTTTCTATTTTGAGGCTTTTACACTGCCTAAATACATCCTCAATTATATGTTGCTTTTCAGATGTAACATCTTTGCCATCATATTCTCCTAGCAAAAAGGAAATAAAAATCTCCTTTTCTTCATCACTAAAAATCAATTTTAATTGGTCCAATTGCTTGCCTACGGCTATTTTCAGCGAATTTGTCAACGTTTCACGTGTGATTTGGCTCTGCTGATTATTTTTACATTTATCCAATAAATTTTTATCTAAAATCCGAAACATAAAATTCGTTAAAAAGTTAATTTCAGCTGAATTGATTTCTTTTCTTTCCGACATTCCATCGAGCGATGCTTCTATGATAAATTCTTCCTTTGGATTTGCTGTGAGATGTATTTCATCAAATAGCGCCGTGCACTGGTCGAAAAAAGTCATTAAATTTTTAAATTCCCGTAAATATTCCTGATCGTTCTGATTAATGCCTGCATTGAAGGAACGAAATAGCGTATAAAGAGCCATGAGGTCGCGGGATGAAAATACAGGAACCGTATTTCTTTCCTTTGCCATTAATTCTAGTTTCTCTCTTAAATTTCGCATCCCGTCAAGCGTTTTCAATTGTTGGAAATCCAAGTCCATAGCCTCAATATTGATGCCAAAATTTCTGAAAATACTGGGCAATTCCTTCATGACAGCAGACATTTGCGTGATATGAGAAACAATAACCGGATAACCCCATGTGTTGTCTTGTCCTAATTTTTTACTCATGGATAGTGCAAATAATATGTACTCGGGAATAAGAACCTTCGACTTGCCACTGCCCATAATTTGCTCAATAAGGGCACCACATTTTTCTGATTTATTATTCATAAGAATGTTGAGTGTAAATTGTGTTTTTTCGATTTGATCGGGACGCATGCGAAGTTGAGCCATATCTTCGAGTATTAATGCTTTCTGATAGAGTAATTTTTCGGCCTTCACTACCATTTTTTCATTTGTGTCGCAATACTCATAAAAATTACTGCTGCGCAGCGCTCTCATGAGCGTGAGTGCCGTTTCCCATGCGGGAATATCGAATGGCTTGTCGCCTTCTGGATTCGGACAAAATTCGAGCAGCGCTTGCTTAGTCTTGATGAGATATCTCATCGAATTCAAACCTATGATATGATGCTCAATTCCGCTGACTAATTTTTCTAAATTAACTTCATTAAACTGCGGATAGCTATCCCTAACACAGCGAAGCGCTCGCTTTATGCTTCCCCCTGTGTAAAGATTATAGATATTTCGAATGAGAACGCTAATAGCCTTGGAGTCATAGGTGGCCTTCTCAAATTTCTCATTGGGTTGGCTTTGCCTGAGCAAATTACGGATTTCCTCCATAAAATGGCGGGATAATTTTCGCAAATCATCAATTTCGTCATCTAATGACTTCATGAATTGCACCATTTTTTTTCTGTCTATGCTACTGATGAATTCTTCTTTCAAAAATGGATCGCTTCTTTTTTTAGCCTGTATTTTTGCACCTTTTTCTATTTCATCATTAAAATAATTTATACTTTTATTATGTTCATCGGATTCGCCATTGAGAGTCGGAATTTTTTGAGCTTCGCATTTTTCAATATCTATATCATCCACATTATCAAATATACTTTTCTCTTTAATTGCGAATATTTTTTTTGCATTTTCAATTATTCGATCTTCGGCTGTTTTGCATTTTCCCATCAAGTTCTCAAGACCTTCAATGGATGAATAAATATTCGGTTGATTATTTAGCTCAATGTCTGCTTGCACGTGAAATGGAGTTATTTCTTTTAAGTAATAATACATGTCTAGGTTTTTTGCTTCTTTGAATTGCTTTTTTTGCGCCCGCAAAACACTGCTATGCCTTGCGATTTTTTTATCTCGCAAATATATAAGTTTTTCCAGATGACTTTGCATAGTAGGATGGTTTTCCCCAAAAAAAAGGGCTTCTTTTAAAGGTGAATTAAGTTTGGTAGATCCGCCAGAGCATAGTATGAAATACTTCCACAGATATATTTCTGCACCGAGATGCATTCGCGTAGTTTCCAAGCACGAATTATGCCCCAATAAATAGACTCTGAATAAGTTTTCAAAAAATTGTCCATCGTCTTCTTTCATGATTGCTTTTACGGCTTCTTTTAATTTATCAGATTTATGATTCCAACGTAGCATTCGCTCTATTACTGAAAAAATAAGATTGGCAGATTCCGGAGATTGCTCATGTCCATATTTAAACCAAAATACAATTTTATTTAATACTTTAATCTCCTCATCTTCTATTGATTTTTCCGGAGAAAGCCGTCGTAAGCATTCAATAGCTTTTCTGTATTCACTTTGCGCTTGAAGAGTATATACAAGTTGCAATGTTCCCAGCGGCGTTTTGGCAACTACATCATTTTTAATTAGAAGAAACGGGTCAATAAAATAGGATACTTCAGTTGCCGTTGAAGTCCCAATAAAAGGGTGTTTGGCATCAACCTTCGGAAAATAACACGTATGATTGTGGGACAAACCCATGGGACGAGAAATATGCACATCGGGAAGTAAATACATGAAATTTCCGGCATTATTCGAATCCGTATTTTTAAAACACAGGTAATGACTATATTCAATGAGTGGATTAAATTTATCAGATTCATTTTGTTGAAGAATGGGATAATTTTCATCGTTAAATATGGGGGCATCTACGCCCGGACAGAGCTCTAATGAGGTATTACTGCTTAACCTCCACGATATTTCCCCATCACCTTTCTTTTGCGGAAGAAGGAGAATTTCATCACCATTTTCATCGCGATACCGAGGAAAAGATATGCCACAAATATTTCCATTGCCGTCATAGCGTTTGCAGATATAATTCGGATTTTCAAAAAGCTCAAAAGGAGTATCATAAAACTCGGTAGCTTTGCTGCGTACCGGGTCTTTGAAAATTTTATTATTTTCTTGATCTGCGCTACCTTGCAGAGACACATAATAATTGTCATCTTTTCGTTGGCAACTTTTTAATGCAAAAGTTGATGTATCGTTAATGTTTAATTTAACTGTCTTAAAAAGAATTTTCCCCGGATCATTTTTCCCATAAATTCTGATATCGCCATTGCAATTTATGAATATATTGTAATCATCGCATTTAAAGTAATCCGGTATGCTAAACATATGCTCTTTTAGACGACCATAATCATTTTTTAGCGTATCAACTCCCAAATAGGCCCATTGCTGTCCGTCGTTGTCTAGTTCGCATAGAATTGCATACTCGCATTGCGTGCAAGAATTTGCTCGGTTTTTTATAAGAATTTGCACTGGGCCAAGTTTGTCGTCATGAAAGAAATATGCGGAATTATTTTTATAGGCATCAAGATTTTTATTTCCGAATAGACGCCGTACATCATCATTAAGATGGTAAATATTACACGGCTCGATGAGTTCCCCATTTTTCGTGATGGATAAATTCGCAATATCAATGACACATTTGCCATCGCCACTGCGCAGTAAAACATTTCCCCTATTAATTGATGATAATTTTTCTTTCGTTTTAAAAATATCGTAATACAGCGCTTGAGCGGTTTCGGTAGCTTGATTGGGATTGCGCTTCCAATAATTGTCAAGTATATTGTGCGCATCAAATAGTGCATAAAGCATACCTTTTGGCAATTTAGATCCATTAAACCGCACAAGGTGATAGCTGTTTATAATAAGTGTGTTGATATATTTTGGGTCAATTGCGCTATTCACTGCATCGCTTCTTTTTATATCATAAAGTTCAAGCATATTTAAAATGCATTCATTTTCCATAAGCATAATAATTTTTTCATCATAACTATTTGTTGCGCTCATTTTCAATGATTCAATTTTCTTCATTTGAATTATTAATTCGTTTTTCATTTCCTTACGGAATACTTCACTTTCCAAAGCATTATCATTTTGATGAATAATATTACGTAAAACAGATGATTTGACATGCTCTACCATGGCAATTGAGTCGATTCGCACTTTATTTTTACAAAATTTTTGCCACCCGGCTTCCTCTAGACTATCAACTGCAACGCATAGTTCACGCCAATTATTTTTAGATGCCAAGGTAATGGCTCTTTCGCTTGCAATATCTATTTTTTGTATTTCTCCGAAAATGGTTTTATTTTCATTTTTACGATTAAAGTATTGTAGCATTTGGTCGCAGTAATTCATGTTTTGAGTAAATGCATCTAAATTTTCTTCGAATACATGGATTTCATTAATTGTCTTGATGTTATCTTCTACGCATATATTGAATTGTGCTAAAAAATTATCAACATTAAATTGAATCTCTTGGTCGCATCGAATCTTATTTTCATGATTTTGCAATAATTGTCGTTCGAGCAGTTTTGCCTCATCCAGAGGCGTTGGCAACTGAATGTTTGTTCCTATCTCGAACTCGCGAACTCGCGCTTGCGATACTTGAAAGCTGCCGAACGATTTAATTGCAGATTGAAAAATATATGGGATTTTAAATAGTAATTGTGCATTAATGTCTTTTTTATAAGCTTCCAGATTTTGAAGTTCTTCCTCAATTCCGCACTGTATTAACTTGCCAGATCGAGCACATGCTGCATCCGACTCAAAGAAGAACCGAGAGAATTTGCTCAAGAAATGAGACCTTTGTACATCTGGAATTGAATAAACATTAAACGCCCCACAAGTAAACATTAGTAAAGCACTCCTTGCATCAATGTTGAACTCCATAAAAAAATCCTTATACTTTTCCCTAATTGAGGATTCAATATATGCGCTTTGGTCAGCCAATTTTAAAAAAATATTTGCGGTATCATCGACTTCTTCAATTGCGCATTCTTCCGATTTATCTTTTTTTTCTGAATAATCAAAAATTAATGATTTGGCGTTTTTATGTTGCAAATAATATTGATAAATTTTACGAATTACTTCGCAATCGCCTGGGTTGTGCATGTGACATGCAAAACTTTCATAAAATTTAATAAAGTGTTCCAATTGAAATGAAACACCATCAAAAATATTTTCTTCCTTGCGTAGTTCATTAAAGAAATTATTGTTTTCTGACAGAATGGTAAATGCAATTATTGACGATACAGCATGCGCATTAACGCTCAAAGTGGCATCATACTGGTTGAAATGAAATTTTTCATTATGAATCTGCCAATTAAAATTTTTTAAGTTGCGCAAATCGGACGAAGACTCATTATTTATTTTATAAAAATCATCGATGGCAGCGTAGTGCAGATCAATGAATGCAATGCTGTTTTTTAGACTTTCTAATAAATTTAAGCATTGATCTGAACTAAGAATTTTATAGTCTACGACAAGCTTGTCACCATTTTTCTCACATCCGATTGGTATATTTTGAATGATTTCCATCATTTTTTTTGCTATCAGTTGCATATAATTGGCATTCTCATTAGCAATTGCGATAAAACTATCTAGCCTTTGCGTGATGTATTTGATATCACCTTTTTTCACTCTATCAAGATTAATTTTTTTAGTGGATATGTATTTATAATTACATTCTTCTCTGGTTGCGAGTTTGGCAAAGAGAGTTTGCATATTGCTCCTAGCTATATAATTAACATTTTTATCGCGTTCAAATTCAAAGGAGTTAACATTGCCGAACAATTTTGTTTGCTTCGTTTCCTTATATGTAACAAGTTGTACTATATCCGAATTTAAATGCTCCTCTACTACACTGCGAAGATTACAGAAATCGCAATCTAAGCGATGTTGAAAATCTTTCTCAAAAAACGGAATTATCACATCACTGTGATTGGCGATTGTCTTATTCAGCCTAGCAATCTCTCTGCTTATTTTCCCCATGCCTAATTGTATTAGTGCTATACTATCTTTCGTTGGATTGCCAGCATGTGCTTTTAAATATTGCCTAAGTATCTCAATGCGTGAAATGACATCAATAGATTTTACAGCTATTCTATTGCGAATTTCCATTTTACGCTGACTCTCTTCGCCATCTTCGCTTGTTTTATCATCTAATATTTCATTGAAAGCATCTAGTATTTTAATTTCCGCAACTCCCATAGTGCTTCGCATGACGCAATCGCCAGATTTTTGAATAGGAATTCGCGGCATGATAAGCCATGGGCAGAAAGAAGACTGTCGTTTTCCGTTCGCACAAAGCTGATTCCAAAAACTTTTATATTCACTTATGCCGCATGGGATATCTTTATCGGTCGTACGAAGTTGATAATTTCCAATAAAAAATTGAACAAGTTGATCTTTACTAAGGGTGACAAGTCTTCCAAACGATGAATTTTTTGTGTAAGCGGAATCCACGCTCGGCGATTGTGCGCCAGCGCCAAAATTAACTTCTTGCACATCGTAGTATTCCGGATTGCTTGCATTCCGCTTAAGATAGGCAAATGTTTGATGGGCAGATGGTAAGGAGCGAAATCCACATGGAATAATGCGATTATCAACATTATTAGATTGCAATATCGACTGGCATACATTTTTGGTTATAAATTCCTGCAAAAACATATTTAATATGCGATTTGAGCAAACGCGAATCATGCGACCTTTTCCCGTTTTGCGCCCTCCGAATGTTTCTAAAATTGCTTGTACGGAACATTCTATACCGATTTGTGGCGATTGTTCAAAATTTAAGAAATTCCCGTTTTTATCTGCTGAAGCGCGGCAACATATTCCATTAGGCAATGAACTCATAATTTTTTTATCGACCTCTCCACAAGCCGTTAAAATCGCTTCTACTAAATTGCTGCCGTCCATAACATTACAATCTCGGAAGCTGCCTGTCAACAATTTAAACTCACCAGTTTTATTTACATTGGCTAGACTTGTTACCATTTTTTTAATTATCTCATATACTGTTTTAACGGTTTTATCGTAGTAATTAAAGAATTCATTTTGCTCAAAAGTTTCTATTGCATTCGTAAATGCAGGCCGGTATTTATCGGAAAAATATGTGCTTTTATCCAAATATTTCAATATGCCAATCCCCGCCTCAATTCCAGGTTTTTCATATAATCCTTCCCAATTGCTTTCCGGCAGTGATTCGGAGACGAGCATTTGGCGCGTAATTCTCTCAAAGTAATTTTCACTAGAATGGAAAGCAATATTATTGGACGGTTCGACTAATGGGGAAATCTCCACACTCTTAGGAAACTCCCCACTCGCCAAAAAGTCAAATGAATTTATCTAGCTTTCATAAATAAAGAAAAGCTTACAGCGCTAGATGCTTCCAAAAGGCTATTTCTATCCGTGAGGACATTTGAAAAAATTTAAGCACTTTGCCGTGCTTTAAATTACGTACAGATTTAACACTACGATTGCTGCGGCGATATTGGGAAAAAATCTTTAATTTTCCCAAGTATCGATTTAGATTCAAAAAAATCTTTCGATTGGCTAAGATATGTGCCTTCGATAATTTGAGCCGAATTAAGTTTTAATTTAAGTTTCTCGATGCGATCCATCGCAGCTGCAATTTCTTTTTCAGTGAAGCTATATTTTTGCATTTCACGAGCCATGTTTTTCTCACACGCATCCAATACATTAGAGAATAATTTTTTTATTTCCTTTGTAAGTGGCGGCAATTCAGTGTAGGCATGAATTGATTCCTTGGGGTCATTAATGCACTGTTGACGTATTGTTTCTCTGTGATTTTTAATGTTCTCAATGCAGTCATTTTTATTTGTGATTTTCGCCAAAATTCCTTTTTCAAGCATGTCTGCAATGTGCCAATACCGCACTTTGCTTAATTCTTCAAGAATTTCATTTCCGCATAAACAAGACGCATTTTTACAAACTGTGCCATTTTTTTCAATAAGTTGAATTATCTCTTTTCTATTGTCGGCCATTTCTGCAGCCGGGCAATCATATTTCCATTCCAGACATGTATTGAGCGCATTGTCATCGCGTGTATTCTCATTGGTTATGTCGAAGGGTGGATAGGTATTTCCCATGTCAATGACGCGAAAGTGGCATCCATCGAATATACAGTTGCCCCCATGGAAGTCCAAATGACCAATGACTTGCGAAAAGAATTGACAAAGTATCAGCGATATAATCGCTTCTTCAGTCAAACATTCTTTCTTTTCTGTTCTAAATTTGTACAGTGGCATATCTCCGCATTTCGACATTATAAGATATTTCTTTTTATTATGAGTATGAATATGTGCACTATGAGTTGGGGACGCATACTTTTTACTCATTACAAACAACTCCCCCACCCAACTGGCCATCATTGTTCGTCCATCTAGGTTTGGCCTATTTCTTGTTTGTTGTTCAAAAAAATAGGCAACTTTATTTTTGGCAAAACTGTCCGCTTCACCTTTATCATCGGAAATTTCTTTAATGCAAATGCCTTCACTGCGATTGATATTTTGATCTTTTTTTAAGCATGCCTCATACACAATGCTACAATTTCCTGCACCGGCAATGCGAGCATACGTATTTCCAGTAATCTTATTAATAAAGTTAATAACTTTTTTTGTATGTATTCGATTGAGAAGGGAAATGCTTGTTTTTTTTACTATTTCACTGTGCGTAATTGCAGTGTTAATGTCAGTTGCGGCCAATTCACGATCATTGGAAAGATTGACTTTTGCTTTACTGCAGGTAAGTAAGTGAATTTTCTTTCCTTTTATTGTGTTATTTATCCTTTTTATAAATTTATTGAAAATACTAATATATAGTTGCTCAAATTCATTTTTATTAATCTTATCTTTCTTGGAATCTCTAGTCAAATCCAACACGTTAATCATCATATTCCATGGATATGCTCGAATCTTCTTGATTGATAATTCGATGCGTTTTCTTTCATCATCGGAATGATGGCTGCTATTTAATGCTTCCCCTATATTTTTGTCCACTTTAATGTATAACTCTTCAATTAATTTTGGAAAAACAAACCGACATTCGAAAGCGCCTATTTCTGCAAGAGCGCATATTTCAGGACTCATCTGGCAAGAATTTAGCATTGTTCTCTCCATATATCCGATGGCGCTTTTAGTCTCCACATCTTGCTCTTCTAATGTAATGACATTGCTCGGTTCCAATTGAGGCAATTTTAAATCTCCAAATTCTGAACTTGGCAATTTCGGCGAATTATTGACGTTGGCAGGCGTCTGCAGCGGAAGATCTGTACAGTGCTCACTTTTTGCTTGCAACTGCGATGATTCTTGCGGATTAGCCGCCGAAAGAAGCAACGTGGAAGCATCATCCAATTTTGGAAAATCGCTTACAAATTCATCCTCAACTGAACCATCTTTAGCAAACGCTGCACTTAAAAAAATTTGAATGTGCCGCATGCAAATGATTCCTAAAACAGCATTTTTGCAATACTCATCGCGCACTATAAGTAGACATGGAAGCAAAAATGGAGATGCAATTATCCACAGTGGCACTTCCAAAATAATGGTTATCACCGAAGCAAGCATCCGCACTGCTACATAGGGAGTGCATTCCGCAATCCATACGCCAAGTTTGCCATGCGCATTCTCTACACTGCTAGCCATTGCGCCGCACTTTCATGAAACCTTCAAATACCTCCATTGTTTCACAATTCTATAACAACATGCTAACTGTACAATAAAAATTTTTGCACATTTCAGATGACCCAAGGCATTGCTTAGGCCATGATGCATAAAATATTTGCAGAAATCACAGCGGCTCAGTGGATCTCGTGAGATGCAAAAAATTTCCCAGTATCTTAAATGGCAAAAATCACCCCAATGGCAAAGAGGCAAATTGCCGTTGCAAAAGCAGCAACGAGATCATCGGCAACAATTCCATAGCCCCTTGGCATACGTTCTAACTTTTTTATCCCAAATGGTTTCACGATGTCGAAAACGCGAAAAATTAAAAAACCAGCAATGAGCCACAGCCATAGGGGCATAGCGCGTATCCCAAAGATACGAAGAGCGATGTCGGCCGGCCAAAAGCAGAGTGGTATGGCAATGAATTCATCGAGGCTTGCTTGCACCGGATCTTTTTCATGGAAAATGCGCTCGCACTGCGAAAGAATCCAAATGGCCAATAGGACAACGGCGGAGTAGCTTACCACGAACGTCAACCACCCCATATTGCGAAAAATAATGGGGTAGATCAATACCCCAAGCGCCGAAGAATTTGTCCCCGGTGCAGCCCCAACGTATCCAATTCCACCGCAAGTACCGATGCCAACAACCACACGATCGCGCAAATTTAAGTTTTGACTTATTTTTTTACTTTTTCCGCTCACTATTGCTCCTCCATATTGAATAAATACCAGCAAAATGTCACAGTAAGATTGTTGCGCTTAAATCTATAAGATCAAATGAAAAATCATGTCTGCGAAAAAATAAATCGATACTTTTTCGTGTAGCGAATTCCCGATTCAATTGCGCAAACCACAGCAACTAAAAAAAGCACATACCCAAAAAGCAGCAATGCAAATGCTAAGTAAGCGAGGCAGGGTGCACAGCGCGATGGTAACAAAAACCGCCCATCGAAAAATACCGCTTGCGAACAGATGAGTGATCCAACCGAAATCATTTGTATAATTGTTTTAATTTTTCCGGACCGTTCCGCAGAAATGATAATGTTGCGGCTGGCTGCGACTAGACGTATTCCGGTGACAAAAAATTCACGGCCAAGAACAAAGAGGATAAGAAATACAAAAATAGACGGCAAAATTCCAATGACAAGTAAGACAATAAAAAGCCCAAGCATGAGAATTTTATCCGACAAGGCATCCATAAATTTTCCAAAATTGGATACCATGTCACAGCGGCGCGCGATATATCCGTCCAGCCAATCGGAGAATCCACTTGCAAGGTAAAGGAGAAAGGCAAGACTCCTAGATCCAACAAATGGAAAATAGAGCAGAAGCGCGATAATGAACAGCAAGGGAAAGCGTATAAGTGTGATAAGATTCGGTAAATTCATAATTTTCCGTCCGGAGACTAGCACACCTACAAAATAATACTAGTGAAAATTTTCCACTTTATTTCCATCTTCCATGGCAGATTTCCAGAGCAATTGACGAGAAATACCATCATCTTTTGATTCCCTCAGCATTTTTTGGGCTATTTCCTTGGCTAGCGGGTGTCGATGTAATTTACCAATGGCTAGGCAAAGGCTTTTACATTCTCGAGACGAAAGATTTTCCGTGCCAATGGCATCGGCAATGGCGCAGACGGCAATATGATGCTGCATTGCATCAGCGGCTCTCATGGCGAGGTGTAGGTAAAAATCACGACTTGGATCCAAGCATAACTGCCCCAAGGCTAGCCTAAAAACAGTTTTGTGTTTTTTTAATGCCCACGGAATAAGTAATTGTACCGGTGGAATAAAAAATGAGTGCACCGGCGAATTGCTTTCCAGGCTTTTGCGCAATGCCTTCATCGCCCTAAAAAAAAATTCCACCTCCCCATCATCTCCATTCCCAGTAACCTGCCCGTAAAGCCCGTAGATGATGTATTTGAACTTCCCCTTCTCCCATGCCTCTTCAAACGTGTGCATGGTACATGTTACCACCGGCAAAGCTTTTGCGCAATAAATTTTTCCAATAAATTTAAGCAATTTTTTCCAATTGTCGCCAAATTCACCCTCACTGAAAATTTCCAAGCACTTTCCTTTGACAAAGAAAAGGAAATTCCTAAACGGGTTCGTGGCTATGAGTTCAAAAATAATTTTAAAAAATTTCAATGTCGGCGCCCAATGCCCCGAACAAAACTTTGCTCAAAAAATAATAAGTATGAAAAAAGTATTCTTTGTTGGCTTTTCCTCGATTTTAATGGGCGCAATTTTTTCATTATCTGCATTTTTTCTCATGCAGTACGCTCTTGAAATGTCAATTTTGTGGTATATGATTGGCATTGCCGGTCTTACCGGCGCAATTTTGGGTGCCGGAATCGCTTGCATCTTTGCTTTCAAGGAGAGGACCAACTAGTTGAAATAGAAAATCTAATATTATTTTCGCAAAACTTTAACCTTTGTTGCTTCGATTGTCCGCTGGCCTAACTTTGTCGAACTAAATGGTCAAACACTTCTTGGCCATCAATGATTTGGATTTCAATGCGAAGAAAAAAAATTGGCAAATCATAGGATTGTCTAGGCGGAAAGCGGGCAGCATCCTTTTCCGTTGTGATGATCATTTTTGCCCCCATATCAATGGCATTTGCGCACATTTTTACCACATCACGCAGCGAAAATGCATAGTGATCTGCGAATCGTTGGCTGTGGACAATAGTGGCCCCGGCATCGGCGACAAATGCCTCGAAGCCATCAGCATTTGCGATGCCGCTTAGCGTGACAACGGATTTCTCTCGAAGCTCGCCGATGGATAGCACTGTTTCTCCGCCAACGCATTGTAGAAATACGGGAATGTGATTGCACTCCAAAATTGGAATTTCACTTCCACCCTTTTTAGCAATCACTGCCCTTAGATTTTCGCCGTCAATACCATTTGACTTGGTTAAAAAAATATGGGTGGCCATTTTTATGTTCCCAATAGGTTCTCGCAGTATTCCCCTCGGAATAAGGTGGCCATTCCCGAATGGATTTTGGCAGTCAATGAGCAAAATAGATAGTTGCTTTTTCAATTTTAAATACTGGAATCCGTCATCGAGAATGAGACGATTGCAGGCAAATTTTTCGACGGCCAAACGCCCTGCCCGGACGCGATTTTTATCCACTATCACCACCACACTTTTTAGTCGCTTTGCCAGCATAAGCGGCTCATCACCGGAAATTTTTGCCGAAAGCAATATTTTTTTACCATCGCATACCACCCGAGATTTTCCGGCACCACCGGGTCGCAGTGCGTAGCAAATTCGTTGAAAAATACTACTTTTGGCACTTCCGTAGCCGCGACTAAGGATGGCAACGCGGTAGCCTCCCCGAGAAAGTTCTCTGGCGATCATCTCCACAACGGGCGTTTTTCCCGTGCCACCGATGGTAAGATTTCCTACGGAAATAACGTTACATCCGTGCAATTTCCAAGATCTGAATAGGTGAAATCGATAGAATTGACGGCGCAAAAAGACAACAATGCGAAAAAGAGTACTGATTGGAAAGAGAAAAAATATAGCTGCACATGCCCAAGCGTCACAGCGCCGGTCGTAAATAATGTCACCGACAAAGCGCTCTGCCAAATGCCAACATCTTTTCAAAAATTGTCGATATTTTCTACGTATTTTATGAATGAAGTAAAGCAATTGCATTCAGCTTAATTTCCCTACCGGATATTAATAAGCTGAATGAATTCCTCATTCGTTTCGCTTTTTGCCATGCGGTTTAGAATGGTTTCCATTGCGACATCTGGGCGAGATCCAGCGAATGCACGGCGAAATATGCGACTTACCTCCAATGCCTCTGCGCTTAAAAGCAATTCCTCGCGTCGTGTTCCCGTCGCATATAAATTAACAGCGGGAAAGATGCGTTTTTCGGCAATTTTTCGGTCGAGCACAATCTCACAATTTCCAGTTCCTTTGAATTCTTGAAAAATGATGTCATCCATGCGGCTACCTGTTTCAACGAGAATGGTAGCAACAATGGTTAGACTGCCAATTTCTTCCGTATTGCGTGCCAAGGCGAAAAGCTGCCGCGGTTTTTCTAGGGCTTGCGAGTCGAGACCGCCACTCATGATTTTGCCTCCTCTGGCGGAACTACTATTGTACGCCCGCGCCAGGCGTGTAAGAGAATCCAACAAGAGTACAACGTGTTTGCCTGCTTCCACCAGGTGCTGGGCGTGGAGAAATGCCAAATTTGCAACTTCCAAGTGGTCCTTTGTACTATCATCATTGGACGATGCAAAGATTTCAACCGGCGCATTGCGGCGAAAGTCAGTCACCTCTTCGGGGCGCTCGTCGACAAGCAATGTCATCAGATGAAAATCGGGATAATTTGCCGCTATTCCCTTTGCAATTTGTTGTAGTAAAATGGTCTTTCCCGCCTTTGGCGGCGCCACGACAAGGCAGCGCTGCCCGCGACCAATAGGTGCAAAAAGGTCGATTACTCTCGTCGACATAGGCATTCCTTCCGATTCCAATTTAATTTGTTCCATGGGCGATAAAATGGTTGCACGACTAAATGGCAGGCAATTTCTTCGTTGTTCCACAGGCAAGCCATCCACCGCATCAACATGAATGAGACGCATCCCCCTGCTCGATGTGTCCATGACCGCATGCCCATTGATATATTGTCCCTCTCGCAGCCTCAATTTCGAAATGAGTGCCTGGGGAACATAGGGATCATCATCATGCCACTTTCCGCCATGCCGAAGCTGTAGTAGCCTTGCTATTTTTTTGCTTGCTGCTATTTTCAGCAACCCATCGACTACAATTAAATCACTGACAGATAAATTCATGAATTTCCGTTCTAGCATTGCCATGACATACGTTATTTAGCGGGAAGTCTCTTCGCCAATTTCCTCGACGAGATCATCCGCTTCTTTTTTCCACATGAGCCAATTGCCACTCCTGTCTTCATCGTCATCTCCATCATCTTCGCCAAATCCCAGCGGAGAATATTCTAAAATGCCGATAATTTCATAGAATAAATGGGTGGGGAGTTCGCCAATTTGCGTAGAAGTTACCATCTCGCGCACGGTTTCCTCCAGTTCGTCCACGCTTACCTTTTGCACAAAATGTCCCGTTCCATTGATCATTTTGACCCGAGCAATGGTGATGTGATCCAAAAATTCCGCGTAGCTGCCATTGCCCTCATTGAATGCATTAGGCAGTGCGAAGAGCTTTTCATCCGTTGCGGCAAAGCCGTCAGCATAATGCAACAAACGCACCCGACCATCGCCCAAATCCCTATCGATTAAAAATCGGAAAAATGCACGCTCAACGATGTCTTGTTGTAAGCCAAATTCTTGAAGCGGTTCCAGTAGATCGAACATGTATTCTACCTGTTTGGGATCAAGAATCCCCATCAATTCTTCGCCGTCTACCTTTGGTAGCCAATTGGCTTCCAAAATCCACCAATTCATGTCCGACTCCAATTTTACGACACACCATTCCATCTGCTCATTTATTTTCATAGTTTTCGCGGTAAGTTGATAAGCATGGAGAAAATCCAACTATACCCCTAGGTAAAGCATAAAATTGTCGCAGTAAGAATTTTTATTTTTCCTCGCCTTTTGTCCCGCCATGGCAAAGCTCTCCATGAAAGCCGATGAATTTTTCGGAAGCACAAGCTTTAGTTGGGAAAGAGAAAACTTTTTCGGCAAGCAATCGCCCGATCTCCATCAAGCAATAAAACCTTCCACGCAAGAAATTCCCTCGGAAAGTGGCTGCGCCAAATGGAATCTGTCAATCCTATCCACAGTTCCTTTGTGCGAAAATTTACCTTTCCTAGCGGAAAGCGTAGCACATATATTTTAGGATCGTTGGCTACGTAGTAGGACAACAATACTTCCAAACGCTTCCATCGCAAATTTTTAAGCTTTTCACTGAAAAAAATTATGAAATAAGTGCCATCCCACTGCTCTTCCTGCGTACGAACTATCGTATGTCGATAGGGCAACGATTCCGCTGAAAAATAGGACAGGAGACGGCAAAAATCTCCGTCACACGCGCGGACAATGTGAACGTCGCTAATTGCCAGAGCTTTTTCTCTTCCATAGATCGGCACAGCCACGGCAAGTAGAAAGAACTGAATGACGAGAAAAGCTCCCGGCAGCTTACTCATGGCTGGGCTTAAGTGGATAGAAATTCACAGCGACTCAAATTGAGCAGTGTAATTACTCGCCTTCCCTTCGCCTTCGTAAATAGCTGGCAAATTTGGCAATTTTCAGTTTGCGCCTGCGCTTTTCCGACGGTTTCTCGAAATAACGCTTTGTTTTCGCATCTTGTAGCACCGATTCCCGATCGAGGCGCTTTTTTAGCCTACGCAGTGCCTTTTCCACATTTTCGCCCTTGCGAATTTTTACCTCAATGATTGGCATAAATAAACTTCACCTCCTTCCACTGTCCAGGAGGATAATCATTTTTAAGGAATGTCAACGGAATGTTTTCATTTTTCGTCGGAGGAAAATTTTTCAATAAGACGAGGTAGCCACCTGCGGTGGGGCCCAGAAAGAACAATGTGATTGATTTTTTCAAAGCTTTTCCAAGTGAGAGGACCAGCTGAGAGATCAACGTAATCCGCAAAGCAACTATCCAGGGCGACAAAGCGTTCTTCGTAGCTTCGATTGCCGATGGTCCTCTTCTCTGCATGATGAACATATTTCGCTAATTTTTCATCATTTTTTCGCACCTGCGGCAGTTCGTGAATATCAATGAGCCGCTGTTGCAATGATCGCTGGAGTAGAATTTTTCCACGGCGCAAAGCAAAAATGCGATAGATGATCGCTCTGCTGCGATTTACCTTTGAAAAGGATGGAATGTTAGAGATATTCAGATTTTTTTCATTTCCAACGCAGAAGGTCCGCAGTGGACACCGTTCGCAATGGCTATTTTTAGGAAGGCACACGGTGGCACCTAGATCCATCAATGCTTCATTGATTTGCGCGCAATGTCCAGGAAGGATGAATTTATCGGCGTATGGGCGAAAAAATTTCTCTGCAGCCAATTTTTGTGGAAATGTTTTTTCAATTCCCATGGTGCGAGCGAGCACACGAATGACATTTCCGTCAAGACAAATGGCGTCAAAATTTTGCCCAATGCTGCCAATGGCCGTCGCCGTATAAGGCCCAATGCCGGAAAATTTTTGCCAATCCTTTGGTGTTGCGGGCCACTGATTTTCGCTGCTGTGGAGTGATCGACAAAGGCGGTGAAGATTGCGGGCCCGGGAATAGTACCCCAACCCTTCCCAGTGTTTTAGCACCTCCAATAGGGAATTACGGTTTTTACTTGGGTTTGCTGCAGCATAAATTCCGAGACGATGGTTCCGTAAACGGAACGATTCGTGCGCCATGGGAGTGGACGCCCGTGAACGACATACCATCGAACGAGCGTTTCGCTTGCGGAACTGTGTAAAAATTTTCGTCCGATTTTTCCTTGCGTTTCCATTGAATTCATTTTTGCATGGGCTCAAATGGGAGAGCGGCCAATAGCATGTTACACGGTTAAAATGTCACCAATGCAAGTGGAAAAGTTGCGTCACGTTCTCGAGATGCAGCAATGGGAGTTTTACAATGTACCCTACGCCCACTATGGATTTCGTGGGAATAAAGTCAACGTCGTTGCCTACCAATCGGGCACCGTTGTGATTCAGGGATCAAAGGCCATGGATCTAATGCAATTTACCATCGAACCGGAAATTATGGGCGCAATCTTGCTTGGCTACGAAGAACATCGACATCCGGAATGGTTCATTGAACACGGAGGAATGGATGAATCGGGCAAGGGCGACTTGTTCGGTCCCCTGGTGACCGCCTGCGTAATTGCCGATGGAAAAGTCGTAAAACAATGGATTGATTTGGGCGTTAAGGATTCAAAAACTATCCACTCTTCATCCCAAATATTCGCCTTAGACGCAAAGATCCGCAAATCTGAAAATGTCGTCGTGGAGGTTTTTTTACTGAGCATGCGAAAATACAACGAGCTCTACGGAAAATTTTCCAGCAATCTCAATCGATTACTGGCTTGGTATCATTCCACGAGCCTGAGGAATGCCCGCATACACAGGCCCGTACAGAAAGTGATATTGGATCAGTTTTCCACGGCACCACTTGTTCAGCGATTTTTTACCGATGATAGGGATTTGGATATTGCCATGCGGCCACGAGCTGAGGAGGATCCAGTAGTTGCCGCCGCATCCATTGTTGCCCGTGCCGAGTATTTGCGCGCCATGGAGGACCTTTCAGAAAATGCCGGAGAAGAACTACTTCGCGGTGCCAATAATTCTGTGTTGGAACAGGCGAAACGGCTGGTGAAAAAATTCGGGGCAAACCGCCTTGGCGATTTTGCGAAAATGCATTTTAGTACGGCACAAAAAGCGGTATATGCGTAAGTGCTAATTTTCTAGACCATTTTTTAGAAGGCACATTGCAAGTACATTCCAACCGTCCGTGCATTAGCTGATGTCGCCATTGTTGCAGTTGCTGGGCTAGAGGAATTTAAAAAAATTTAGTAGTGTTGATGAATATTCATTGACAAATTTCATTTTTCCACTGAGATACTAACATGAACGCTCTTTTAGATGCCAACTGCGCAGTTGAATCAGCGCATCCTGAAATTACTCAGCTCGAATGCCTAAGCGAAAAGCTCCGATTGCGCGTGAAGACATTAAGCATTCTCATTAATGTATTGGCACCGCTGTGGATAGCGCTAGGAATAGTTGCGGCAGTTGTCCTGGCACCCGTGAGCCTTTGCTTTCTCTATTGCCGAGGAGATTTAAGTTTTCTTTACATTTGGCAAGGCTTTTTCCTCATTTTATCTGCGCTCTTACGGGCCTACAGTGTCCTTTATAAAAAGTTATTGGTAAATCAAAATGTATCCGTCGCGCATCTAGAAAAATTAGCTGATGCGCCGTGGAGCGCAGAACTAAAAAATTTTATATTGAGCGTCATTGATGTCAGTGATACTTCAGTTATTCAAACATTTAATTGGGGCTACCGACTTGATCAAATCATGACCATTCAGCAGGCAAAAGATATGAAGCTGGTGCCAAATGACACCGAAGGTAATGACATGGATGAGATAACCATTCGCATTCATTTTTTCCACGGTGTGGCTACGCACTTCGATGAAGTTCAATGCCTCGAAAATCTCAGTGGCGGAGTTCCCGACAATCTACAAAAGTTTGATAAAGAATTTCGACTTAATCAATCCCATAAAGAGGATAGCAAGAAAATATACCACTGCATGGCCGGCCATTCCATGGGTGGATTTTTGGCCTCCTCAATCGCGCTGAAATATGATTTGCCATTCATTACCTTTGATGGCCTTGGAGTCGGTGAGGGTGTGCTGAAAAATTTTGTTGGCGAAAAAGATTACCAAAATTCTGATTTGTGTCGAATTAACATATACACCAAAGATGATTACGTTGCCGACGCAAGCAAGTCCATTATTTTTCGCTTTCATCCCGGCAAATTATTTTGCATCCCCGCCATGTCTTCTGATAAAAATGCAAACTTACATGCAGGCTATCGCGGGGAAATTTACAAATTTTGGGGCATGTCTTCTAGTGATTCGGGGCCCGAATGAAGCCAAGGCAACGGGCTAGGACTTGATGTGCTCTTCGTCAATGTTCGCACGGGGGCCTGCCAATGGATTATTTTTATTGAAAATTGATAAAATAGGCATTTTTCAAAAGCTAGTTGCCACCTCGAAAAGTAATTATCGGCGACGATATGCACGTTGAATTTAAAAATAATTTTTGCAGAATTAGGCAGCCTTTTCCGTGAATTTGCGCATTTTCTTACGGCTATTCGCGTGAGTTTATGCGCATAGCTATATTGGCGTGAAGGTGACAGTAAAATTTTTCTAGGTCTAGCCTTCAACAAAGAGCATCGGATCAAGGTAAAATGTCTCGAGATCTTTGAACCATTGCATTGTCAGAAATCAATAATTTCGAACAATAAGCGATGTCCAGCGAAGGAAGCCATTTTTTTGACTTAGATTTTTTAAAATTTTTATCGCAAAATACGCAAATAGCCTTAAACATCTTGACAAGCATTGAGTACGCCAACGCACAACCAGTTCGATGCGAATGAGTTACTCTGTGATTTTGAAAAATAATTTTTGCGGCCGGCCGTGTTGGTCCTCGAGTTCGCAGTCGGGCACAAGTTTTTATTTTCTTTTTTAGAAATTTGACAAACATAGAAATTTAAAATAACATTAGAATATCGGCAGGTTATGAGTGGGAAATTTTTGCAGTTAATGAAAGGGAAAGCAAGTCGGCTCCTGGGCTTTCTATCCCATGACATTGGCATTGACCTGGGAACCGCAAATACGCTTGTCTACGCAAAGGACCGCGGCATCGTTCTCAATGAACCCAGTGTGGTTGCCCTTTATAGTGACACGCGCAAGGTGCGTGCCGTTGGAACGGAAGCAAAGCGCATGTTGGGTCGTACGCCGGGAAACATTATTGCCGTTCGGCCTATGAAAGATGGAGTTATCGCTGACTTTGACGTAACCGAAGCCATGTTGCGCTATTTTATTTCCAAGGCATGTCGCCATACGCGATTCGTTGCTCCACGGGTAGTTGTCGCCGTTCCGTCGGGAATTACGGAGGTGGAACGACGTGCGGTAAAGGAATCGGCGATGAATGCTGGCGCACGGGAAGTGTTGCTTCTCCAGGAGCCCGTCGCCGCTGCCATTGGCGTTGGACTTCCCATAGATGAGCCAGCAGCCAGCATGATTGTTGACATCGGCGGAGGGACTACGGAAGTTGCCATCATTTCTCTTAGCGGAGTCGTCTACGCTCGTAGCATCCGAGTTGGAGGAGATGAAATGGATAATTCCATCGTTAATTACATGAAACGCGTGCACAATTTGCTCATCGGCGAGCGGACCGCGGAGGAAATAAAAATTCGCATTGGATCTGCAACGCCATTGGAGTGTGAAATTACGCTTCCCGTTAAAGGCCGGGACACTATAACTGGTTTGCCTCGAACCATCTTACTTAATTCTCAAGAAGTGCGTGATGCGCTTGGCGACGCGTTGAACGCCATCGCTGATATGATTCGTAATACGCTGGAACGTTGCCCTCCGGAACTTTCTTCAGACTTGGTAGATCGAGGAATTGTGCTTGCCGGCGGCGGATCACTCATTCGTAACTTAGACAAGCTTCTTCGCGATCGCACTTGTCTGCCTATTTTTGTTGCAAGGGATGCCCTAAAGGCCGTCGCCAACGGCACGGGAGTTGTACTGCAAGACCTATCCAGCTGGCTAGATATGGAAGCCGCAAAATGATTTTTGCAAAAATTATCTTTCATTGAATTTCACATATTCATCATAATCTGCATAAAATTTGTTAAATAAAAAAATTTACTCGCATTGCACTAACTAATAGTTTTACTCGCTATCGGAGGTTTATCACATGGATGAAATGAGCACAGAAATGTCAGACCTGATGGGCACACTGTCAAGACTGAATGATGATTTGGATTTGCAAGCAAATGATTTGCGGAGAAGAATTAAAAATTGCGAAGAAAAGCAATGCCAATTGCTTAATGCTGTGAGCAAAACGCTGGAAGATGGATCCTGGTGGCGGCAATTGCTAGGAATTGGACCGGAAAAAGCGCTGCAATGCTGTATGGCGGAATGCGAAAAATATACCTACGAATTAAGAATCGTTACTTCAATGAAATTCAACATTGCAACCGTTATCCTTGCCATCAATGGTGCACGGATAGATGCGGTGTCAACAAAAGCATTGAGTGCTGCAATTATGTTGTACGCAAGCAGATGCATTGATCCAAGTGTCAATTCAGAAGGAAGGGAAAAACAATGGCTTAATGTGCAAATGGCTCTCGATGGCATCGTGGCAAGGTCTGAAGAGTACTCATCAAATATGCTACAACGCATAAAGGATGAAACTGATGCGCTTAGGGTAAACAGAGAAATTACTCTTGATAGGAAAAGGAAGGAAGCGCAAATAGCGGTGAGTGAATACAGGAAAATGGCAGAGGAAAGAGTCAATCAGCAAATGGAAGAAACAAAAAAGACAAAAGCAAGGGCAAATGAATTGGTTAATCGTGTTAGACGAGAAGAATTTGAGACGGATGAGTTATGCAGGAAAGCGGAATATGACCGTCTGGGTATATTTGGAAAAATCGGAGCCTTCTTCGGTGGTAAATAAATGGCGCCAATGACAGATTAAAAGGAAAAGTATGAGCATAGATTCAAAAAATCAATATCAGCTAAGTAGGAATTGGCACTTGAAACCGACCAGTGCCCGGAGTGGCAATCGTTTGAGTGGAGATCAGCGCATGAGACCTATCGACAATCAGGGACCAGGCCAAAATGAAAATTTCAGCGGTGGCCAATCGGAAAATCTCCCCAGCTGGGCTGTCCTCGGATGGGAAAAGCAGTACCTCCGCGGTGAACTCATGGAAGAATGGATGGCAAAGGACATGCTGGTGTACTTGGTACTAAGATTTGAAGAAAAGCATGGAGAAATTAGAAATCTTCTATGGAATCTATACAGTGCTAGCTATGATTTTTCGAGCATTTCACTCATTTTGGTAAATAAGTACGAGGAGATGGAGCCACAAATTCTTGCAGCAAGAAAAGATAGAATTCGGCGCATTAGAGAAGGCGATGAAACGGTTGTCCCGGAAACGCTTTGGGAAGCCTATTTCATGAGAGAAGTAAAAGAAACAAACGAACTAAAAGAAAGAGGTAAAGCTGAGGCAAAAGCGAAAATCGCTGCATTTAAAGCGGAATGCGCTGCATACGAGGAAAAATGCATTGAAAGAGATAAAGATCGCGTCGAGAGAGATAAAAAAATTAGCGCATTAAATGAGCAAATTGATCAGCTAAATAAGGAGGGCACATATGGGGAAAAGGTAGTGGAATTGCACGACCAGATCATTGCCATACTGCACGAATGGTATGAAAAATATCACCAGAATGACATGCATCTCTCCCAGCAATCAGATATTGAAAGCATGGAAAGGGATTTTAGTGAAAAATTTCGTTGTGAGCTGGATGAATTTGGTCGCAAGCCAGACGAAGAATTATACCGCGAGTGGGAAATTGAAAGTAAAAGATTTAAAGAAGATCTTTGTATGATTGCCGACAATATTCGAGAGCAGAAGGCGAGAATTGACACCGAATTGGAAGAATCCATGTTTGCCGAACAAATAAAAATGGCCCAACTTGAAAGCGAAGCACTTGCACGGGCGGCAAAAATTCGCGCAGACGCAGAACAGCGAAGAAGGCAAAATGATGAAAAAAAATCGGCAGAGGAAGGACAATCAGTTGTGCCATTGGCTGCATCATTAAAGGAGAAAGGAAGGAAATTTTTCGCCCCTTTTTTTTCAGGGGCATCTTCAAAAAAATAGCGGTGCTTTTCATTTGCTTATTTAAGCGAAGATGCTGATAAAATTAGGCAATCGATCAGATTATAATGCTTAATACTGCTACACTAAAGAAGTTTTAAGTGCTTTGCTCACTTTGCAATAGCTAGGGAGGGGTTATTCTAACTTTCTCTTTCCTGATTATGGAAGCGATCTCGATTGTTTTGCGATCGCCCATTACAGTGGATGAAAGTGGTGGACTTTTCTTTCAGTGAAAAGTTGAAAGTTTGCACTTTTTCACGGCCATTCTTATACCGATTTGGAACAACGTTATCTTGCCAACGATGGAATAAATGGCCAATGGATGGCGATTTGAGTTTATGGTAAAGAAGAGTGAAACCGTAAAGTACAGAGGGGAAACAGCGGCTTAAATTTTGCTTTCGCATCGGGAATTTTAATCGAAATCTAAAAAAGTTCACAGGGAAAGATTTTCCCAACTTCTGACTAGGACAGTAATTATTACCGAAATACTGGCAATTTAATCCTAAATTTTCAATGCGAATCGCAAAATTCCTTTGCCGGTTTTAATACTCCAAATTTACGGCCAAGATACCTGCACAAATGACTGAGAATGCGGCTCTAGGCGAATGGAATCGCGATAATTTTGCCCAAAAAAATTTCTTAAATTGTTCCGATTACAGTCTTGACGGAGGAGCAATTTTGAGCAACTTTTTCTCTGTTTAGGTGTTTACCTTTATATTTCTCCTGTGTCGCGCAATTAATTGTATGCCTTTAACTTAAAGCCGGTTGGGAAGCGGTATCCCTTGTCGCTGATAATGATCCCTCGAAAATAAAAGAGTACGTTCACCGAGCCATGCCGCCAAAAACCTTGTGCACCTTACTGCGCAGGTCTTTGCAAACGGGCAAAGGTGGTGAATCAATATAAAAAATTTGGCCTTTTTGGCGTCTGTCCCTCGTAGCCAGGCGCAAGAGATTTTCGAATTGCTTCATTAATTGCTTCAAAAAAGCCGTATAAGAAGGCATTTTTAGGAAGAGTGAACGCAAAAATATTCCGTGTATTCCTCCGTAGAAGGCTTTAAAATTGAGCGTTTTTGAGTGCATAAGCCCTGCATAGATCGTTCTGAGGAAAAGTTTATTTGGACGGCCACGATTCAATGACACGGCAGTCATTTTTTTCTTGCACCTATTGTCGATACGGCCAACCGTGCAACCAACTTCAGGGTTTATTTTCCCGTACCTTCCCTGAAGCCTTTTTTATTAACATCAACAAGCCAACTTTTTACCACGCAACGATTTTGCGGCCAGGAAGAATTTTCGACAAAAGCTTTTCGAAAATTTTGCCTCGTATTTTCATTTATGCGATCGACCAATGTAAATGCAATCGGCCGATTGCAAAAGTCCTTTTGAGCTCAAGCATGCTTCGCGATTGGACGCCTGAAAAATAAAAAAAATCCGTTGACTCGGACTTATCTGGCCGTAAGCATCGCTTCGATTTATGGCTTCACCAACGGACATTCGTAAGGGACGGATTATTATGTATCAGGGCATTCCTCACTTAGTGACGGAAATGCAACACCGTACTCAGGGCCGGCAGGCGGGGTTTATTCAGGTTACCATGCGAAATCTGAATACCAATGCATCGACCAATGTGAAAATTCGCTCCACGGAGTCCGTGGAGTTTTGCTACATGGAGCGGAAAAAATTGGAATACTCCTATTGCAATGCGGACGAATTTCACTTTCTGGATACGGAAACCTTTGATGAAACCATTCTTTCCGCCGCTTTGCTTAGGGACAAGCGTCCATTTCTTGTGGAAAATAAAATCTATGACGTCATTTTTGTGGATGAAAAACCGGTGGGCATTGAGCTTCCAGCGGCCGTCGAGATGCGTGTTAGGGAATCCGCCGACGGAATTCGCGGAGATACTGCATCCAATGTGCAGAAGCCGGCGGTGCTGGAAACAGGCCTGGTCATCCAGGTTCCACTCTTCATTAGGGTCGGAGATCTCATCAAGGTAAGCACGGAAAATTCAACCTACCTTGGCCGCGCATGACCGTTTTCGGGCTTTTGTCCGTTGATCGTGGCCATTCTTCTGCAAATTTATCGAATTATTTGCGGTTTTTAATAAAAACGCTTGCAATGGAAAAGCAAATTAGAAGCTTAGGGTGAGACTTTGGTCTATGTGAAGGATGTCTCGGCCAAACTTGCCAACTAATGGCACAGGAAAGGAAAATTAACATGATAGCTATATTTTGGTTTGTGCCCATCGTGGCGTGTATTGCGCTAATATTTGCCCGCTACTTCTATGAAAAAATGATGCAATACCATCCGGGAAATGAAAAAATGTGCGCCATTGCAAACCATGTGAGAAAGGGCGCATTTGCCTATCTGCTGCAACAATATCGCATGGTTGCCATGGTATTTATTTTTGTAAGTGCGTTGCTTGCCATCCTGTCCTTCGGATTTAATCTGCAGAATCGATGGCTCCCATTTGCCTTTCTCACCGGCGGATTTTGCTCAGGGTTGGCCGGGTTCTTTGGCATGCAAACGGCAACCAATGCGTCATCCCGAGCTGCTCACGCCGCCTCTCAATCGCTCAATCAGGGACTGCGGGTCGCATTTCGCAGCGGTGCAGTCATGGGATTGACTGTCGTTGGGCTCGCTCTCTTGGACTATTCATTCTGGTTTTACGTCCTCAATCGCTTTGTCCGTGTTCCGGAAAATATGAAAATGTCACTCATAACAGGTATGATGGTTACATTTGGCATGGGCGTATCTTTGCAGGCTCTATTTGCCCGGGTTGGCGGTGGTATTTTCACAAAGGCAGCGGACGTGGGCGCCGATTTGGTCGGTAAGGTGGAGGCGAAAATTCCAGAGGATGATCCGCGCAATCCGGCTACCATTGCCGACAATGTTGGGGACAACGTCGGTGACGTTGCTGGAATGGGGGCAGATCTCTATGAATCTTTCTACAGCTCCATATTGGCCGCAGCGGCTCTTGGAGCCGTCGCATTCGGCGGCAAGGGTATTATGCAGGTAAAGGCAGTACTCCTTCCCGTACTAATTGGTGCAACCGGGGCACTGCTCTCAATTGTCGGAATTTTTATCGTGCGAGTGAAAGAAAACGCCAACATGATCGGCCTACTGCGGGCATTGGGCCGTGGAATACGCTGGAGTGGCATCGGCATTGCCATTGGCACCCTCGGCCTGTGCTATGGCCTGCAACTTCCCAACTATTTTGGCATCTGGGCCGCAACGGTCATTGGCCTACTGACTGGCATTATCATCGGAAAATCTTCGGAATACTATACATCGCAGACCTATAAGCCCACAAAAACCGTCGCCAATCACTGCGCAACGGGTCCGGCAACAGTGATCATCGCCGGCATGGGTGTTGGAATGATTTCCACTGCCATTCCCGTATTCGCCATCGTCATTGGCACCATATCCTCCTATCTACTTGCCAGCGGATTCGACTTTTCACGGGTGAGCATTGGACTCTATGGCGTCGGTGTTTCTGCGGTGGGAATGCTGTCCACACTTGGCATTACATTGGCAACGGACGCTTACGGGCCCATCGCTGACAATGCGGGTGGAAATGCGGAAATGAGTGGCCTTGGTCCGGAGGTGCGAAAGCGGACCGATGCCCTTGACTCCCTTGGAAATACAACGGCAGCAACTGGCAAGGGCTTTGCCATTGGGTCCGCTGCTCTGACGGCACTTTCCCTCCTCGCTTCCTACGTCGAAAGCATTCGCATGTGCATGATTAACGAGGGCACAAAATCGATCCGCATCGGTCAGCAAACCATGGATATTGCATCGGCGTCGCTTCGTGATTTCATGGCGTACTTCGACGTACATGTTCTAAACCCGCGATTCTTGCTGGGCATATTTCTTGGGGCCATGCTTTCCTTCGTCTTTTGCGGACTAACCATGAATGCCGTTGGCCGAGCGGCTGCAAAAATGGTGGCTGAAGTGCGCCGACAATTTCGCGAAATTCGTGGCATTCTTGAGGGAAAAGCCGAACCTGACTACGGAGAATGTGTGCGCATTTCTACGGCTGCGGCCCAACATGAGATGATTGCACCAGCGGCCGTTGCATTGATTGCGCCCATTGCCGTTGGATTTGTCTTCGGCGTATCCGGAGTACTTGGCCTGCTTACCGGATCCCTGGCAACGGGATCTATCCTTGCCATTTTCATGGCTAATTCCGGTGGCTGCTGGGACAATGCAAAAAAATTTATCGAGGAGGGTCAGCACGGCGGCAAGGGTTCCCCCGCCCACCATGCGGCGGTAATCAGTGATACCGTGGGAGATCCATTCAAAGACACATCGGGTCCTAGTCTGAACATACTGCTAAAATTAATGGCCATCGTTTCCATCGTTACCGTCGGCATAACCGTAACCCACAGTTTACTCTAAAAGAAGGCCCCGGCAATTTATTAGCGCCGGGGCCTTCTTTTATTAGAGTAGCCTTTTTTCTATAGGGTGTAGTCTTTGGGCGCGATGAGCAGCACAAATTCACCCCTCTGAGATGCGGCCTCAATGCTTTTTCCCACCTCGAATGATCGGCCAACGGAAAATTTTTCGTGCAACTTAGTGAGCTCCTGGCAGAGGGCAATGTAGCGGGTATCTCCGAAAATTTGCACGATTTCATCGAGTAACTTTTCAATGCGATGGCGCGATTCATAGAGGACGAGCGTATGAGGAAAATTGACATAGGCGGCAAGGGCCTTTTTTCGTCCTGTCGACTTCGATGGAAGAAATCCAAGGAATAGGAAAGCATTCGACGGAAGCCCGGAAGCGCACATGGCGGTTGAAATGGCACATGGGCCCGGAATAGGAATTATCAAAAAATTTTTTCGGCGACACTCCCGGACAACGCGAAATCCCGGATCGCTAATTGTCGGGGTACCTGCATCGGTAATTAGGGCAATTCGCATACCGTCGGCAATTTTATTCGCAATTTCAGCGGCACGGACTTGTTCATTGTGCTCGTAGTAGGAAATACATGGCCGCTTTATACCATAGTGACTGAGAAGTTTTTGCGTCGTCCGTGTATCTTCGCAGGCGATCAAGTCGACGGCCCCTAGCACCTCCAATGCCCTTAGAGTTATGTCTTTTAAATTTCCTATGGGCGAAGCAATAACGTATAGCCCCGGCGGTCCCGGCAATGAAGGCACAATATCTTGCTTATTTTTCCAATTCATGGCCTGGCCTTGGCGGGTGTGAAAAAGTTTCCCCCTTCCCAACTCAGTGGCCGTGACCACGGAAGTTGCGACTCGTCAGGGTTACGTTCGGAGTAGCAACCGCAACAAAGCAAAGCAATTGATAGTAAAAAAAAACCGAAAATATGTCGCTTTAGATATGTCATCGTGGCCCTTTCTAAGTAATAATTATGCAATGGTCAAAAAAATAATTAGCCATTCTGCCGGCGAAAAAGTTTGCATTTTTTACCATTTTGCTGATAATTATACCCCGATCGCATAATTCAAAATCCAAGATTAATTGCTAGTATTGCAATGACGATTACCGCTTTTGCAGAGGCCCAAACGCGAAAACGTGAAAAATCTTCTCCCACTAATTTTTTCAGTTTTTGACTAAAATTTTCGATGCGATGGCGAGTTTTTAATT
>JAIRXK010000046.1 GCA_031268315.1 Puniceicoccales bacterium | reverse complement strand
CCGCGGCAGTTCTAACCTGGCTCATACTCCTGGCGCTTGGAGTAGCGTCGTCCATGTGGCCGCTAATCCTCTGTGTTGGCCTAGGGACTGCCATGGTTGGAACGGCATTAGCGCCCATTCTTTTCCGCATGCAACTATTGATTTGATGCGCGAATAAATGCCGCAAAAAGAGGATGGGGTACGTGGGGTTTCGATTTAAATTCGGGATGGAACTGGACGCCGACGTACCAGGGATGATTTTTCACCTCAATGGCTTCGATGAGCCCGCGGCTATTGGTTCCAACGATGGCCATGCCCAAAGCTTCCAGCTGATCTCCGTAGCTGCCGTTGAACTCATAGCGATGCCGGTGACGTTCCCGAATTGTCGTGCAATTATAGGCTTCGGCTGTGTGGGAGCTAGGAATCAGGGAGCACTCATAGGCGCCCAAGCGCATGGTTCCTCCCACCTTCGTAATCGCATTCTGCTCATCCATGAGGGAAATGACGGGAAATGGCGTATCTCCATCAAATTCCGTCGAATTGGCACCCTCCAAGTGGGCAACATTGCGTGCAAATTCAATGGCGGCCAGCTGCATTCCTAGGCAAATTCCGAGGAATGGAATATTATTTTCTCGACCGTGGCGGATGGCATTGAGCATGCCCGCAATTCCACGATTTCCAAATCCACCGGGCACAATGATCCCGGAGCAGTCCCGGAGCAGTCCACGCACGTCCTCACGCTCTGCCATTTCGGCATCCACCCGCATTACGTCCAGGGAGCAGCCATTGGCGATGGCACCATGGAGCAGTGCTTCGTAGACCGATTTATAGGAATCCTGCAGTTCAACGTATTTGCCAACCAATGCGATGGAAATGCGTTTCTTTGGCTTTCGAATTTTTCCGATGACATCCATCCAGGGACCAAGATCGCAACTGCGATCTCCCCATGAAAAATAGCGAAGGATAAATTGACTCACACCCTCATTGTGCAGCATGGGCGGAACCTCATAGATGGACGATACATCCAATTCTTCGACGATTCCATCCACCGGAACATTGCAAAAAAGGCTTAATTTTTGGCGAATTTCATCGGTGATGCGCTTTTCCGTTCGGCACATGAGCATGTGCGGCTGAATTCCCAAACTGCGCAGCAGAGTAACGCTCTGCTGGGCCGGCTTTGTTTTGACTTCATCGGCGGTGCGAATGTAGGGAAGAAGCGCAACGTGGACAAATAAAATATTCTGCAAGCCAATATCCAGCGCAAACTGCCGCATGGCCTCGAAGAAAGGCATACTTTCCATGTCGCCGACGGTCCCCCCTAATTCAATGATCGTCACGTCGATGTCCTTGTCTTCCACCGTAAACTGCCGTTTGATTTCTGAGGTTATGTGGGGAATGACCTGAACCGTTTCGCCCAGATAGTCCCCATTTCGCTCGCGGCGCAGAATGGTTTCATAAATTTGGCCGGACGAGACGCTATTGCGTCGAGTCAATTGGGCATGGGTAAATCGTTCGTAGTGCCCAAGGTCCAGGTCCGTTTCTGCGCCATCGTCGAGCACGTAGACTTCGCCGTGTTGAAATGGGCTCATAGTTCCCGGATCAACATTCAAGTAGGGATCAAATTTTTTCAGCGTAATACGCAAGCCGCTACTCTCCAAAAGAGCTCCGAGCGATGCCGCCGTCAAGCCCTTTCCCAGCGATGACACAACGCCACCCGTTACAAAAATATACTTCATGTGAATGTCACCCATTCAACCATTTTTCACCGGTGGTCAATGACTTTTTTAAAAATGATTCCTTGCCGCAGACGCACCGCCGCACGCAAAAATTTTCTACAAGCATTTGCCGTTTTTGTAATTTGAAATGCGGCAAAATAAATTTTCACGGCAAACTTTACATTTGCGACCAGCGCCACTATACTCGCGACCGAGGTGTCCGGTCTGTTTATCGATAGCAATACAGTCGACCAGCCGTCCATTGAACGGCGGACAAGTGACCGCATATCCGACGCAAAACTTCTACTCAAAACCTATGTTCCTCTCGCAATCATTGGCCTACTATCCACTGCGGCGATTGTCCTTTCGGCGTTCTGCTTTCTCGTAAATTGCGCCGCTGCCATTGCCCTCCTCGCCTTCGCTATCGCCTTGCCGTGCGGCGGGATGTTTTACATGAAACAGAAGCAGAACAAGCAAGATACACAAGAATTTATGAAAAAAATGAAGGTGCTTTTTGGACCCTACATTCGCAAATACGAAAGTGTCTCCGGGGAATTTATCAGCGGCGCTTCGCCGGAGCAAAAAGCACAACACTTGAAGCAGTTTGATCCACCGTTTGAGGGTCTTTTTTACTTGTCCGATGACTATGATATGGAATTGCTTTTCAATCAATTCCGACACCTCGTAAGGTGCTTTATGCATGTTACTAATTGCGAATTAGAAAATAATCAAAATGAATACAATGAATTTTTAAAAAAGTTTATTGTTGAAATTAATCATTTACCTAAAAAAGAAATTGAAACTTTACTTAAAATACCCTACAATTCTAAAAATTGCACGCTTATCCATACCATGAGGGAAAAATATAATTCCAAACATTCCAATTGGAAAAATGCGCGATATTCTAATTTCGTGAGAGCGATCGTTAATTACGGAAATCCAACACTTATCAAGTGCTATCTGAAAGCGCTTATGGAGGTAAGAACCCACGATCATTTCACTCTCTTTTCCAGATTGCTTTACTACGAAAATAACATTGATTTGCTTTCAAGAATATTGTCACTTTATGAAAAAAATGATGTCCAGCTGGAGAACTTAATTGGCTTTCAGCACGGCAATACAATACTGTCCGTTGCGACGCAAAAATCCCCATGTGGCACCGGAGAAAGTTCCGATAAAATGTGCGCTATCATGTGGGAATTTCTTTCTGAAGTACTTTCGAAGCAGGATTTAAAAAAGCTTTGTTTAACGCACGAAAGTGGAGGAAATTTTGCGATTCAAAATTTTCTCCTTTCCCAAAAAAATAACAAGCTTAAAATTCAGTGCTTACAATTTCTTAAAGATAATTTTATCGGCGATGAAATGCGCACTTTTTTCGGCAATGATACCATGCTGTCTATGATGTACAATTCCATAGACGTTGAAGATGAAGATATGAAAATCATGGATGCAATTGATGAAATGTTCGGAAAGAATGTCATCGGTGATTATCTGCGAAATGAACGCCACCTTTGCATTCAAGGCAATTGGCAGGAAAAGGCAGAAAAATTTAGACATATTCTCAGAAATCGCTATGGCAATAATTTGAAAATTACAATTTTCATTCAAAAATAATGCATCCTATCTGGCAACGCAACTCAGTATTCCGGCATTCCATTGCCCAATGGAAATTACATCTCGAGGGAACATGCAATTCGCAATGCCATTTCATGCGGCCACAAGCTGATTGTTCACACAGTAAAAAGTCACTGCCAATCCTCCAAAAATAGCAAATAAAATCAGCGATACTAGGCCGACCAAAACGCCACTGCCCAACACCTCCAATAGGGTGATGACTGCCATAGCTAGGCTCATCACGGCCAGCGTGCTGAATACGCCCGTGAGAATGCGCCATTTGAGGGTGGATTTCTCTTTGCTCTCCGGCGTGGTAGCAATTTTGTGATTTTGCAATTTTTCGGTTTCATCTGGAAAATGGGTACCTTTTGAGTCCAAACGGAGATCTTTATCTGGCTCTTGCGATGGAGAATCGTTAATGGTCAGGTCCTTTTCTGTCGGCTGTGTTTCGTTAGGTTGCGAATGTAATTCAGATTGTGTTTGCAATTCAGATTGTGTTTGAGAATTGATAATTTGTGAATCCTCCGATTCAGTTGGCACATTTAATGGAAAAATGGTAGATTGTGAATGTGCACTAATGGTCAGGTCCGTTGATGTCGACCGTGTTTCGTTAGGCTGCGAATGCAATTCAGATTGTGTTTGCAATTCAGATTGTGTTTGCAATTCAGATTGTGTTTGAGAATCGATAATTTGTGGATTCTTCGATTTAGTCGGCACATTTAATGGAGAAATGATAGGTTGCGAGTCCTTTTCAGCCGGTTTTGTTTCGCTAGATTGTGAGTGTATTTTGGGCGTCATCTGCGATGGAGAATCGATAACGTGCAAGCCCGCTGGTGCCGACGGAATCCCGCTGGATTGTTCTTTTTTTCGCATGATGGCATTTTTCTTTTTTTGCTTAGCGTAAATTTCATTGATTTGATCCAGCTTTTCTTGGGTCCGAGAGGGAATATTCTCGGCATTTTTGAGCGTCTTTCTAATTTTTTTACAAATTTCGAATGATTTTTTCGCAATGCGAACGGCGTTGTATGCCTCCAAAAAGCCAACGGCAAAAGTTTCATCAAATTTATCGGCACTGATTTTTTGGAGTTCAGCGCAAATGTCGTTGTCCATACTGTCATAGTGCATGCCATTTTGGCGGAGAAATATGATGTATGGATTTTGTGGGCTAATTCCATGCCTCACCGCAATGGAGCTGGCGTCAATTAACTTGGCGGTTGCGAAGGTATTGCACGGAGCGCGCAGGAGAATGCCCTCGGCAATTTTTTCAAGCATGTCTCTGTTTCCGATTACGCCCATTTGCCTATAAAACTCCAATGTCTGTTCCCAATTGGTTTCCAGATACTGATAATTTCCGTTCATAAAGTGCACAGCGGTGACGGCTAATTGTCTAAATTTTTGAATTTCAGGATGATTACAGAAATTCTCGCTGACATCTTCCGACTTGGGCCCAGGGGAACAATCGAGGCCGCTGATCGTGAGCAGTTGGCAGTGGGCGTGCCTATTTTTTTGATCCTTTTGAATTTCATACAGCGCGGCATATTCCTCACTGCTAATGAAATTGCACGTGATATTCGAAGGATTTTTCCCATCGTCAGTATTCCAGCAAATGCACATATACCTTGTCAGTGTCCGATGGAAATCCGTGATATGCATCGGTATTTCCACGGAAGTACTGGGATTTCGCAGTGGATAAAAAAGTTGATAGGTACCGAAAAATTTTTTTCCGAGGTCGCTGTCCCAAAATGATTTAAAGGCATCTCCCAAACAATTCATCTTCGCCTGCACGAGCGGACGACTATCGGATGCAGAATTTGTCGCTCTAATTTCATCGACAATGCTATAGTGGTGAATATCTGAATTTTTCCCATTGCTTTCAACATTGAAAGGTTTGCCATCATTTCCGCACAGCACATCTTTCACATGATCAACAAAGTATGATTCGCGATTATCATTTAGTGATGAGTTCGCGTAGGGAGCGGACGTTGCGCGGTAGTTATCGACATTCTGCCGTTCCACCTGCTGCCGCTGTTGCTGCTGTTGCTGCTGTTGTTGCTGTTGCTGCAAAGTTTGACCACTTGCCAAATTCGTCGCATTGCCATCTTCGCTAACGCGCATCTTGCTCCCTTCGCCGATCTGTTTGATGTGCCATTCAACTTCTTTACTGACGCGCTTTAGGTCATTTTCTATTTCTTTCCACAGTCCATCATTGGCCGGCAAAGTGCTCGTACGGTCGAGGAGGCTGCCGAAGTAGGCATTTAATTTTTTATATTCCCGAGCCCATTCTTCTTTAAAAATCTGGCTAATATCCTGCCAGCTGGAAAGGCTGGCCCACCGGGATGGGTCAAAATCTATTCGCTTAAGCAGCTCGGGTGGATCGCATTGGCCGTCACCGTCACCGTCGCTGGGCGGCGGGGACAATTGGCCCCTTGCGATGAGCAAACTCATATTACGGACGATGCAGGCACGCCTTGCGTCCTCGATGCGGACCTGGAGGGCATGAATTTGCTGCTTGCAGGCATTCGTGGTCTCTCTACTGGCGAGGTGTGAAAAGATTTCCGCGGCACTTTCTTTAAGGTTCGTCTTCCTCGGCTGGTCATTTTCACGGAAAGCAGAGAGATTTTTTTTCTCCCATTCCTTGGAAATGTACATGTCCATTTGCTGGCCCTGGCCAAACTTGCGCAATCGCATTACTCCCTGCATGGCAAGCGATATGCCGTCGGCAATCGGATCTGTCGTCATCAGGCCGATGGTATCCAGTGGAAATTGTATGTCGGTTCCCGCCGCACGAAATTTATCGAGAAAGTACAAATGGTTCGCATTGGCCTTGGGAAATTCATCCAATTCTTGGGAAACAAACGCTCTTTGCTCCTGCGCTGCTTTCTGCAATTCTTCCATGGAGACGGCGCAAAATTTTGACCTGAGAGGATCATAGTAGATAATTTTTTCCGTAGAATTTTCGTGGCTTTTGCAAAAATGATAGCAGTCCCACACCACATTTTCCACGGGAAAGTTGATCAATTCGCTTGCGCTGTCAACCAGGAGACGAAAGCGTTTGGTGCGATCTGATTTATCTATGTTTGCATTCTCCCTGTGCCACTGTTCCAAAATGGACCCGCACTTGGTTCGATAGATTTTTTCGCCGTCCAGCGGGGGTGCCTCCGCTTTATCGGGAAGTGTAAATAAGATGGCATCTTCATTTTTTACAGCCTTTCCGATTTGGTAGATCAGCTTTCCAATGGCACCATTTTGCCGGCTTATGTTGTTAGCTTCCTGGAAGGATTGCTGATAAGCCTTCATATTGGCAATTGTTCCCGACATGGCGACAATCCTGTCGAACAATTCTGGAAGAAAGATCGGGCTGGCGGCGAAGCAGCAATTGCACTCCATTTCCCGCACGAAGCAGATGCAGTGGATTGCAAATTTTTCCCAGCTTTCCTTTTTTTCATAGTTTTCCCTCACCTCTGCCATTTGATCCATAAATTTTGCCAGGGCGGTGCTGTCGATTTCAGCTGTCTTTGGATCAATGAGTTCGGACAATTGCATTCCGCTACCAAAGCAATTGAACATTTCCGCAAACGACGTGTCATTGACGCCCATTTCGAGAATGGCGCGGGCCTCCATTTGTGCGGACTTAATGATATTTGCCAAAACATTGCGGATCATTTTTTCGCTAAAATCCGTGGACATAGCCATGGATGTAAGGCAGATGACCTCATTGGGGTCCTGGAATTTCATTCCCGGCCCCGGCTTTCCATTGATGTAGGGACGAAGCTTCCCATCGTCGTCGTAGCCGTAGTGTTCGCGAAAAATCATGTGATAGCAGTTTGGAATTGTGCTGGTGAGTAGTTTTTTTGCCAATCCGAACAGCCGCATGTCGCTTTCCGATAATTTGGCCATGTAATCGCGCACAATTTTTGCACGGGTGTCGTTGTTGTCGGAAATTTCACCGGTGAGAAATGCGATAATTGCATCCTTTCTTTCCGTTTTTTGGGCGCCGGGAAAGTTGGATAGGATGTTTGTTTGCTCGAGTGCTTCCTTTGCATAGCTGCGAAACTCCTGGAGATCGATGGAGTTTTGCTTGTTTTGCATGGCGAGGTCGTAAACTTTTTTCCCAAAACTTCCCATGAGTTTAACTGTGAACTCGATTTCCCTCGTCGGTATTTGCTCGGTGGCCTGCGAGCCTTGGATGATGGATTGAGTGCTGGGATCCAGCGCCAGATGTACCTCATCCACTAAGGCATAGGTTTCACTTTTAAAAATTTCCATCAAACTTTGATACTCTTTTATGTAGGCAACGTCACTTTCACTGAAGTTGGGATGTTGATTCAATATGCGGGCGGCAATGGCAGCCATTTTTTCAAATGTGTCATTGTTGATCAGAATGATGGCATGGCGTCTTTCCTTGATTGCCTCGTGCATTTCGCGCAATTTTCTTAGATTTTCGACCTTTTCTGCCTCTTCAAATGTAAAGTCGACGAGCATGGTGCCGATGCCCATTCGACTCAAAATTTGATGCAATTCCTGGTAGGCGCTGGTCAGTTGGGACCCATGGGAAATGTACATGGGGGTGTAGCTTGTATTTATGAGGATGTGGTGCAAGATCCGCGGTGTAAGGGCCTTAGTTTTTCCGCTGCCCATAATTTGCTCAATGAGCAGACTTTTCTTACCATCCAGGCCATCTATCGCCCTGTGAAAATTTTCATCTTGCTTCTTCGTGAGGCGGGTCGCCGACGCAAATTCCATGATGACTGCCGAGCGGCTCACGCGATCTTCAATCTGGCAGTTGGGGCCGAGCGAATCTAGCAGAAACACCAGTCCCCCTATGGTGGATTTAAATTCCTGTATTTTTTTTTCGTACTCGGGATGGTTGTCTCCCATGGTGCTTCCATCTGCAGTGGTGACTATTTTTTTCATGGCGAGCAATTGGGCCTTTATTTTTCGTAGATGGGACATGGTATTAAACGCGCACAGGCACAGGTGCATGTGCATTGAAAAGTTCTGTAGAGAGGTGAGTAGTTGGGATTGGTCTTTTGCTAACCAGGGATTTAATCCACTTAAAAAATTGTATGCTTCTTGAAGCTCCCCGCAGGATAAAAGTGAATAGATCTTCAATGCTTCCTGGAATTTAATTTTTTTCAAAACACCCGCATTCGCCAAGAAGCCACACCGGTTCTTATTCACAATGGCCATTGCATGTTGTAGATTGCCCCGCATGGCTTGCTGTGCAAATTCTAACGGACCATTCACATCGCTAACCATTTGGACAAGGCCGTTAAATGCATTTTCGCTCAGTTTATCGAAATATTGTTCATTTATTTTTTCTTCCTCGAGGGCCAATTTCATGCCATCCGCTATGTCGCTGTCATAGGCGGCCACGCTTTGGAATATTTTTTCCCCGTCATAGATGATATTATTGCTATCGATGTCTATGTTTTTGATGGTGATTCTATCTTCGCCGTCATTGCTGAAGCTTTTTTCGGAAGTGGGAATGCGAATTTTTCCCTTTAATTCTAATTCAATTTTTTGCACTGTGTCGCATTTTTCCATGTCATCTGAATTTTCCGAAAGGTGATTAAATATGTTAGGGCTTTCGTCGTCGTTAAAGTCCGCGACTGCATCCATGCGTTGTTCCGTTTGTAAATATGTTGTCGGATCGTAGAAAAGCAAGTTATTGCTTGGACCTTCACGCCTATTTATTATTTTATCGAGTTCATCAATTCGCCTATTCAGAAGTCTGATGAGTGATCTATAGTGATCATCGCCGTAAAATTTACTGAGAATTTTTTTCAACAGCATGTGTTCTTTTTTGGGATCAATGCGATTGCGCATTTCTATTTCATTGTAAATTTGAAAATAGTTTTCCAAAGTGTGCTCCAGAGAAAATCGACATGTCCTATAGGGCGGTTTGGCGCATTTTTCATTGAATTCGCAAAACGATTTGCACATGAGTTCGATGTTTTCTTTTTCTCTGTCAGCATGGCCCATGAGCAATTCCTCTAATATATAGAGCATAATTGCCGCATTATTTCTAATATTTATATTATTGCGATACCCATCGAACAAATCGGTAAAAAATAAAAAAATGGTCTCATAGTCCTTTTTGACTAGGGGAATTTTCTTTATTTGACGTAAAATTTTAAATGCTTCTCTATGGCGATTTTGATTTATAAATATCCGTAGAAGTTGTATGAAAGCAGTGAGGTTGGTTGGCCGCAACATGGTGCAATTTTTCAAGGCTTTCCCACTCATTTCTCCGTCCAGGTTAATATCCGCCTTAAATTCATCGAACAGCACATCCACCGCACAGTAATTTTTGCTCTTTAATTCGTACTTCTCCGGCATGGCAATTCTGATTGGAATGCTTTTCCAATCGGTATATGTTTGATTGTGCGGAGAACTAATTTGCCATTCAACGAATTTACCCACATGGCCTATGAATATTCTTTTTTCGCCGGTACCGTTGGATATGACGCAATAGTCCTTGAAATTTTGCATTTGTTCGACGGCATTGTCGTTGGGATCAATTTTCCACCCTTTATACTCGCCTGAAGTGATTTCATAGTAATTTCTTCCATCACTGCTGCATACATTCAGTGTGAAGTCATTGTACTCTGGAAAGTCAATGGTGGTAACCGGATAGTTTCCATCAACTTGATTTGGCGAGCAAAAAACAAACATTGAATCTGAATATCCAAATGTTTCAAACGGTGAGATTTGATCAAGCCCTTTCTCATTAATTTTTGGAACAAGATAGGAGCCTTCTGGTACGTGTTTCCAGTGAATTACCGTTATTTTTTGGGTCGTATTATCGAATGAAAAACAGGGCGTTTGCGGATCATTGTTTGGGCAAAATATCAGATTTCCTTCGCTGTCTCGCCAGGCGGTAAATGCATTGGATAGTATTTTGGGGAATTTTGATTCAACTTCCTTGTAATCGGCACAAAAAGGGAGAGAAAGTACTTTGTCTTTCCATTTTAGAGTTTGGATACTGTTTTTTCTTTTTTCTTCATCTTTTTCGGAATCATAAATTTCCATATGTATCAAATCAATGCCGTATTCAGTGTCGCCAAATCCGCAGGAAGGAAGTGCCCCTTCCCCAGGGGCATCTTTCCCATTGGAATTCAATTTGGAAGGAGGAAGGGCATGGCCCGTTATGACCTTATAGACTTCGTTGGCAATCCCTTCGACCTGCGCTGGTTTTTTTTGGAGGCAATGTTTCCAGAGCTGGAGCAAAATTCGATATTTGCAGCGATCAATATTTGGCGGCAAGTAGCAAGTGGCAGCGGTTTGAATGCTATAGCAATTTACATATGCCGTTACTAATTCTTCATCGCTGAGCGATGTACTTCCCATGTAAAATTTTAGGGAAATAACCGCATTCATCGTAGCAACAAGTAAGACTTTGTCTTCTCCACTCATTTCACTTCTGGCTGCTTCCACAATTCTATTGCAGTAATCAAAAAGATAATCATACATTTTCCTATTAATTCCAACATAGCCCATTTGGCTGTGGTTGATGATTATTTTTTCGGCCACAATGAATGCCAAATTCACCGCGCCGCACAGTGCGGCCACGTTTGGCCTGGCAGTCATGGTATGAAGGAAGTATTTCGCCCAGGATTTTTCCAGCAATGCTTTGGCCGCTTCAAAGCACATGGCCGGCTCTTCCAGCTCGGCAATGTCCACCTTGCCCCGCCATTTTCCCTTCATGGTATCTTTAGTTTCCCCGGGCAGGAGATATCTCTTTTGAATGTTGTTATCATTCACGGCATCGCAGACGTAGCCAGCGCTTGCACAGTACCTGTAGGTAGGCATCGTTTGCATCATTTCGACGAGCCTTCCATAGTCATTTTCCCATTGATCATTTTTGGTATTTTTTACCTTTTTGCCAAATTCCTGCAGGACATCCAAATTTTCACAGACATAGTCCAGAAGAGCTCCTGTTTTTGCGCGCGGTATCGTGGAAAGAACATTAACGTGGTCGCTGAAATAGCGTTCAGGCGAATCTTTGCCATCCATTTTTCCGATGGCTTCAAGATTTGCCCCCCTTTCGCTGCCGGCAAAAAGTGCGAATTCTTCGGTCTCATTTTCTCGAGCAATGGTGTATAAATTGATAAGCTGCGATTGAAGGTTAATGTCACCCTTTTCGATGAGATGATCGAACCATTTTTCGCAAAATTGCCTATCTCCTAACTGTTGGAAAATGACGCAAAACTTTTCAAGCAGATCAGTCCGGTCCCAATGACACCAATGAGGTTTTGATTTTATTAGGTCCTCCAATTGATAGAGAGGTGCCGCCCCTTTTGATAGGAAAGATTTGTATTCCTTGCGAGTCGTGAAGTCTCCAAGGCCACATTGGATTGAATTATCCCGAGCAAGGTAATAATACCTAACTAAAAGCGGACTACCGCTGTAAAATTTAAAGAGTGGCGAGTGGCCATAAGTCATTACTGCATATGCATCACGCAAATACTTGAGTTCACTTTTTTCAGAAGTGATGCCAGTCCTCACCCTGTAAATGTCATCATAGATCTGATCGGAAAGAATAATTGATCCCGCACCACTGCGCTCGAAGAATTCCTTAAGATTTTTGTGAATATTTTGTTTATATTCGCTTATTTGTTTGTTAGTTAGAGAGGGGTTAAACGATATAAGTGATTTTACCGATTCGAATTCTATGGTATCCCTATTCCACGGGTTATCTCTTCCATACTTAAATATGGAGTCAACTGTATCCTGCAATCTTGGATTATTGCTGATAATTTTTGAAAAAAGACGCATATCTTCGTTATCGGTTTCAGTGTTATATGGACTATGGGTATTGCTGCATATTCCATCAAAACATATTTCTCCCTTTTTGCCATCATCAAATGTCTTATAGTAGGAGATCATTTTAGCGATATCTTCCTTTGCATCTTTGCTCGGCGTCAGTAGAAAACTAGAATTTATGGCATTAAAAAATGTTGTTCCGGACAATTTTTTATTATCCAAGACATTGTTTCCATTAAATGATTCTGTCTTTTTCATCATTTCAAAGGTCAAAATTCTGATTTTGTCAAGGGCAATGGCGGCATCCACTCCAAGGTATGGGAGCGTGGGATTTTGAATGCATTTTTTAACGGAAATGTGGCCTTGAATGAACCCCCCCAGCGGGACCATTTGAGTAATTTTTCTAATGAATTTACTCGTGATGCTAAGGAAATTTTTCAAGACATCGGGATCGATTCGATTGCTATCATTGTCATCATTTAAATTTTTTACCGTACTATCATTTGGGCCAGATTGAGCTTTGATTTTATATCCATTCATGTCGAATGGCATGCTGTGTATGTAGTCAATTATTTCCCTAATTGGCCCTATCTTATCGGAGTAATTTTTTTCACTTATTTCGTCAATGTATTTCATTGCTTCCATTAGATCTAATTTTCCATTTCCATCATACTTTGGAGGAAGAGGTGGAGGAATGATGCCGCACGGAAAGTTATATTTGATGGGGACATATTGAGCTCTAGACTTAACATTTGCATTGGCAGATAAATTCGCTTCGTCGAAAGTCCCACCTGCAGTTGCATCGGATTTAATGGTTTCGCTTTTAAATTTTTCGGCTAATTGAGCGGAAAGATGCGAAGCATTGTCTGCCCTGGAAAGTAATTTGGCGTAGATTAAAGTAAAATGTCCATCAGAAGAATAGTTATTCGTTTGGATGTAGTTGGACAAATTCTGCAAATCCCTATGTATTTTTTCATTTATGTTTTTAATATAATTTTTTAAATTGCAAGCGTTTTTCGCATATCCTTTATATTCCGCATATAGCATATCTCCAAGGAGGTTAATTTTTCTGTCTACCGCATACATTCGCCTCACTATTCCGGGAACAATCTTTGCCCTTTTGCTAAACTCAATGACCTTTTCGCCTAATTGTTCGATGTTGTCCTTTTGGAAAAAAATTAAAAGATCCTTCACGATTTGAATATCGAATATATCACAAGAAAAAGACAAAATTTTTTTCATTTTCTCATCCGTGAAAATCGCATCCTGATTTAGGCAATTGGGATCATCTGATCCCGCCGCTATCTCGAGCATTCTTTTCAAAACGTGATAGCGTTTCCATGCCGCACTCCTCTCGGAGCGAGCGTTAATATCGATGGAGTCATTAATATATTGGCGTCGATTTTTAAAATTATCATCATTTCTCATATCGCCATCGAATTCACTAAAAATAAATGCATCAACATTTTTTGGAGCACTATCCATTAGGAGTAATTGTGCCATTGCATTGGCGATATCGTCATGCGTACTAATTTTGAAAGCGTCATTCATTTCCACGCAACCATCGATTATTCCTTGATGATTGTCCGCTTCGCTCATTGTGTCGACGTGTTTCATTAGTAGAGGATCTCCAAATAGCGATTCGTTCCAATAAGTGTTTGTTTTTATAATTGGGCAAAGCGAATTCAATAGCGCATTCCTTATTAGTTCTTTCCCTTGCTTTTCTGAATTATCAAATAGTGTATATCTTTCTTTTGCATGTGTGTCATTCGAAATAACAACACCGTCTTTTAGCCGGTATTTCATTTCGAATGCGCAATCAGTGTATGGATCAAGACTGATCAAACATATTTGCTCAAGCAACTTCTTTTTGTTCCTGCATGGAAGGAAAATTTTTGCGGGTTCATGCCATGTGCCATCCGGAGATTTTTTTGTCAAATATTCCCATATGAGATTAGTAGCGTAGGTCAGACGGGATCGTGTGCTGGAATAGAATGTACTTTTTTCATTAATCATTCTATTCATAACCTCTGGAAATGGCATATAGACAGGATGATGTTGTTTATCTGATTCCATTTTCCTGTCATTTTGTGCATCTTTAATAAACGCGTTCTGCATTCTTATAATTTCATCGTAAAACTGACAAGAATCTGCGAAAGATTTCCCCATTGAATCCACCCAAAAATCTTCCGAGACCTCACAGGCCTTTTCCCCGTTGGTTTCTGTAGGCACCATTGCTGCGCTGAACTTTTCCCATGCGGGTTTTGCCTTTTTAAGGGCAGTCGCCAAGGAAGTGGGAACCATATCATTTTCAACGGCAAACTGTACATATTCAGGCTGAATGTCGGGCCTATAGGGTAATCGTGCCACCTGCTCGCTACTGCTTCGAATTAGGGATAAGCCGTCTGTACTTTCAGAGTGAAAGCGCATTTGCGAATTCGCATCCACCGTGCTACTCATATTGATGTTATCCTAGCATGTCAGAATTTCCATGCAAGATTTTTTTTACATATTTTGAAAAATTTACCTTTGCATCCCTTTTTCAAAGGAAAATATTGCTGTAATAGCGGGCTCCGCGTGCAGATTATAGGCCTACGCAGTTTTCCCGGCATTCCTTGCAAAGGCAGAAAATTGCTCTGAAAGGTACCTCCTGAGGTTGCCTGCAGCGGGCAAAAAAGGAAGTCGGCGTTAGCATTTGACAGGAAATTCTCCGCCGGTCATGGTGATGCATGCGAAGTATAATTTCGGCCTATGTTGACGCTGCGGAACGGGCAATGGAGGATCTGCTTGAACAATTTGACGGAAAAACAACCATTGCCAACGATGCCCTGCTCTTTCCCAGCGGATATATCCTGAGATACTTTCGCCGGGAACTGCTGCATAGGATTCCCTCCATCGGAGGTGTGCAATTTTTTACTCCGGGTACGCTGCTTGAAGAACTATTGCTGCGGCAAAATTTACCCCTTCGAACGCTGCCGGCGGAGATGCTCATTCCCTGGCAATTGGACCGCGGACTTTCGCCCGCTTGCATCGGAGAAATTTTCCGCATGAGACCAAAGGAAAGGGACATTTTTTTTCCAGATGCGCCACTGAAAACTTGGGAAACATTTGGACTTTACACCCCCATGGGCCTGGCTATGAAATTGGCGGAAGTACCGCCCCGCATCCACTGGGACAGGGCCCGCATCATCGGCTTCAGTGAGGGATCCTGGGACAGCTATCCATTCATGGTGGCGCTGAGAAATTCAGCGGATGAATTGCACGCCTACTTCGAAATGGCCGAAAGTACTCCCCGCACACTGCGCTGGCGAAGGGTTTGGAACTATGATTTGACGCCAATTCCTTGCCACGGGTGCATGGGAAAGGAAAAATTTCTGGAGATTTCCGTTGCTTCCTGCGGCACTGACGTGGGGAAAATTGTAAGCGGAAAAGTACTGGCCATTCTGGGAACTGCTTCACCGAATTCCGATCCCAGCATCGCCATTGCCTTCCGGGGAAATGATCGGCTACACGGCCTCGTTCGTGCCCGCCTGGAATTGTTGAAAATCCCATTCTTTGACTCCATCCCAGTTTCACCGATGCAGCGAATTGATCCCATTTGGCGCCCATGGTTGTCCTATCAGCGGCGGCAGAAGAGGGAGGAGTGTTTGGCACTTCTAGATGGCAAATTTGTTGCAGGCCAAATGGATGAGAGTGAGTGGGAATTTTTAAAATTTTCCATCGAGGAATTTACGCAAAAATGCATCAGTGATCACTGCGGGGAAAATCTTCCCGACAATTTGCGTAAATATCTGTCGCCATTGCCCGATCCCTGTCCCCTGGACGATGCATTTGAAATTTGTCGGAGAGAATTTCCATTCCTTGAGAACTTTGTTTCCCAATTGGAAATTTTAAAATTTGCCTACGAATCACTGCCAAGGGATGCATTTTTGCAGTGGTTGGACGCTGTGACTCGCAGATATTTTCAAAGGCCCACGGACAGGGGCAGCTATGCGGTGCACGTACATCTCATTGACTACTCATGCCTTCCGCACTGCCACTTTGACCATCTCATTTGCACCGTTGAAGATTTTTCCGCCGGGCCGGAGAAAAATTCCAGCACTCCCTGGGCCGGAGAAGATCTGAAGGTGATCAATGATTCCATGGACGACTTCTACTACGGCGATGATTTGCCCGTCCCAAGCGGGCACAATCTTCCCCGGCAAGTTTTTCACTGGGCGAAGGAGGTGGTCATCATCGGCCAGGGAGATTGGAAAAACCCCGGAGAATTTGCAGTGACATCGTCTCTTTCGCCGGTCCGCGGACCGGCCGATCTATTCCGCAAATTGGATGCTTTTTTTTCCCCTTCCGTGAAATTGCAGCATTCGGCCGATGATCCCTACTTTCAGAGTTGCATCGATGCCCATGCCGCTCGGCGCCAGCTAGTGGAGTTTGGTGAGTATGACTTTTCAGTCGCCAAGGATTCAAAATTTCGCGAAACTTTTCTTGAAGCCATTCCCTGCACGGCCTGGGAACGGACCTTTTTTTCGCCGGAAGAGGTGTGGTTGACAAATATCCTGAAAATGAAAAAAATTGCGGAATCTGCATTCGATGAATTGCCAATGGTCCGTGGAATTTTTGTCCACCGGCTGATTGCGGAGGTGCTGGAAAAGCAGAATTTACAGCGGGAAGTTTTTCTTTCCAAAGAGGAAAACTTTATTTTCCCTCAAAGCCTATTTCCAAAGAAAGACTGCGGCTATGGCCTCACGGAATCACTGGAAAGGCAAATTTGGGGACAGGTGTCCACATTGCTGTGTTGCCTGCGTCGCCAGCTGGCCGATGGCCAATGGGAATATGCGGATATTGAAATGCCCATCCGCTCATTTGCGGCCAATGGGGCGGTATCTCTTTGGATCCATGGCCGCAGCGACTTGGTCTTGCGAGCCGGCAAAAGTGTGCGCATTGTTGACTTTAAAACCCGGTCGCCCAGCATGGCATTTACACCGCTGCAATTCCGCAGGGGCCACTTTTTACAGATGCTGCTCTATGCTTTCTACTACAGCAGTTTACACTATGACGTCCACATCCAAATTTTGTCTCCCCATTGCCGCCCACTCGGCCTGGATTTTCCCGATCGATGTGATAAAAGTGCCCGGTGGCTATGGGAATTTTTGGACCAATTTATGGCATTGCAGCGGAAGCTATCCTTTGGCTATGGGGATAGTGAGGGCAGAGAGGTTCCATTTATCACATTTTCCCACGGTGCCATTCCGGCCGATGTAGTACAGGTAAGACGGCGATTAAGCGGATGGGATATTATGGCCGATGGGGCCGGGAAGGAGTGCAAAGATGAGTGAAATCCTAAAGGACCAGTGGGCACGGGATCGTTTCCGTGGAGAAATTGACCGTAACTTTCTAATCGTTGCGCCCGCCGGGGTCGGAAAGACCACCGCCATCAGCGATCGCATTGCATGCATAGCCGTGGAAAAAGGCGGAATTGAAAAATTAAATAGCCTGGTGGTTATCACCTACACGCGGAAGGCCGCAGCGGAAATTCGTGGGCGTGTGGCGGAGAAATTGCGCCGGGAAGGCCTGACGATGGCGCAGCTCAATGTCGCTCCCTTCTTCGGGACCATCGACAGCTTCTTTCTTCACCTCCTGGAGAAATTTGGAGGCCACCTTCAGCGCCGCGGTGAAATGCACATCATTGAGCCGGAGTCGCCGGACGAAAGGCAGCTATGGCACGATTTTTTGGAGGATTCGGGAAAAGATTGGAATCACTTTCTTCCGGAAACGCACCTGCTGCCACTCATGGGCCTGTGTTCCTGGGAAAAATTGCTGCGAGCGGCGCGATTCGCGACGGCAGAAAAGGATGCAGTTCTTAGGGATTCGCTGCCGCCGTTGCCTGAAATAAATTGGGAATTAATCCTGCATAGCGAGACCCACTCGAAAAAAATTCTGGAGCAGCGGGAGATGATTTTGGACTGGAGAAAAAATTTTTACGGCGGCTACGGTTCACCCATGGAATTTCACGGCGAATGGAGCAGGGAAAAGGTGAATGGCCGGCCATTTTGCGAAATTTGCAACGATTACTGGCTGCGACCGCTGGCCGAATGGGTGGAAGTTGTTGGTGGGATTTTTTGCCATCGCATGGCGGAGGCATACCGATCCTACCGCATAAGCCGTTCATTTGCCTTCTATGGCGACATTGGCCACTGCGTGCGGCAGATGGTTTGCGACGAATCCATCCTCCGCCGGCTGCGCGGCTGTGCCCATCGAATTTTGCTCGATGAGGCCCAGGATACATCCGTGGATGATTTTTCCTTTCTTCTAAAAATCGTTCCCCAGGACTCGGAAGAAGAGCCTTGTCCTTCCCAGGGGCATTTTTCCCTGGTCGGAGATGCCCAGCAATCGATCTATGCAGAAAATGGAGAAAAATTTCGCCGCTTTTTGGATCTGTGCGAGCAATTAAAAGCCAATTTATCCGTGGAAGAATTGGTATTTCATGTGACCATGCGCTGTCCAGCGGATGTAGTTGGCCTGGTCAACGGCCTATTTCCACGGGTCCTAGACCATTCGCTCGGGCAGGCCCGCTTCATTCCCATGGAGGTGCATCCGGCGGCGCGGCGCGGCGCGGTGCTGCGAATCGATTTGAATGGCACATTTTCCACTCCGGCAGAAGAAGTTGTGGAACTTGGAAATTTTTTTTCCTCGAAAACACCGGAGGACTTTGCAATTGATTCCTGGTCGCAACTGGCCATCCTCGGCGGGGTAAATCGTAAAAATTTGTTGGCACTTGAAGGCGCATTGCGTGCCAATGGCATTCCAGCCACCTGCAAAATACGGCAGCGGATATGGGGAGATTTTTGCATATTTCGGTGGCTCTGTGGACTGATTCGCATATTTGTGTTTCCAACGGATTTTCGCGAATTGGCCAGCGTTTTACGTGAAATTTTTGGACTGAGTGACGGAAAAGTGGCGGACCATGTGGCTCGATTTGCATCACCGCGGGAGGCATTTTCTGCATTTTTTCAGGATGACCCGTCGAAATGTCTGGAGGGTGAACCCGAGATTAACGCTGCCTTGAATGCCCTGCGCATGGCCTGGGAATGGGTGCGCTGCAAACACATTATCCAAGGCGTGGAATATCTAAATGAGCGATTTCAATTGCTCGAAAAATTGAGATTTTGCCTAGATGCAGCTGCCTATGGGCAGGAATTATTTGTTTGGAAGGAAACTCTCTCCTGGCTATGCGGGAAAAATGGCCATGAAATTTTTTGGGAGGATTTTTGGAAAAATTTGCAGAGACAGTTTTTTTCGAAGTGCGACATATTCATGCCCAATGTGGACGGAATTTACATCGATACACTCCACGGATCCAAGGGATTAGAATGGCCTGTCGTTCTGCTTCCCTTTGCACAATTTCCCATAACCAGTCGCAATTTTACGATTTCAACATTTTCCTACTTAGACAATCAACCCATCTGGCCGGTGCTCGGCGGAACGGAGCGCCATCTGCGCCTAAAAAATGCCTACGACGGTGGAAAATTGCAGGCATTTGGCCGGCTTCTCTACGTGGCGCTAACGCGGACAAAGGGGACCTTGCTCTTTACCGGCACTGGAGAATGTGACGGTAAAAAATTCCACATCCATGCGCCACGGGCCATTCTCTCCATGGCCACGGAAAAAATAGATCCCTACTCGGCTGAAAAATTAACTCCGATTACCACAAGCTGCGGCCGGGCCATTGCCTTTTCCAATGAAAGGGAGCCCGCGGAAGTGAAATGCGATGAAATTTGCGGGCGCACCGCCGTTGCGCTGGAACGATTGCGTGGACAGAGCATAATTGCCGCAAATGAAAGGGAAAAAATTCAAGAAAGTGCAGCCATTTCCTACGGCAATTGGTGGCATGGCTGCATGCGGTACTTCCCATGGTCCGGTTCGAGTAGGGAACAGGCGGACTACTTGCAATTGCGCATGGATGGCGGACCAAACGGAGAGCGCGGTCGCCGAGAAATGGAACTATTTTTGCACTCCTCATTGCCTTCGCTCCTTCGGGAAAAATTTTGCCGCTTTTACGCCGAGTGGCCGTTTTACAACCGCGATCGTGCCAGTGGAATCATCGATTTGCTCTGCATTAGTGAAGATGGCAATCGGATCTGCATCATTGATTGGAAAACGGACGGCGAAGCGGCGGAATGGATTGGCGATTGCTATCGGCAACAGCTGCGGCGATACGTGGAATTTTTTCACGGCAGCGGGGACAATGGAAGGGAAATCACCGCGGCCGTCTACTTCACCGTCCTGGGAAAATTAATTTTTGCCGATGATCAATGGATGAACGACGGCCCGCCGCTCAAAAAATGATTTTTTCATCGATTACCTATCCGTTCTTTTACCTCACTGCGGGATTCGCAATGCCACTTCATGCGGCCACAAGCCGTTTGTGCTCACAGTGAAATGTCACTGCCAATCCTTCAAAAATGGCAAGTAAAACCAACAATATTGGGGCGATGTGCTTAAATTTGAAAATAATTTTAGCAGAGCTAACGGCCTTTTCCATGGTTTCTCGCATTGCTTTAAAGCATTAATACGAGCAGGCAAACTAAGTTTCATCGTAGTAGAATCGACAATGAAATCTCCATGCGGCGCTTCAAAACAAAGAGCGCTGCCCATTCCACCAACAGTGCCAATTTTCACCGCATGCCCGCCGTGGGGGCCCCCACCCACGCCTTGGCCGTGCCCGTGCGCATTCCGCGCACGGGCACGGCCAAGGCATTTTCCTAAAAAAGCGAGGAGGAACCGGCCAATTCATCCGCGGCGCCGGCCACATTCCATGGATACGGCCAGGCAATGGAGAATGATGGCACTGCGTGGGCATTCCCCGGCGAAGCGATCGGAGATTTTATGAAATTCCCTGCCGCAGAGCGGCTCGGAGGAGCAATGGGCCCTATGGAACGGAATTTTTGGGTCGGCCCCTAGGGATGGCGTGGGGAGGGCGAGGGCCCCATCCCACACCCACTTTTTCCTTGCCACTTCTGGACAGTATCGCTGAAAATTGTCCATTGGAATCTCGGAATTGTGCGCCCGACTCCTTTTTTGAAATGTTAAGCGAATCCGCCGACTCCTTCTCCGCCGTTGGCGCCGACTTAGCTTCTATTTTTTGCAAAGGCAACACATTTGCGGCGCCCGGCTCCTTCTCTGCCGCTGCGACACAGGCATGCCCCAGGTTCTCCCGCACCGTTTTGGATTTTATGTGGGGAAGGATCTTTGTCGCCCATTGGGGGTCCGCCGCCGACAGAATCCACAGCGCCGTGTCCGACGGCATGAGTCCTAGGATTTCGGCGACCTTGCCCCATTGGGCGAGGTCGCACATGTACATCGCAAGCTGTGCCGCGAGCTGCTGCAGCGTATGTTGCTGCGGGAGAACGATCGATGAGCTCTGCGGCCGCCGATGCCAGGTTTGAAAAATGATCGCCAGTGCTTCGGGATTTGCCCGTGTCCCCGCCAGAAACATGGCCACACTTTTTACCAACGCGTCGCTCAGATTGTAGTC